>NC_003030.1:0-162500 GCF_000008765.1 Clostridium acetobutylicum ATCC 824
TCAAGAAAAACGATTCTGCCAACCTTTAGCAATGAGATTTTATTCCTTACATATTAAATTTTTCACTTCTGTTGATAAATTATTCACATAAAAAAAACTTTTTGTGGATAATTTCTTGAATACCTACCTGTGTTTTGATATTATTATGAAAGGGCTGTTAATAACTTTTTTAAAAACAAGTTATACACAATCTGTGCATAACTCTGTTGATAACTTGTTTTTAATTTTATTTTTTTTTTGTTTTTATTAATTATTTTCTCAATTCAAATTATGTGTTAATATTATTACTATAGATTTGTGGATAACTAATTTCTATAGAGACACATTAACATTTTTATGCACATGTGAATATTTTTTAGTGCATATGTCAAAACATCTAATGTATACTTATTTTTGTTTATATCTATGTTAGTAACTTGTTGATTACTTTATTTAAAATAAATTTTTTTAGACAGGAGGATATACTATGGCTGCCCAATTAAATGAACTGTGGCAAAAAACCATAAACATAATAAAAGGTGAATTAACGGAAGTAAGCTTTAACACTTGGATAAAAAGTATCACTCCTATATCTATTGATAAAGATAGTATACGCCTTAGTGTTCCAAATCAATTTACAAAGGAAATTCTCGAAAATCGATATAAAGATTTAATAATAAATTCTATGAAAATAATAACTACTAAAAAATATGACATAGCATTTTTAATTTCCTCTGAAGAAGCTTTGGAAACCGATGAAGATCAAGAAACCGATACAAACAATGTAAATACAGATACTAGTTCTTCTATGCTTAATCCAAAATACAAATTTGATTCATTTGTAATTGGTAATAGTAATAGATTTGCTCATGCTGCATGCCTTGCTGTTGCTGAAGCTCCTGCAAAAGCCTACAATCCATTATTTATATATGGAGGAGTTGGACTTGGAAAGACTCATCTTATGCAAGCTATAGGTCATTACATACTTGATAATAATCCAAAAGCTAAAGTTGTATATGTTTCTTCTGAAAAATTTACAAATGAGCTTATAAATTCAATTAAGGACGACAAAAACGTTGAATTTAGAAACAAATACAGAAATGTGGATGTGCTTTTAATTGATGATGTTCAGTTCATAGCCGGTAAAGAGCGGACTCAAGAAGAATTTTTTCATACCTTCAATGCTCTACATGAAAATAACAAACAAATTATACTCTCCAGTGATAGACCACCTAAGGAAATACCTACATTGGAGGATAGGTTGCGTTCAAGATTTGAATGGGGTTTAATAGCAGATATACAAGCACCTGATTTTGAAACAAGAATTGCAATTCTTAAGAAAAAAGCCGATGTTGAGCATTTAAACATACCTAATGACGTTATGGTATACATAGCAACTCAAATAAAATCAAATATAAGAGAGCTTGAAGGTGCACTTATAAGAATAGTTGCATTTTCATCTCTTACGAATAAAGAGATAAGTGTAGATTTAGCATCTGAGGCACTTAAGGATATTATCTCTAGTAAACAAAATAAGCAGATAACTATAGATTTAATCCAAGATGTAGTCTCTAGCTATTTTAATTTAAGAATAGAGGACTTTAAATCAGCTAGGCGTACAAAAAATATAGCTTTCCCACGCCAAATTGCAATGTATCTTTCTAGAAAACTAACTGATATGTCCTTGCCTAAGATAGGAGAAGCGTTTGGAGGAAGAGACCATACAACTGTAATTCATGCATATGAAAAAATCTCTTCTGCTTTAAAAGAAGATGATGACTTAAAATATACAATAAATGAGATTACAAAGAGATTCTCTCCAAAATAATAACAGTTGTTTATTATTTATCTATAATAAATTGTGGATACTTTTTATATTTTACTTTGCATGTTAATACTGTTGATAACGTAAAGTAGTTGTTAATAAATTATCCACAGTTATTTTTTTCTTGCAAACCTTGATATTTGTTGAGTTTATCCACTTATCAACAAATCCACACTCCCTACTACTATTACTACTTAGTTTTTATTATACCTTATCTACTTTTCTATTCTTTATAATTGTTAATAAGGAGGATATTATAATGAAATTTATATGTGAAAAAAATATATTACAAGAAGCAATTATTACAGCTCAAAAAGCTGTTACAGGAAAATCAACAATGCCAGTATTACAAGGTATACTCATGAGTGTTCAAAATAACGAATTAACTTTAATTGGTTCTGATATAGATTTAAGTATTGAAACTAAAATAAATGTAGAAGTTTTAGAAGAAGGTAAAGTTGTTTTAGATGCTAGGCTTTTAAGTGAAATAATTAGAAAGCTGCCTAATTCCAAGGTTGAGATACAAACTATTGAGAATAATTGTGTTGAAATAACTTGTAATAAATCAAAGCTAACACTTGTGTATCTAAATCCAAATGATTTTCCAAGCTTACCAGAGATAGACGAAAACTCAATCTTCAAAATAAATCAAAAAACATTAAAAACTATGATAAAAGGTACTATATTTGCTATTGCTCAGGATGAAACAAGGCCTATATTAACAGGCGTTTTATTTGAAATAAAAGATAGCAAATTAAATTTAGTTGCTATTGATGGGTATAGGCTAGCTTTAAGAAGCCAATACATAGATAACGAAACCAGTATAAATGCAGTAATTCCAGGAAAAACACTAAATGAAGTTATTAAAATTTTAGAGGATGATGGTGATGTAAATATTACATTTACTTCTAACCATATATTATTCAATCTTGGAAATACTAAGATAATATCAAGACTACTTGAAGGTGAATTTATAAAATATAATTCAATAATACCTGAAGAATACAACTTAAATATTGTGGCTAGAAAAGAAGAATTGTTAGACTGCATAGAGAGAGCTTCACTTATGGCTAAGGATGGAAATAACAATTTGATAAAATTAGACATCGAGGATGATGTAATGATTATAACGTCCAATTCTCAATTGGGAAACGTAAGAGAAGAAATAAATATAATTTTGCAAGGTCAGCCTTTGAAAATTGCATTTAACTCAAAATATTTAATAGATGTGCTTAAAATCATGAATCAGGAAGAAATTGTAATGAACTTTTCAAGTAGCATAAGTCCTTGCATTATTAAAAATAAGGAAAATGATGATTCCACTTATTTAATTTTGCCAGTAAGATTAGCTACAATCTAAAATTTATGTTTCAGGAGGAAAAAAGTAATTATGAAAGAAGTAAGTATTAATACTGAATTTATAAAGTTGGATTCTTTACTCAAATGGTGTGGAGCAGTCACTCTAGGTTCTGAAGCAAAAATGTATATATTAAATGGCGACGTAAAAGTTAATGGAGAAGTTGAAATTAGAAGAGGTAAGAAAATATATAAGGGTGACAACGTAGAATTTGAGGGCGAAACTTATAAAATAGTATAATTTAGACTTGGAATTGATACTTATGTTATAATAATAGGTGTTATTATGTATATAAAAAATTTATACTTAGATAATTTTAGAAATTATGATAATATAGAGATTGACTTTAATAAAAAAGTTAATATTTTAACCGGAAATAATGCGCAGGGAAAAACAAATATACTTGAAAGTATCTTTTATTGCAGCCTTGGAAAATCTCATCGCACAAATAAGGATAAGGAACTTATTAAATGGGATAAAGATGAGGCTTTTATAAGGTTGAATTTGTCTAGGAAACCGCTTGATAAAAAAATAGAGATAAAAATATTTAAGGGTGGCAAAAAAGGCATAAATATAAATTCGATAAAATTAAAAAAGATATCTGAGTTGTTTGGAATATTTAACGTGGTTATGTTTTCACCAGAAGACTTAAAAATTGTAAAAGAATCTCCTGGACATAGGAGAAAGTTTCTGGATATGGAGATATCCAAATTAGATCATAGATATTATTATAAGCTTGTCCAATATAATAAAATATTAGATCAAAGAAATATTATGCTTAGAAATAAAAAATTTTTAAATAATGATATGATAAGTGTTTATGATGAGCAGCTAAGTAAATTTGGTAGTTCTCTAATTGAAAGCAGGATAAAGTATTTAAATAAGTTAAATGAAAAAGGTAAAATAATTCATTCAGATATAACCAAGGGCAAAGAGGAGATTGAATTTACGTATCTAACTCATGTTAAGGGAAGAGAAAATATTTCAGAAGAATTATTTTCTTTATTTAAAGATAGCTATAAAAGAGATGTTGAAAAGGGAAATACTTCTGTTGGTCCACATAGGGATGACTTTAGCATAAAAATAAATGGAATAGACGCTAGAAGCTTTGGTTCACAAGGACAGCAAAGAACATCTGTTTTAACAATAAAGTTTGCTTCGATACAAATTATAAAAGAGATTTCGAGTGAGACGCCTGTACTTTTACTTGATGATGTTTTGTCTGAATTAGATGAAAGTAGGCAAGAATATATATTGAACTCATTAGAAGGAATACAAACGTTAATAACTTGTACAGGTATTGGTGATATAGAGAAATATTTAAAAAATGATTTCAATGTATTTAGAATTGATAATGGTAGGATTGCTGAATATTAGTAAAATAAGGAGGGAAAGTATGTTTTTACACTTGGGAGAAAATGTAGTTGTTCCAATAAAAGACGTTATCGGAATTTTTGATATTGAAACGACTATGTATAGTGCAGATACAAGTCAATTTTTGAGGATGTCAGAAGAGGATGGATTTGTTGAAAGAATAACAAATGAGGCTCCTAAATCCTTTGTTATTGCAGAAGTGGATAAAAAGAGTAAAATATTTTTATCCCCAATCTCATCTTCAACTTTAAGCAAAAGATCAGAAGTTGTTTACTTAGAACCATAAAAGTTAGAGTAGGAGGATACTAATGTCAGAAAAAAATGAAATTTATGATGAAAGTCAGATACAGGTTCTTGAAGGTCTCGAAGCTGTAAGAAAAAGACCAGGTATGTACATAGGAAGTACTGGTACAAGAGGCTTACATCACCTTGTATACGAGATAGTTGATAATAGTATAGATGAAGCTTTGGCCGGATATTGCAGCCATATAAAAGTGTTTATACATAAGGACAATTCAGTAACAGTATCCGATGATGGTAGAGGTATGCCTATAGGTATACACCATAAAATGAAAAAGCCAACTGTAGAGGTAATAATGACAATTCTACATGCGGGTGGAAAATTCGGAGGCGGAGCTTACAGAGTATCAGGAGGTCTTCATGGAGTTGGTGCGTCTGTTGTTAATGCTTTATCTGAAACTTGTGAAGTAGAAGTAAAAACCGAAGGACATATATGGAAACAAACTTATCATAGGGGTAAGGTGGCATCACCTTTTGAAAAAATAGGTGATAGTGATGAGCACGGAACTAAAATATATTTTAAACCAGACCCTGAAATATTTGAGGATACAGAGTATGATTATGATACATTATCCCAAAGATTGAGAGAATTAGCTTTTCTAAATAAGGGAATAAAGATTGAACTCACTGATGAAAGACATGATAAGAATGAGATATTCCATTATGAAGGTGGATTAAAATCATTCGTAAGCTACTTAAATAGAAACAAGGAAGTTGTATTTAAAGAACCAATTTATGTAGAAGGTTCAATTGATTCAAATTATTCTGTTGAAATAGCTCTTCAATACAATGATGGTTACAATGAAAATATATTTTCTTTTGCTAATAATATACACACTATTGAGGGTGGAACACATCTTGCTGGATTTAAAACAGCATTAACAAGAGTTATAAATGATTATGCAAAGAAATTTGGATATTTAAAAGAAAATGATAAAAACCTATCAGGAGAAGATATAAGAGAAGGACTTACAGCAGTAGTTTCAGTTAAACTTACAGAACCTCAGTTTGAGGGACAAACAAAAACAAAGTTGGGAAATACTGAGGTTAGAGGAATTGTTGATAGCATAATAAGTGAAAGAGTAAGCACTTATCTTGAAGAAAATCCTCAAATAGGTAAATTAGTTATAGATAAGGCTTTAGTAGCATCTAGAGCAAGAGAAGCTGCTAAAAAGGCAAGAGAAATTACTAGAAGAAAGTCTGTTCTTGAAAGTACATCCCTTCCAGGAAAATTAGCTGATTGCTCATCAAAGGATGCAGAGGAATGCGAAATATATATCGTTGAGGGAGACTCAGCGGGAGGTTCTGCAAAGCAAGGAAGAAATAGAAGGTTCCAAGCTATATTGCCTCTTAGAGGTAAAATAATGAACGTTGAGAAGCAAAGAATCGATAAGATACTTAACTCAGAGGAAATAAAAGCTATGGCAACAGCTTTTGGTGGAGGAATAGGTAAAGATTTTGATGTATCTAAATTGAGATATCACAAGATTATTATAATGACCGATGCCGATGTTGATGGAGCGCATATAAGAACACTTATACTTACATTCTTCTATAGGTATATGACAGAGCTTATATCAGAAGGTCATGTATTTATAGCACAGCCGCCTTTATATAAAGTTACAAAGACTAGAAAAGAATATTATGCTTATAGCGATAAAGAATTAGAAGATGTGCTTCAAGATGTTGGTGGTAAGGATAAAAATACTGATATACAGAGATACAAAGGTTTAGGAGAAATGAATCCTGAGCAGTTATGGGAAACCACTATGAATCCTGAGCAAAGAACGTTAATAAAGGTTAACATAGAGGACGCTATGGCAGCAGATGAAATTTTCACAATACTTATGGGAGATAAGGTTGATCCAAGAAGAAAATTCATAGAAGAAAATGCTACTAAAGTTGTAAACCTTGATGTTTAACACATTAAAAGAGGTGTGATGATGTATGCTAAATGAAGGAAAAGTTTTACCTGTAGATATAAGCAGTGAAATGAAAAAATGTTATATAGATTATGCAATGAGCGTTATAGTAAGCCGTGCACTTCCAGATGTAAGAGATGGACTTAAGCCAGTTCATAGGAGAATATTATATTCAATGCATGAATTGGGTTTAACACCTGAAAAGGGATATAGAAAATGCGCTAGAATAGTTGGAGATGTTTTAGGTAAGTATCATCCGCATGGAGATTCTTCTGTTTATGGTGCTTTGGTTAGATTAGCTCAAGACTTTAACTTAAGATACACAGTTGTTGATGGTCATGGAAACTTTGGTTCGGTTGACGGTGACTCTGCTGCTGCTATGAGATACACAGAAGCTAAAATGAATAAGATAGCTCTTGAAATGGTAAGAGATATAGGAAAGAATACTGTTGATTTTATTCCTAACTTTGATGGTGAAGAAAAAGAACCGGTTGTTTTACCATCGAGATTTCCTAACTTACTTGTAAATGGTTCAGCTGGTATTGCTGTTGGAATGGCTACAAATATACCACCCCATAATTTAGGTGAAGTTATAGATGGTATAACAATGCTTATAGATAATCCAGAAGCAACAATTCTTGAGCTTATGGCTCAGATAAAAGGACCTGACTTTCCTACAGCAGGAATAATAATGGGCAAGTCTGGAATAAGAGCTGCCTATGAGACTGGTAGAGGAAAAATAACAGTAAGAGCTAAAAGTGAAATAGAAGTTGAAGATAATGGTAAGCAGAAAATCATAATTACAGAAATTCCATATCAGGTAAACAAGGCAAGACTAGTAGAAAGTATTGCAGACCTTGTTAAAGATAAGAGAATTGTAGGAATAAGTGATCTTAGAGATGAATCTGACAGAGATGGAATGAGAATTGTAATAGAGATAAAAAAGGATGCCAATTCAAATATAATATTAAATCAGCTATATAAGCATACTAGACTTCAAGATACTTTTGGAATAAACATGTTAGCTTTAGTTGATAACAGACCAGAAGTTCTTAATCTAAAGCAAATTTTGCAGCATTATATTAAATTCCAAGAGCAAGTTATAAGAAGAAGAACTGAATTTGATCTTGAAAAGGCTTCAGCAAGAGCACATATTTTAGAAGGTCTTAAAATAGCACTTGATCATATAGATGAGGTAATAAGTTTAATAAGAGGTTCTAAGACAGCACAAGAGGCAAAGTTAGGACTTATGGATAAGTTTGGACTTTCTGAAAAACAAGCTCAAGCGATACTTGATTTAAAACTCCAAAGGTTGACTGGTTTAGAAAGAGAAAAGATAGAAGACGAGTACAATGAGCTAATGAAAACTATAGCTGAATTAAAAAGTATTCTTGCTGATGAAAACAAGATACTTGCAATAATAAGAGATGAACTTAATGAGATAAAAGCTAAATATGGTGATGAAAGAAAGACTGCAATAGAAAGAGCTGAAAATGATATTGATATAGAGGACTTAATACAGGAAGAAAATGTTGTTATAACTCTTACTCATGCAGGTTATATAAAAAGAATAAATGCTGATACCTATACTTCTCAAAAAAGAGGGGGAAGGGGTATACAAGCAATGACAACAAAAGAAGATGATTTTGTTGAAAATATCTTTATAACATCAACACATAATAATATATTGTTCTTTACAAACAAAGGAAGAATGTATAAGCTTAAAGCCTATCAGATACCAGAGGCTGGAAGAGCAGCAAAGGGAACAAATGTTGTTAACTTATTGCAGCTTGATCCAAATGAAAAAATACAGGCAGTTATATCAATTAAAGAGTTTGATGAGGAAAGCTTCTTAGTTATGTGTACTAAGAAAGGAATAATAAAGAAGACTGTTGTTGGTATGTATAAAAACATAAGAAAAAGTGGTCTTATTGCTATAAACCTTAATGATGATGATGAACTAGTTTCTGTTAGAATCACTAAAGGTGATGATGATATCATAATTGTAACAAATAAAGGACTTGCGATAAGATTTAATGAAGTTGATGTAAGACCTTTAGGAAGAAATGCTCTTGGGGTAAAAGGTATAACTCTTAAAGAAGATGACTTTGTAGTAGGCATGGAAGTTCCTAATCAAGAAAGTGATGTTCTTGTTGTAAGTGAAAATGGTTTTGGTAAGAGAACACATGTAGGAGAATATAAATGTCAACACAGAGGTGGAAAGGGACTTATAACATATAAGGTCTCAGATAAAACAGGAAAACTTGTAGGAGTTAGAATGGTAGAAGATGGCGATGAGCTTATGCTTATAAATAACTTGGGCATAGCCATAAGAATCAATGTTTCAGATATATCAACTACAAGCAGAAATGCTATGGGTGTAACTCTTATGAGGAATAATGGAGACGAGAAAGTTCTAGCTCTAGCTAAAATAAATAAAGATGATAGTGAACAGCTTGAGGACAGTGAAGAAGTCTCAGAAGTTCATGATGCTGAAGAAAATAATAGTGAAGAATAATAGAATATAAGTATATAAAACTCGTGAAATGGTAGTGTTTCACGAGTTTTTATCTTAAAATGCAAAATAAACTACCCCGTGAGTATCAATATGTGAAATATAAAGTATAATGTAAATAATAGAAGAAAAGTATACGTATTTTATATAAATAAGCAAAAAGAATGAAGTATAAGTTATTTTATGTGATAATATATTACATGTTGTCACGTGAGTGCAGCAAAATTTAATCTTCAAAATTATAAAAAAAAGTAGTTGACAAGATTAAATAAAAATGATATTATAATTAAGCTGTCTAGTGCAGCGAACAATTGAACTTTGAAAATTAAACAGAGAATTAAAGAACCAGCAATTCTTTTGAATAGAATTTATTCTATTTAAATAAATTTAGCGATGAGCTAAAGGAATACAGATTAGCATCTGTATTATATCAAACTTTTAAATTGAGAGTTTGATCCTGGCTCAGGACGAACGCTGGCGGCGTGCTTAACACATGCAAGTCGAGCGGGGAACTTCGGTTCCCAGCGGCGGACGGGTGAGTAACACGTGGGTAACCTACCTCATAGTGGGGAATAGCCTTTCGAAAGGAAGATTAATACCGCATAATACTCGAGAATCGCATGATTCTTGAGCCAAAGGATTTATTCGCTATGAGATGGACCCGCGGCGCATTAGCTTGTTGGTGAGGTAACGGCTCACCAAGGCTTCGATGCGTAGCCGACCTGAGAGGGTGATCGGCCACATTGGAACTGAGACACGGTCCAGACTCCTACGGGAGGCAGCAGTGGGGAATATTGCACAATGGGGGAAACCCTGATGCAGCAACGCCGCGTGAGTGATGAAGGTCTTCGGATCGTAAAACTCTGTCTTATGGGACGATAATGACGGTACCATAGGAGGAAGCCACGGCTAACTACGTGCCAGCAGCCGCGGTAATACGTAGGTGGCAAGCGTTGTCCGGATTTACTGGGCGTAAAGGATGTGTAGGCGGATATTTAAGTGAGATGTGAAATCCCCGGGCTTAACTTGGGGGCTGCATTTCAAACTGGATGTCTGGAGTGCAGGAGAGGAAGGCAGAATTCCTAGTGTAGCGGTGAAATGCGTAGAGATTAGGAAGAATACCAGTGGCGAAGGCGGCCTTCTGGACTGTAACTGACGCTGAGGCATGAAAGCGTGGGGAGCAAACAGGATTAGATACCCTGGTAGTCCACGCCGTAAACGATGAATACTAGGTGTAGGAGGTATCGACTCCTTCTGTGCCGCAGTTAACACAATAAGTATTCCGCCTGGGAAGTACGGTCGCAAGATTAAAACTCAAAGGAATTGACGGGGACCCGCACAAGCAGCGGAGCATGTGGTTTAATTCGAAGCAACGCGAAGAACCTTACCTAGACTTGACATCTCCTGAATTAGTCCGTAATGGATGAAGTCCCTTCGGGGACAGGATGACAGGTGGTGCATGGTTGTCGTCAGCTCGTGTCGTGAGATGTTGGGTTAAGTCCCGCAACGAGCGCAACCCTTATCATTAGTTGCTAACATTTAGTTGAGCACTCTAGTGAGACTGCCCGGGTTAACCGGGAGGAAGGTGGGGATGACGTCAAATCATCATGCCCCTTATGTCTAGGGCTACACACGTGCTACAATGGTGGGGACAAAAAGATGCAATACCGCAAGGTGGAGCAAAACTCAAAACCCCATCCCAGTTCGGATTGTAGGCTGAAACTCGCCTACATGAAGCCGGAGTTGCTAGTAATCGCGAATCAGAATGTCGCGGTGAATACGTTCCCGGGTCTTGTACACACCGCCCGTCACACCATGAGAGTCGGCAACACCCGAAGCCCGTGAGGTAACCTTTTGGAACCAGCGGTCGAAGGTGGGGTTGATAATTGGGGTGAAGTCGTAACAAGGTAGCCGTAGGAGAACCTGCGGCTGGATCACCTCCTTTCTAAGGAGTCGACATGGAAATGTAATTTCCATGAAGGTTCTTTGTTCTCTGTTTAATTTTGAGAGTTTAATTCTCTCTAAATTTGTACTTTGAAAATTGCATAGTAATCAATATAGAGTAATACTCTAAAGCAAGGCAAAGTTAATTCTTTGTTGTTTGAATTTAAATATATTTACTTAAGGTCAAGCTACAAAGGGCGCATGGTGAATGCCTTGGCACTAGGAGCCGATGAAGGACGTGATAAGCTGCGATAAGCTTCGGGTAGGCGCAAATAGCCTGTGAACCGAAGATTTCCGAATGAGGAAACTCTCATGGGTAACCCCATGAACTGTATACTGAATTCATAGGTATATAGAGGTAAACCCGGGGAACTGAAACATCTAAGTACCTGGAGGAAGAGAAAGAAAAATCGATTTCCTTAGTAGCGGCGAGCGAAACGGAAAGAGCCCAAACCGGAAACTTGTTTCCGGGGTTGCGGTCAGATCATTAAAGCTTTATATCTTAACCGAAGATTTCTGGAAAGTTAAACCATAGAAGGTAATAGTCCTGTAGGTAAAAAGAGAAAAAAGCCCGATCTGTACCAGAGTACCACGAGACACGTGAAACCTTGTGGGAAGCTGGGAGGACCACCTCCCAAGGCTAAATACTACCTAGTGACCGATAGTGAAGAAGTACCGTGAGGGAAAGGTGAAAAGAACCCCAGGAGGGGAGTGAAATAGAACCTGAAACCGTGTGTCCACAACCGATCAAAACACGTTAATGTGTGATGATGTGCTTTTTGTAGAACGAGCCAGCGAGTTACGGTATGCAGCAAGGTTAAGCACTTAAGGTGCGCAGCCGAAGGGAAACCAAGTCTGAATAGGGCGTATAGTTGCATGCTGTAGACCCGAAACCGGGTGACCTATCCATGGCCAGGGTGAAGCGGAAGTAAAATTCCGTGGAGGCCCGAACCACAATGGTGTTGAAAAACCATGGGATGAGCTGTGGATAGGGGAGAAATTCCAATCGAACTCGGATATAGCTGGTTCTCCTCGAAATAGCTTTAGGGCTAGCGCCATGAATGAGTACCGGAGGTAGAGCACTGAATGAGGTAGGGGCTGACAACAGTTACCGAACTTTATCAAACTCCGAATGCTGGATACTTGAATCATGGTAGTCAGACTGCGAATGATAAGATCCGTAGTCAAAAGGGAAACAGCCCAGATCACCAGCTAAGGTCCCAAAGTATAGATTAAGTGGTAAAGGATGTGGGATTTCTAAGACAACTAGGATGTTGGCTCAGAAGCAGCCATACATTAAAAGAGTGCGTAATAGCTCACTAGTCAAGAGATCCTGCGCCGAAAATGTCCGGGGCTAAAATCTAACACCGAAGCTGTGAACTTGTACTTCGTACAAGTGGTAGAGGAGCATCCTGTATGGGCTGAAGTCGTACCGAAAGGAGCGGTGGACTGTACAGGAGAGAGTATGCTGGCATAAGTAGCGAGAACTAAGTGAGAATCTTAGTGGTCGAAAACCTAAGGTTTCCTGGGGAAGGTTCGTCCGCCCAGGGTAAGTCGGGACCTAAGCCGAGGCCGAAAGGCGTAGGTGATGGACAATCGGTTGATATTCGGATACCGCAGAATAACGTTATGAGAAATGGGATGACGCAGGAGGATAGGATATGCGTACGTTATTGGAAGTACGTCTAAGCACTGAGGATGAAAGATAGGAAAATCCGTCTTTCGTTAAGTCTGGGGTGTAATGGTGAGGTAGTTTACTACCGAAATATCTGATTTCATGCTGCCAAGAAAAGTCTCTATCCAGGAGCTCTGTGCCCGTACCGCAAACCGACACAGGTAGGTGAGGAGAGAATCCTAAGACCATCGGAAGAATTGCTGTTAAGGAACTCGGCAAATTGACCCCGTAACTTCGGGAGAAGGGGTGCCTACGAGAGTAGGTCGCAGAGAATAGGCCCAAGCAACTGTTTATCAAAAACACAGGTTTCTGCTAAAGCGAAAGCTGAAGTATAGGAGCTGACGCCTGCCCGGTGCTGGAAGGTTAAGGGGAATGCTTAGCGCAAGCGAAGGCATGAACTTAAGCCCCAGTAAACGGCGGCCGTAACTATAACGGTCCTAAGGTAGCGAAATTCCTTGTCGGGTAAGTTCCGACCCGCACGAATGGCGTAATGATTTGGGCACTGTCTCAACAGCAAATCCGGCGAAATTGTAGTGCAAGTGAAGATGCTTGCTACCCGCGATTGGACGGAAAGACCCCGTAGAGCTTTACTGTATCTTAGCATTGAATCTCGGTATTGTCTGTACAGAATAGGTGGGAGACTTGGAAGCAGTTCCGTCAGGGATTGTGGAGTCGTCTTTGGGATACCACCCTGACAGTACTGGGGTTCTAACCGGAGGCCATGAAACTGGTCACGGGACATAGCTAGGAGGGCAGTTTGACTGGGGCGGTCGCCTCCTAAAAAGTAACGGAGGCGCCCAAAGGTTCCCTCAGCGCGGTTGGAAACCGCGCGTAGAGTGCAAAGGCAGAAGGGAGCCTGACTGCGACACAAACAAGTGGAGCAGAGACGAAAGTCGGGCTTAGTGATCCGGTGACACCTCGTGGGAGGGTCATCGCTCAACGGATAAAAGCTACCTCGGGGATAACAGGCTGATCTCCCCCAAGAGTCCACATCGACGGGGAGGTTTGGCACCTCGATGTCGGCTCGTCGCATCCTGGGGCTGAAGTAGGTCCCAAGGGTTGGGCTGTTCGCCCATTAAAGCGGCACGCGAGCTGGGTTCAGAACGTCGTGAGACAGTTCGGTCCCTATCCGTCGCGGGCGAAGGAAATTTGAGAGGAGCTGTCCTTAGTACGAGAGGACCGGGATGGACTGACCTCTGGTGTACCAGTTGTCTTACCAAAGGCACGGCTGGGTAGCTATGTCGGGAAGGGATAAACGCTGAAGGCATCTAAGCGTGAAGCCCACCTCAAGATTAGATTTCCCATAACATAAGTTAGTAAGACCCCTGTAAGAACAACAGGTGATAGGTCAGAGGTGTAAGAATGGTAACATTTTAAGCTGACTGATACTAATAGGTCGAGGGCTTGACCAATATAAAGGTAAATATATTAAGATTACTATGCAATTTTGAAAGTACAAATGCTTTCAAAAACTAAATAAATTAATCCGGTGACCATAGCTTGGTTGTAACACCCGTTCCCATACCGAACACGAAGGTTAAGAACCAAAGCGCCGATGGTACTGCAGGGGCAGCCCTGTGGGAGAGTAGGTCATTGCCGGGTAATGGATCTTTAGCTCAGTTGGTTAGAGCAACCGGCTCATAACCGGTCGGTCCGGGGTTCGAGTCCCTGAAGGTCCACCATGGGGGATTAGCTCAGCTGGGAGAGCACCTGCCTTGCACGCAGGGGGTCAAGAGTTCGAATCTCTTATTCTCCACCATAAAAAAGATAGCAGATAAAACTGCTATCTTTTTTATTTTATTCATTATATAATTTTAAGTAAATATAAAGAGGAGGAGATACATTGATTAAAGGGAGAATAAATCAATTTTTTAAATATGTGTCTTCGTATATTAGTGATGATGATAAATTATATATTGAAAAGAGTTTAAATACAAATGAAAAAGAATTATTTTATAAACTATCTATCCATGAGCAAAAACATTCTATAAATGTTGCAAGAGATGTTGAGAAGATATGTAATCAAAAAGATATAATAAAAGCGGCGCTTTTACATGATATAGGTAAAATATATGTAAAGCTTAACTTAATAGATAAATCAATATTAGTTATATTAGATTTTATAACTAAAGGAAAATTAAAAAGGTTAAGTAAATTAAAAAAGGTTAATTGCTATTATAATCATGGAGATATAGGTTATTATATATTAAAAGATATAGAAAATGAAGAAGTATTATTTCTAGTAAAAAATCATCATAATAATAGTATTAATAATAATTTAAAACTTAATATATTAAAAAAATATGATGATAAAAATTAATTTGAGAACTATATTTTTAGTGTTTATGGTAAAATTAAATATATAAATATGGAGTAAGATATGGTGATATAAAATGATTTCTGAAGAAAGAAGAGAAAATATAAAAAACAAATTAGAAAATAATGATGAGCCTATTAAGGGAAGTACCCTAGCAAGAGAATTAGGTGTGACAAGACAAGTGATTGTAAAAGATATAGCAATACTTAGAGCAAAAGGACACAAAATAATTGCAACGCCTAAAGGATATATAATTAATAAAAATAATTCTAATTCTATAAAGAGAGTTCTTGCAGTAGTACATGAGAGAAATGCAATAGAAGATGAACTTAATTCTGTTATTAAGTTTGGAGGAGTTGTAGAAGATGTAATTATAGAACATCCTCTTTATGGAGAAATAAGAGGAATACTTATGATTAGAACACTTTTTGATGTAAAAAACTTTATGAATAAAATTAGAGATTATAGTGCAGAACCTCTTTCAATTCTTACAGGAGGAGTTCACCTTCATACAATAAGAACTGATAACGAAGAGGATATGAATAATATTGTAGATGAATTGACTAGAAAGAACTACATAATATCTGATTAGAAATAAAAAATATGAGGTGAGTTTTTTGAAGAAGAAAGTTACTATTGTAACTATAATTTTATTCTTATTAGTTATAGTTGGTTCATTTGGTAAGGTAACAGACTTTATAATTAATTTAGAATGGTTTAAAGAAATAGGATATACGTCTGTGTATTTTACAAAGCTTGCTGCTATATTAAAACTTATGATTCCTATTTTTATTATTATATATACTGGACTTTGGTTTTATTATAAAAGTATAAGGAAAATAATTATAAAATGGAATAAGGTTGTTGAAGTTAATGTAAAAACTGAAAAATTAAAAAAAAGAGTAGCTATTGTAATTGATGTTATAGCATCTTTTTTTGTCGCATACTTTACGTCTTCAGTATATTGGTATAGAATACTACAGTTTACTAGTGGGAATAGTTTTAATATCAAGGATCCTATTTTTAATCTTGATGTATCGTTTTATGTATTTAGATTGCCACTTATAGAATCATTGTATGGAGTCATGCTGTTATTTCTAATATTTATGGCTGTACTTACAGTTATTCTCTATATAGTATTAAGTTTAAGAGATAGAGTTTATAATAGAAATATTGGTGGTATTAATATTAGTTTCAAGGAATTTTTTAAGGGATTAAGTGACTTTGCAGGTAGGCAGTTTGCTATAATTTCAGGTTTGATAATGTTTTTGGTAGCAGTAGGTTATGCTATAAGGTCATTTAATTTAGTTTATTCTCCACGTGGTGTTGTATATGGTGGAGGATATACAGACATACATGTATCACTTGTATTTTACGTAATTATAATTGCAGCAGCTATAGTATCATCAGTTGTTATTTTTACAAGCATAATCAAATATAAAATTAAGCCTATATTTGTATCAATAGTAGCTATACTAATATTAATTATAGGCCAAAGCATAACGGCTGAAATAGTTCAAAATTTAATTGTTAAATCTAATGAAAAGAATTTAGAAGCTCCTTATATTAAAAATAATATAGAATATACAAGGAAAGCTTTTAATATAGATAAGTTATCAGAAAGTAATTTTCCATCAAGTGATAGTTTAACGCAAGCAGATATAGATAGTAATAGAGATACAGTAAATAATATAAAAGTAAATTCGGTAACACCTGCACTGGAGTTTTATAATCAAGTGCAAGTGGTTAGGTATTACTATGATTTTAGAGATTTAGATGTTGATAGGTATAATATAGGTGGAAAATACAGTGAAGTATTTTTAGCACCAAGAGAAATAGATAGTAAATCACTTGAAGGAAATGCAGATACTTGGCAAAATAGGCATCTTATATATACACATGGATATGGCTTGGTTATGAGTAAGGTTAATTCAGTAACTAGCGAGGGACAACCGAACTTTGTAATAAAAGATATACCTCCTCAAAATAGCACTAATCTTAAGATTACAAATCCTAGAATATACTATGGTGAAGAAACGGATGATTATGCTATTGCAAACAATACTCTTGGAGAGTTTGACTATCCAGATGGAAGTAAAAATAAAACTAATAATTATGATGGGAAAGGTGGAATAAAGGCAAATATTTTAAATAGACTTATATTTGCCATAAATAAGAGAGATTCTAACTTTTTACTGTCAGAGAATATAACTAGTAATAGTAAGATTTTAATCAATAGAAATATAATGGATAGATTAAATAAAATAGCTCCATTTTTAAGTTATGATAAAGATCCTTATGTGGTTTTAAGCGGTGGCAAGTTATTTTGGATTGTAGATGCATATACGACTTCTGATAGATTTCCTTATTCCCAACCATATAACAATGTTAATTATATAAGAAATTCTGTTAAAGTTGTTATAGATGCAGTAGATGGCACAACCAACTTTTATATTGTAGATAAAAATGACCCTATAGCAAACAGCTATTCTAAGATTTTTCCTGGATTATTTAAAGATGTAAGTCAAGTTCCAAAAGATATAAGAAGTCATTTTAAATACCCAGAAGATTTATTTTCCACTCAGTGCAATGTTTTAGGAAAATATCATGTAACTGATACAGGGGTTTTTTATAATAGTGAAGATCTTTGGGAAACTGCTAAGAATCAAAAACAAATAAATGGCGAAAAGGGAGTAAATGATGCTTCGTACTTTATAATGAGACTTCCAGGAGAGAATAAATCTGAGATGGTTCTAATGGAGTATTTCAATATGAAAGATAAAGATAATATGTCAGCTATATTTGGAGCTAGGATGGATGGGAACAACTATGGAAAGTTAATTTTATATAAGCTTCCAACAGATAAAACAGTTTATAGCCCATATTTATTTAAGCAAAAGTTAAATCAAGATCCTTCAATATCAAAAGAAGTTTCACTATGGAATACTCAAGGATCAAGTGTTCAATTTGGAGATACGTCTATAATACCAATAAAAAATTCTCTTTTATATGTAGAACCAGTTTACTTAAGAGCACAAGGAAAAAATAGTATGCCTGAGGTGAAAAGGGTTATTGTATCCTTTGGGAATAAGATGGTTATGGCTAATAGTATAGATGAGGCATTGAATCAAATATTTAATAATAGCAGTAATAATCAATCTGAAACTAGAACTGAAACAGGAGGAACATCTACTGATAGTTCAAATAATAAGGATAAATTAAAGCAGGCTCAGGATTTATATAATCAGGCTGTTGATGCTCAAAAGAATGGCGATTGGTCAAAATATGGTGATTATATAAATAAACTAGGTAAGACTTTAGATGAATTGAATAAATAGATTTTTAAATTATAGGTTATATTTTGTAGCCTATAATTTTTTTAATCCATTTATTTGTTTAAATTATGCTTTTGTGTAAATAATAACAAATAAGTGGAGGAAAAAAATGATTAAGAAAGAAATATTAAAATTTTTATTATCAAGCTTAATTAGTTCAATAGTAGCATGTTCAATTATAGTAGCGCCTATATTCTTTACTAAAGATGATAAGCCAGGAGATTATGTTCCACCTAGTATTTCATATGAGAAGAAAGTTAAAGCTGAAGTTAAGCAAGAAATGAAGTATAAGTTTAAAGATAATATTGCTGTTTTTTCTTCAATTGATTGTAGTAAAAATACTTATTATATAAATAAGAATAATGTACAGCTTGTAACTAACATAGATAAAGGAACAGCTGATATATATACACTTAATAAAGGAGAAGAGGTTGTAGCTACAAAAGAAAAGAATGGATATATTTATTGTGAAACAAATCATGTTGATAATAATGGTATATTCATTAATGGTTGGATTAAGAAAAATACTGATAATCTTACAGGTCTAAAATATATAAATTCAGATACTTTAATAGATGTTAATATCACATCTCAAAGTCTAAATGTATATAGAAACAATGTCATTTTAAATAAAGAACCTATTAAATGTTCAACAGGCATTAAAGGCGATGAATACAAAGAGACACCAATGGGGATTTTTACAATTAAAAAAAAGGTACAAAATTTATCAAACAAAAGAGAAGGGGAAAACGCAATGTATGGTATGGAATTTTTTGGTGATTATTTTATAAATTCAGTTTCCTTTAATGAAATAAAAAAAGGTGGTAAAATAGTATATGATGAAAATATAAGAGAAAAAAATAATCTAGGAAAGTGCGATACTAATGGAGGAATAAGGCTTTCAATAGCAGATTCTCAGTATATATATAATTTAGTAACCGATAAGAGTATAGTAAGTATTCACTATTAAAGATTATAAAATCTGTAAGGGGGGATTTTATGGATTATGATGTTTTAATTTTAGGTGGAGGTATAATAGGTTGCTCGATAGCTTATGAATTATCTAAATATAGTTTAAATGTATCTCTTATAGAAAAAGAATATGAAATTGGTGATGATACTTCTATAGTAAATTCAGACTTAGTGTATGATGGAATAGAGTCTAAATATAATTTTAATTATGGGTTAGAGACTGAAGGAAATCAGGAAATTGAGAAAATTTGTTCGGTGCTTTCAGTACCATTTAAGAAGGTGAATGCTATTGTGTGTTCACGTGATAAAGAAAATGAGGACACAATAAATAAAATATATAGCAGAGGAATAAAAAGAGGAATAAAAGATGCAAGTTTAGCAAATATTGAGTCAGCAATAGCTAAGAGTATAATATTAAAAGACATAAATAATAAAGGTATTGAACTAAAAGATATTGGAATTGTATGTGCTGATGATTTGGCCTTAGCTTATGGAGAAGTAGCCTTTGATAATGGTGTTAATTTTAGATTAAATGAAAAGGTAATTGAGATAAAGAAAATATCTAAGGGGTTTAATGTAACTACAAGTAAAAATAAGTTTACATGTAAAATAGTTATAAATACTATTCCTGATGCAAGTAGCCCTATTTTAGTAGACGGAAAAGAAGATAAAGGTTCTAAAAAAAATATTAGTAATTTAATTTATTTTGTATTAGATAGAAAAGTTAAAGCTAGTCTAAAACATGCTATAGCAGTCTTAAGTAATAAGGGTGATAGTACATATATATTTAGAGATTTTGAAGATAATATAATAGTAAAAATTGTTACAAAGGACGATTGTCTATATGACGAGGCACTTGATAAACTAAAAGCTGTAATAGGAGATATTGAAGAAGAGGACATTATTTATTTTTACAAATCAAGATTCATTAATGATAAAATAGTTATAACAAATAAATTAGATAGTGATGGATATATAAAAGTACAATGTAAGAGTTATGCAATATCTACAGTTACACCATCAATTAGCAGAAATGTTGGTGAAGCTATAGTGAAAAATTTAAATTGTAAATTGAAAAAAGAGTTTTATGGTAGAAGACGTGAAATATATAGATTTAGGGATATGAGCAATAAGCAGAGACAAAAGCTAATAGCTACGAATCCTGATTATGGAAAGATAATTTGCAGATGTAATCAAGTTACAGAAGGAGAAATAATTGATTCAATAAGAAGACCATTAGGAGCTAGGACATTGAATGGTATAAAGAGAAGAACTGGAGTATTCAATGGAGAATGCCTAGGAACTTGTTGTATTGATAAGATAGTTAAGATTTTGGCAAAAGAGACTAATAAAAGTCTTACGGAAGTAATAAAAAAGACTGAAAATAGCAGTATTGTTAAAGGAAGAATAAAAGAATTTGATGAAATGTAGGTGAATACAATGTCGGGTAAGCAAATACTTACTACCCTTGTAAGAATAAAGGGTTCATCTGGAGAAGTTGTTCCTGTCAAAAGTAGAGAACCAATAGATAAAGAATTATTTATAGAATGCTCTAAGGCTTTAAGTAGGCTATATGTGGGCACACCTATAAAATGTGGAGATTTGATATGTCAAAATATATTGAATACAGGTGTCGATATAATAGCAACAAAAAATATAAATAAAAAATAAAAAAGAGTATTGACAAAAATTATTTATGAATATATAATGACATTAGTTGAATAATTATAAACCGTTGAAGAGAATAGTAACTGTTTAACAATTTTAGAGAGTCAGTGGTTGGTGAAAACTGATATTTGTTATTTAGTGAATCCGCCTCGGAGGGATTGCGATGAGCAATACGGCGATTGTGTCGTTAAATTTCAATTAAGATAATCATTTTAAATGATTAATTAGGGTGGTAACGCGGTCTTTCGTCCCTTACGTAAGGGGATTGAGAGGCTTTTTTTATTGTCAAAATTAAGAATTTTAAACTTCAGAAGAGTAACTGATAAGGATTTTTTTTCCGTAATTATCATTTGCTTATTTTTATAACCTTTTTTCAGAAAAATAATACAAAAAAGTAAATATTTTAATACATATACAAAATAAGGGGGCATTCATATGCATAAAAAATTATTTATACCTGGACCTGTAGAAGTAGCAGAAGATGTACTTCAAAAGATGGCAGAGCCTATGATAGGTCATAGAAGCAAGGAGGCTTCGTCACTTCAAAGGGGCATAAGTGACAAGCTTAGAATTGTTTTTCAAACTAAAGAAGAAATATTACTTTCAACAAGTTCTGGAAGTGGATTAATGGAAGGAGCAATTAGATGCTGTACAGCTAAAAGAGCAGCAGTATTTTCAATAGGAGCCTTCGGTAAAAGATGGTATGAAATGGCCATAGACAACAGAGTACCAGCTGATTTGTATGAAGTTGAATGGGGAGAAGCAATCAAGCCTGAATTTGTAGATGAAGTTTTAGGAACAGGAAAATATGATTTAATAGCATTAACACATAATGAGACATCAACAGGGATAATGAATCCAGTTGGTGAGATAGCAAAAGTTATAAAAAAATATCCTGAGGTAGTATGGTGTCTAGACACAGTTAGTTCTATGGGGGGAACTAATATACCAGTAGACGAGCTTGGAGTTGACGTTTGTATAACATCATCTCAGAAAGCACTTGGACTACCTCCAGGATTGGCAGCATGTTCATTCTCAAAGAAGGCAATAGAAAGAGCTAGAAATGTTGAGCACAGAGGATATTATTTAGATCTATTAAAACTATATGAGTTCATTCAAAAGAAAGATTATCAATATCCATCAACACCTTCATTATCACATATGTTCGCACTTGATTATGCTCTTAATAAAATGCTTGAAGAAGGCATGGATAACAGATATAAAAGGCATATTGAAATGGCTGAGTATGTAAGGGCTTGGGCTAGAAAAAATTTCGAAATATTTGGTGATGAAGATAACCTTTCGAATACGGTGACAACTATAAAGAACACTAGGGGCATAAGTGTTGCTGATTTGAATAAGGAACTTGGAAAAAGAGGATTTGCAATATCAAATGGATATGGCAAGTTAAAGGAAAAGACATTTAGAATTGCTCATATGGCTGAGTTTACTTTGGATGATATTAAAGAGCTTATAGAAAATATAAATGATATTTTAAAGCTATAGAATTATAAAAGGGGGCTTTTATATAATGATAAGAATATTAGCTAATGATGGAATGAATAAAAATGCAGTAAATGGATTAATAGATCTTGGTTATGAAGTTGTAGAGGACCATTATGATAAAGACGAATTACTTGTGAAAATAAAAGAATTTGACGTTTTAGTTGTAAGGTCTGCAACAAAAGTAACAAAAGAGGTTATTGATGCAGCAACAGTTAAAGGGGCAAAACTTAAGCTTATTATAAGAGCTGGAGTTGGAGTAGATAATATTGATGTTACGTACGCAAGAGATAAGGGGCTTACAGTAAATAATACACCTAATGCTAGCAGTGCTTCAGTAGCAGAACTAGCCATAGGACATATGTTTGCAGTTTCAAGATTTATAAATACTGCAAATGTAACTATGAGGCAAGGTAAGTGGGAAAAGAAAGCATACACAGGAACTGAAATTTTTGGAAAAACGTTGGGGCTTATAGGATTTGGAAGAATTGCAAGAGAGGTTGCTAAAAGAGCAGAAGCACTAGGTATGAAAGTAATCTATAATGATATATGCGGCAAAGTAGTTGGTTATGATAGCTATGAGTTTTATGATGATATAAATGGACTTTTGAGGGAGGCTGATTTTGTATCACTTCATATACCGTATGATAAGAAAAAGGGATATGTAATAGGAGATAATGAGTTTAATGCAATGAAAGATGGGGCATTTCTTATAAACTGTGCTAGGGGTGGAGTTGTTTCAGAACAAGCGCTTTTAAATGCAATTAATAATGGCAAAATAAGAGGGGCAGCGCTTGATGTGTTTGAAAATGAACCAAAACCTTGTGCAGAAATTTTAGATAATCCTAGAGTTTCAGTTACTCCACATATAGGAGCGTCAACTAAGGAAGCTCAAGCTAGAATAGGTGAAGAAATAGTAAATATAGTAGAGAACACGTTTAAATAGAGACATAAATAAATGCCGCTGAAGAATATATAAACAGCGGCATTTATAGTACATAAAAGAAGGGAAGAGATTTATTATGGCAGTATTAAGAGCTTTTAAAGCTATAAGACCAACTGAAAATTTAGCTAGTAAGGTTGCTGCACTTCCTTATGATGTTATGAATACGGAAGAAGCAAGAGTAATAGGAGAAAAAAATGAGTTGTCATTTGTTCATATAGATAAGGCACAAATAGATTTAGAAAAAGATGTAGATCAATACAGTACAGAGGTTTATGAGAAGGCTAAAGAAAACTTATACAGTATGATTAAAAAAGGTATATTTGTAAAGGATAATAAGAAAAACCTATATATATATAGGCAAATAATGAATGGGAGAATTCAAACAGGGATAGTTGGATGCACATCTATAGATGACTATATTAATGGAGTTATAAAAAAACATGAATTTACTCTTCCAAGTAAGGAGAAGGATAGAATAAATCATGTAGATTATTGTAACTCAAATACAGGACCTATATTTTTAACTTATAGATCCAACAATAGAATAAATGAAATAGTAGATGAAGAAACTAAAAAGAAACCTGTTTATGATTTTATAAGTGATGATGGCATATCTCATATAGTATGGATAATAAATGATGATCAAGCAATAAAAGAAATAGAGTTATTGTTTGGTGAAATAGATGCCCTATATATTGCCGATGGTCATCATAGAGCGGCATCAGCAGTAAAGGTTGGGCTCAAAAGAAGAGAAGATAATCCTGGATATACAGGTGACGAAGAATTTAACTTTTTCCTTTCAGTTGTATTTCCTGATACAGATCTTACTATAATGGATTACAATAGGGTAGTAAAAGATTTAAATGGAATGACTGTAGATAAACTAGTCAATAATATAAAAGATAAGTTTGAAATTGAGAAAGTAAAAAATAAAGAACCATATAAACCTAAAAAGAAGCATGAATTTGGAATGTATGTTGAAGGTAAATGGTATAGACTAACAGCAAAAAAAGGAACCTTTAATGAATTAGATCCTGTGTTAAGTCTTGATGTTTCAATACTTCAAAATAATCTTTTAGAACCCGTATTAAATATAAATGATCCTAGAGAAAATGATAGGATTGAGTTTATAGGAGGAATCAGAGGGCTTGAGGAGCTTGAAAGAAGAGTAAATACGGACATGAAAATAGCTTTCTCAATGTATCCTACTACAATACAGGATTTAATGGGTGTTGCAGATAGTAATAAAGTAATGCCTCCTAAATCAACTTGGTTTGAACCTAAGCTTAGAAGTGGTCTCTTTATACATGAACTTAAATAAAAATAAATGGAAGTGAAATCTTATGTTAGATTTAGATTTAATAAGAAACGATACTGAAAAAGTAAAAAAAGCTCTTTTAAAAAAGATAGATAATGTTGATTTTACAGAGCTTCTTAAATTAGATGATGAAAGGCGAAAGCTTATTCATGAAGTTGAGGTTTTAAAAAATAAAAAAAATGAAGCTTCAAAGCAAATTTCTAATATCAAGAGCCAAGGTGGCAAGGTAGATGAATCGTTTTTTAAAGATATAAAGGAAATATCCAATAAAATATCTGAATTAGAAACAAGTTTAGAGCCTATAAAGGGGAAAATGGATACTTTCTTAGAAGCATTACCTAATATACCTGATGAAGATGTACTTCCAGGGGGAAAAGAAAATAATAAGGTAGTGCATGTTTATGGTGAAAAACCACAATTTGAATTTGAACCCAAGGATCATGTTGAACTTTCAAATATACATGATTTGATTGATTATAAAAGAGGAACTAAGTTATCAGGAAATGGTTTTTGGATTTATAAAGGCTATGGAGCAATTTTAGAGTGGGCCCTTTTAAACTATTTTATAGAAGAGCATATTAAAGACGGATACGAATTTATTCTTCCGCCCCATATATTAAACTATGAGTGTGGAAGAACAGCAGGACAATTTCCTAAGTTTAAAGATGAAGTTTTTAAAGTTGGCAGTAATGGCGAAGGTGAAGGTATGCAATTTATTCTTCCAACAGCTGAAACAGCTTTAGTTAATCTTCATCGTGATGAAATACTAAAGGAAGATGAGTTACCTAAAAAATATTTTGCGTATACTCCATGTTATAGAGTTGAGGCGGGAAGTTATAGAGCTTCAGAGAGAGGAATGATAAGAGGTCATCAGTTTAACAAAATAGAAATGTTTCAGTATACTAAGCCTGAAGATTCAGATGCAGCCTTGGAGGAACTTATAGGAAAAGCTGAAAAGCTTGTAAAAGGATTAGGACTTCATTATAGACTATCAAAACTTGCAGCAGCAGATTGCAGTGCTTCAATGGCAAAAACCTATGATATTGAAGTATGGATTCCAAGTATGAACGAGTATAAGGAAGTAAGTTCTGCTTCAAATGCACGAGATTATCAAGCAAGAAGAGGAAAGATAAGGTTTAGAAGAGAAGAAACTAAAAAAATTGAGTATGTAAATACCTTAAATGCTTCAGGGCTTGCAACAAGTAGAGTACTTCCAGCAATACTTGAGCAAATGCAGGATAAGGATGGAAGTATAGTTGTTCCAGAAGTTTTGAGAAAATGGGTAGGAAAAGATAAATTATAACTAAAAAATAATGAAGAGAATGAAGGGTTCTCTTCATTATTTTTTATATTTAACCCCTAAGAATAAATTCCTATAGCTATGTTAAGAATAGACTTGAGGAGGGTTGAATATGAATAATTTAATTGTTTTTGCACATCCAAATCCAAACAGTTTTGGAAAGGGTATATTAGATGAAGTTGTAAAAGCATCAGAAGAGAGTGGTGCAGCTGTAAGAATTAGAGATTTATATCAATTGGGATTTGATCCAATATTAAAGCCTGCTGATTTTGAAACTTTTCAAAGAGGAGAGGTTCCACAGGATATTAAAGATGAACAAGAAAATGTTAAATGGGCAAACATGATTACTTTTATTTATCCTGTATGGTGGGCTGGACTACCAGCTATGCTTAAAGGATATGTAGATAGAGTATATTCATATGGATTTGCTTATGAGTATGTTGATGGTCAGCCAAGAGGTTTATTAACAGGTAAGAAGGCATTAATATTCTGTACAACAGGAACACCAAGTGATGTATATGGAGCAAATGGTATGCATAACTCAATGAAGCAGACAACAGATGAAGGAATATTTAAGTTCTGTGGAATAGAGGAAGTAAGACATAACTTTTTTGGAGCAGTTCCGCATGTTTCAGATGAAATTAGAAAAGATTATTTAAGAGCAGCTTCAGAAATAGTGAAGGAGCACATAAGTTCTTCAAAAAGTTTCGTTTAAAAAATATAAAATCATAAGGTTGGAAATAATATAAACTTTCCAACCCCTATTCTAGTCCATTATCATATTTACAATAACACGTGCACATTCATCTATAAGTATATTTTTATTTAAGTCGGGATATATATCAAAAACAAGTTCATCTTCAATATTTTCAATAAGAGAGTATATCAAAAAAGACTGTTCTTTTTCATGCTTTAAATTAATTCCACATTTCTTTAAATGCTTAACAACAGCATCCATCATAGTATTTTTTATATTTTCAAAAAAGCCTCGTACATCTTCATCAATATAAGATAGAGACATAAGCTCATCATGATATTTTTTTGGGTAACTAGTGTGAAACTTTATAAAAATTTGGAGTACATTTTTTATAGTATTTACGGGATTATCATTTTGGGAAATTTTATCTAATTCATTAAGGGTTTGTTCTCTAAAAGACTTACTGCTTTCATAAAGAGATGAAAGTAAAATGTCCTTTTTATCTTTAAAATATGCATAAACAGTTCCAGTAGAAAGACCAGCTGCCTTTGCTATGTCTGCTGTTGTTATATCATAATATCCGTTTTTCAATAAAAGAGTATTTGCTGCATCAAGTATTCTCTTCTTTTTTTCTATCGAACGTTTTTGTTGAGGTTTTCGAACTTCCTTGTCCAAATTTTTTCACCTTCTTATATTTAAGTATATTAAGAATATTTTAATATAACCATAATAGGTTGTCAATCAAACATGAAAGTGATTTCATATTTGTATTGACAGTAATAACCCATCAGGATATAACGTGAATATGAAATGCGTTTCATATTTTGGAGGTGGATAAAATGAATGAAAGAAAAAAATACATTGGATTTATTGGAATACTTATAGCAGCTTTTCTTGGAGTTATTGATAGTACGATTGTAAATATTGCTCTTCCAAATATAACAGATTATTTTAAAGTAAGCTTAAATGATACAAGTTGGATCAGCACAATTTATGCATTGGCACTAGCTGTTTTTATGATCACAGCAGCCAAGTTTGCAGATCAATTTGGAAGAAAAAAATTAATGATTATTGGGATTTTAATCTTTGGAGTAAGCTCAGCCTTGTGTGGAATTTCAAATTCATTATTGTTTCTCATTATAATGAGATTTGTACAAGGAATAGGAGGGGCAATTATTACGCCAATAGCACTTCCAATGGGAATAGAAATATTCGGCAAGGAAAGAATGAACATAGTTGTTGGTGCATCTGGAGCAGTGGTTGGTTTAGCAGCTGCTAGTGGACCTCCATTAGGTGGAGTTTTGATAAAGTATATAAATTGGCAGTCGGTTTTTTTTGTAAATGTTCCATTTGCTATAGCAGCTTTAATTCTTATTGTTATTTGTGTCAATGAATCCTATGATAATACGGTTTCTAAAGATATAGACTGGTTTGGAGTAATGACTCTAACTATAAGTTTATTCTGTCTTATATTTGCACTATTAAAAGGAAAGGATTATGGATGGACATCCACACTAATAATATCTTTGTTTCTTATCTTTGTAGTTTCTCTGATTCTATTCATTATAATTGAATTAAAAGTTTCTTCTCCAATGATAGAAATTAATTTATTTAAGGAACCAACCTTTACAGCATCAAGTATATGTTACATGATAACGGGGTTTGGACTTATGTGTCCTCTTCTTATACTTAATTACTATCTTCAAAATGTTCTTCAGTACGACACACTTGAGGCAGCCTTTATTATGATGAGTGTATCCCTAACAGGAATGTTTTCAACACCAATTGGAAGTATTTTAGGAAAGAAAGTTAGCCCAAGAATTATAAATTTTATTGGTATGTTATCCCTTGGAATTGGAATATTTAGACTATCATATTTGAGTTATGGTATGTCAAAGGGAACTATGATATTTGATCTTATTATATGTGGAATAGGACTTGGATTTTCTGTTCAAGCTCTTTCATCTTCAGTTAAATTTATCCCTAAAGAAAAGAGTGGTATAGGATCTGGAATAGTAAATGCGGCTAGACAAATAGGAAGTTGTATAGGGATAGCAATTTTAGTTAGTATGTTAAATTCAAATGTATCTGATGCAAAAGATAATATAAAAAAAGATGTTGTTTCCTATATAAATAATAAGAAAGAAATAATTTATCCAGTAAGAAAAGAACTAGTTAAGATAGTAAATGATAAGTTTAATAAAAGTGATAATAATTTATCAAATAAGAGTACTATGTCGCAAAGTTCAATTACAAATGACGTAAAGGAAATACTTAAAAGAAATTCTTCAGTTTTTTCTAATAGAGCTTCATTTGAAGATAATGATACATTAGAGCAGCTTTATAATGCAACGAAGAAGCTTAGTGATGGAAGTGAAAAATCATATCAGGGTCAAGTAGTTTTAAATAATGGAATAGGAGCTTTAGATAGCGGTATTAACAGTATCTACAACGGGAGCAGTGCTTTGACCTCTGGTATGGGTAGCCTTAATAATGGTCTTAATAGAGCATTTTTAGGTAGTCAGAAGCTTAAAGAAGGAAGTGCAGGATTAAGTACCTTAGTAAATGGTATTTCACAACTTAATGATGGCTCAAAGAAATTATCAGCACAATTTTCGCATAGCCAAGATGAAAATACTCCTACAATATATGATGGTATTTATGGTGTTAATGATGGAGCACAAAAACTTTCTAGTGGAGTTACTACTTATGTTTCTTCTGTAGATAGTACCATTTATATGATGGCTAAAAATACACCAAATGCGGCTAATGTACTTGAAAGTTATAAAGCAGAGCTTATTAAGGCTAAAGCGAAAAATGACATTCAAAGCGAAGAGATGCTTCAAAACTTAATTGCCATTTATTCAGCAGCAATTGATTCTAGTACAACAAATTTAGCGGATTTTAAAAATAGATTAAATGAAAATAAAAACATTGTTTCGTCAGGAGAGGAAGTAAAACAAGGAGCAGAAAAAGTTTCAGGAGGAACTTCAAAGGTTTTAGGTCAATTTGAAGATGGAGGAAGTTTTAAAACTGGAGTTTTAGCACTATCAGAAGGAATTGGCAAAATGTCTAATTCTTCATCAGGCTTAATAAAGTTTCAGGATGGTATAGGAAGTTTAAGTGATGCTCTTTATAAATTAAGTCGGGGAGGCTCTAAAGTATATGATGGTTCAGAAAAGCTGTCTAGTGGAATAAAAGCTTCTTTAGCTGGAGGGGATAAGTTAAAGGAGGGTTCAGGAAAAATTTTAGAGGCATCATCTAAATTAAAGAGTGGAACAAACAAGATAGTAGAAAGTGAAGGTATGGCAGGACAAAAAGAATCACTTTCTAAGGTTATAAATAAAATAAAGGATGAAAAAAATGATAAGATATCTGAAGCATTTAATAAAACAAATTTAATTGCAGCTATTGTTTTGATGATATGTTCTTTGTTAGGATTATTTACTGACAAAAGGGAGAAAAAGGTTGAAGCATAATTATGCAAAGAATACATTAAAATACGCTAAATATGATAAAGCTAAAAATGCACTAAATTAATATATTTCTGCACAATTTTCATGTATAGACCCAATATTTGAAATTTTATAGTATTCGTGATAAACTACATTATGTATGCTTATAATTATGTAAGTATTTATTGATAAGGGTAAAATAATATGTTTATATAAATTCTTATTATTGGGAGGAGGAACTATTGATTAGGTTCAATAGAAATTAATATGTTAGATTTAAAAAGAATAAGAACTAATCCAGAAGAAATAAAAAAGGCACTAACAAACAGAGGAGAAGATTTCGATATTTCTGTCATAGATGAGCTTGTATCTCTTGACGAAGAAAGAAGAAAAAATCTTGTAGAGGTAGAAAATTTAAAAAGTAAAAGAAATAAAGATTCTGGCGAGATAGCTAAGCTTAAAAAGTCAGGACAAAATGCGGATGAATTACTTGCTGAAATGAAGAAGATTTCAGATGATATAAAAGGAATAGATGCTAAGGTATCAGAAATAGATGAAAAAATGCAGTACATAATGCTTAGAATACCTAATATACCACATCCTAGCGTTCCAGAAGGTAAGTCAGATGAGGAAAATGTAGAAATAAGAAAATGGGGAGAGCCTAGAAAATTCGACTTTGAGTTTAAAGCACACTGGGATATAGGAACAGATTTAGGGCTTCTTGATTTTGAAAGAGGAGGAAAAGTCGCAGGTTCTAGATTTACATTCTATAAGGGACTTGGTGCAAGACTTGAAAGAGCAGTTATAAACTATTTCCTTGATACTCATGTAGAAAAACACGGATATACTGAAATCCTCCCACCATACATGGTTAATAGAGTTAGTATGACTGGTACTGGACAGTTGCCTAAATTTGAAGAGGATGCTTTTAAAGTAGATAATGGATTCTTTTTAATTCCTACAGCTGAAGTTCCTGTTACTAATATGTTCAGAGACGAAATATTAAAAGCAGAAGATTTACCATATAAGTTTGCTGCATACAGTGCATGCTTTAGATCAGAAGCAGGCTCAGCAGGAAGAGATACAAGAGGACTTGTTCGTCAGCATCAATTTAATAAGGTAGAGCTTGTTAAGTTTGCCAAACCAGAAGAATCTTATGATGAACTTGAAAAATTAACTCATGATGCAGAGGAAATTTTACAAATATTAAATATTCCTTATAGAGTGGTTAGAATATGTAAGGGAGATTTAGGCTTTACAGCAGCTTTAAAGTACGATATAGAAGTATGGATGCCTAGCTACGGAAGATATGTTGAAATTTCAAGCTGTAGTAACTTCGAGGATTTCCAAGCAAGACGTGCAAACATTAAATTTAGAAGAGATCCAAAGGCTAAACCTGAATTTGTTCACACTCTTAATGGATCAGGTCTTGCTGTTGGAAGAACAGTTGCAGCAATACTAGAAAATTATCAAAATGAAGATGGAAGTGTAAATGTTCCAGAAGCGTTAAAGAAATATATAGGAAAAGACGTTATAAGATAAATAATTTAAGGTGACACAATGTAGTGTGTCACCTATTTTATATTATATGAATTTAAGGATTAACAGAGTTATTTAGAGGTTAAATATCCTTGAGTTTTTAAGAGCTCAGCACTTAAAACACCGCCACCAGCTGCTCCACGAAGAGTATTATGAGATAAGCATACAAACTTATATTGAAATAATTTATCCTCACGAAGTCTTCCCATAGTTATTCCCATACCATTTTCAAAATCTCTGTCTAGTTTTGTTTGTGGTCTATCAGGTTCATCAAAATAATGTAGGAATTTTTTTGGAGCACTTGGCAAATTTAAAGCACATTCAGGGGCTTTAAAATTTTCCCAAGCATCTATTATTTCCTGTTTTGAAGGTTTCGTTTTGAAATTAACAAATACAGCAGCCAAATGACCATCCGTTACAGGAACTCTTATACATTGAGTAGTTATAAGAGGAGAGGAAGCATTTACAATTTTATTATTCTCTATTTTTCCCCATATTTTTAGAGGTTCATTTTCACTTTTCTCTTCTTCACCTTTAATGTAAGGTATAACATTATCAAGTATTTCAGGACATTCTTTAAAGGTTTTTCCTGCTCCAGAAATAGCTTGGTAGGTACAGGCAAGAATTGTTTCTGGTTCATATTTTAAAAGAGCACTTATAGGAGGAACATAGCTTTGTATAGAACAGTTAGGTTTAACACTTATAAATCCTCTTTTAGTTCCTAATCTCTTTTTTTGAATATCTATTATTTCTGTATGATTGTTATTTATTTCAGGAATTAAGACAGGCACATCTTGTACGTATCTGTTTGCAGAGTTATTAGATATAACAGGCATTTCATGTTTTGCATAGTCCTCTTCAAGAAGTCTAGTTTCTTCTTTATTTAAGGAAATGGCGCAAAAAACGAAATCAACCATGCTTGAAATTTCATCTACATCAAACGCATCTTTAACTATAAGATTTTTAACTCCTTCAGGAATTGGCTCATTCATTTTCCATCTATCTTTTACAGCTTCCTCATAGGTAAGACCAGCTGATTTTTTACTTGCAGCAATTAGTGTAACCTCGAACCAAGGATGATCTTTTAAAAGACATGCAAATCTTTGTCCAACCATGCCTGTTCCACCAATTAATCCAACCCTTAATTTATTCATAGGAATCACCTCAAATTTATTTGATTGTTTATAATATATATGCTAACATACATGTATATATTAGTAAAATTGATAAATTTGATTAATATATTCAAAAAAATTGATAGGAGAAGAGGTTATGGATTTTAAGCAGTTAAATACATTTATAGCTGTAAGTAAGTATCAAAGCTTTACGGAAGCAGCCCATTCGCTTAATTACGCACAATCTACTGTTACTACTCAAATAAAAATATTAGAAGAAGAACTTCAAATAAAGCTTTTTGAAAGAATAGGAAAAAAAGTTACCTTAACATATGAAGGAAAAAAGTTATTGCCATATGCTAAACAAATGATTAAACTGTCAAATGAAATAAAAAAAGTAGTTTTAGATGATGAAAAGCCAAGTGGAACACTTACAATAGGTGCTGCTGAATCTTTATGCGTTATAAGGCTTCCAGAGATACTTAAAGAATATAGAAGATTATATCCAGATGTAGAGGTGTCTTTAAAGTTCGGAAGTTGCGCTGATTTTAGACATTTTTTGAAGGATAATATAATAGATGTAGCATTTTCTCTAGGAACTAAGATTGATTCAAATGAATTTATATCTGAGGTTGAATTTGATGAACCTATGATTCTTTTGGCATATCCAGATCATCCGCTTGTAAAAAAAGAAAAAATATATCCAGAAGATATAGTGGAAGAACCTCTTGTGTTAACAGAAATGGGATGCAGTTATAGAGCTGCATTTGAAAATATTTTAAGAAGTTATAATATAAAACCTAAACTTGTTCTTGAAACAGGAAGTGTTCAGGCTATAAAACAATTTACCATGAGTAGATTGGGAATAACACTTCTTCCTAAGGTTGCTGTAGAAGAAGAAATAAAGAATGGAAAGTTAATTCCACTTAACTGGTGTGGACCAGATTTCGGTATTATATCACAGGTATTGTATCATAAGGACAAGTGGATTTCGCCGGCATTAAATGCCTTTCTTAAATTATCTAAAAAAATTATGTCAGATAAAGATAAATATTAAATAAAAACGTTGACATTAAAAAGAGTGGATGTTATAATAAATCTTGTCGTAAGAAATAGGATAAAATTTTAAAATAAATTTTATTTTATTGTTGACAAACAAAAAAATATGTGATATAATATTTTATGTTGTTATGTGGAAAGATGGTCGAGTTGGTTTAAGGCACCGGTCTTGAAAACCGGCGTGCGGGTAACCGCACCTAGGGTTCGAATCCCTATCTTTCCGCCATTAATTTAATAGAAGAAATTCGTAGAGCATATGGAGAAGTACTCAAGTGGTTGAAGAGGTGCCCTTGCTAAGGGTATAGGTCGGGTAACCGGCGCGAGAGTTCGAAACTCTCCTTCTCCGCCATAAAAGGACATTGTAAAATGTCCTTTTATTTGTTTTTAATATAATTTTATTCAAGTAAGGAGTTGATAACTCTTTATGAACAAAAGAGTCGTAAAAGTAGAATATATTTTTATGGCATTTGCATTGTTCTTTGGTGTGCTATTTGCAGTAATAAATGCTCCATTTCAGGATCCAGATGAACCAATACATTTCTATAGGGCGTATCAAATATCAACAGGTCAAATGTTTGAACAAAAGAATAATAGCGGCATAGGCGGATACTTACCGCAGAATCTAATAAAAACGTCAGAAAATTTATCTGAAGACATAAAGGCTAAATCCAATAAAAAACAAGATATTAATAAAATTAAATATTATCTTAATTTACCTTTGAATAAAAATAAGGTGGCTTTTAATGATTTTAGAAGTGCCACTATATATTCAGATATAGTATACATACCACAAAGTATAGGCATTAATTTAGCTAAGATTTTTAGAGCTTCGGCACTTTATATGATGTATTTTGGGAGAATAGCTAACTTAATATGTTGGACAATAATAGTGTTTTTTTCAGTAAAATTGATACCTTTTAAGAAAAATTTAATGGCTTTTTTAGCTTTAACTCCAATGAATTTGTATCAAGCAGCATCATTATCAGCGGATGCTATGACAAACTCTATGGCTTTTTTAAGTATAGCGCTTGTACTTAGATATGCATTTGGGGAAGAGGAAGCTAAACTAACTAAAAGGCAGATTGTTACAATGATAATAGCATTTACATTACTAGCTTTTAGTAAAAGAATTTACTTTGTAATGTGTATCTTATTCTTCATAATTCCAATAAAAAAGTTTAATAGTAAAAAGGATTATATAGGAACATTTGTAATAATGCTAGGTGCATGCTTAATGTCTTTAGTAACTGTTTCGGTAATATCTAAAATTTTAGCTATAAAGGTTTCTGCCGGGTCGTACACTCCGGGACAAATGGAATTTGTTCTTTCACATCCTATTACATATATACATATATTACTTAGAACATTTCATTTTAAAATGTCTTTCTACGCCATTAGTTTTATAGGAGTTTTTGGATGGTTAGATACAAGGTTACCTTTAAATTTGTATCTTTTTTATGGAGTGGCATTAGTATTAATTGCATTATTCGAACATACTTTAATTGAAAAGAATAAGGATAGAATTATTATGTTTATAGTATTCATAATTAATGTAGGATTGATTATGTCAGCTCTTTATGTATCTTGGACACCTAAGGCTGCTAATATTATTGAGGGAATACAAGGCAGATATTTTATACCTATAATACCTCTCTTAGGTTGTTTTATTGGAGTAAAAGCGAATAAGAGTAGAAATGTATATTCTAAGGTTGTTTTAGCAATTTCTACATTTACTATATTAACATACTCTGTATTACAGTTATTATTAAGATTTTACGGTATAAGGATATTGTAAGAAGAAATAAGGGTAAAATATAGGATTTGATTTTTTTGTTCTAATGTGATAATATAAGTATGCTTAATATTTTGCGATAGTACCTCAACTGGATAGAGGACTCGGCTACGAACCGAGGCGCTGCGGGTTCGACTCCTGCCTGTCGCACCAATAAAACCCAATCTTTTGATTGGGTTTTTATTTTTGTGTAAATAATTAATATTTTAAGGTATAGTTGCTTCTATTTTTCAGAAGTATATATGATATAATTATAAAGGAAATTAATCAGTAAAAGTAAAGGAGTAGGAAAATGATTCTTTCGGGAAAACAGATAAAAGATAGTTTAGGAAAAGATATAGTAATAGAACCCTTTAATGAAAAACAAATAAATCCTAATAGCTATAATTTAAAATTACATAATGAACTTCTTGTTTATGATGAAGAAGTTTTGGATATGAAAAAACCTAATAAAACAAAAAAGCTTATAATTCCTGAAGAAGGAATTGTACTTGAGCCAAGAAAATTGTATCTTGGAAGAACATTGGAGTATACAGAAACTGATAAATATGTACCAATGCTCGAAGGAAGATCTTCTATTGGAAGATTGGGTGTGTTTATTCATGTTACAGCAGGGTTTGGAGACGTTGGATTTAAAGGATACTGGACATTAGAGATATTCTGCGTTGAACCAATAAGAATATATTCTGGAGTTGAAATTTGCCAAATATATTATCATGACGTTGGTGGAGATTATGAAAAATATTCAAGTGGCAAATATCAAAATAATAAGGGGATTCAACCAAGTTTACTTTATAAGGATTTTATAAACTAAAAAACAAATAAGGTGATGTATTTGAATAATAAATTGGTTAGATCATTAAAGTATAATGATGTCTACGGAGAACTTTATTCTTATGAAAATTCAAGTGCTCTAACTGTAATTTTTCCAGGAATAAATTATGGTCATGAAAAGCCTCTTCTGTATTATGCAAGGAAAGCAGCTGCACAGAATAATATAGATATTCTATGCATCAACTATAAGAATAAGATTTCTTGGGAGGACATAGGAAAACAAAGTATTGAAGATGTAGCTATTGAAATAAAGGGCATTATAAAAAATGTTATTGAAAAAAAGTATGATAACATTTATTTTTTAGGGAAAAGTGTTGGAACAGAAATAGCTGGATGTACATCTTCTAAATTAAATATAGATAATATAAAGTTTCTTTACTTAACACCTATTGAAGAGACTTTAAAGTATATAGTTGACAGAAAGTGCATTGTGGTGTCAGGCACTAAGGATGAATTTTTTAAAAGTGAATGTATAAATAAAATCAGAGAAAATAAAAATGTTAAATTGATGTTGTTTGAGGGAGCTAATCATTCTCTTGAGATTAAGGATGATATTATAAGAAGTTTAAGAATTTTAGATAACGTAGCACAATTGTATTTGGACTTCTTTAAATAAAAACATGGAGGGCTAAAAATGGAACAATACAAACAAGAATTTATAGAATTTATGGTGGAGAGTAATGTACTTACCTTTGGGGATTTCATAACTAAAAGCGGCAGAAGAACACCATTTTTTATAAATACAGGTAACTACAAGACAGGTAATCAATTAAATAAGTTGGCTAAGTTTTATGCTAAAGCAATATATGATAATTTTGGAGATGATTTTGATATTTTATTTGGGCCTGCATATAAAGGAATACCTTTAAGTGTTTCAGTAGCTATGGCACTTGATAATATTTATGGAATTAATGCAGCTTATTGTTCAAATAGAAAAGAAGTTAAAGATCACGGTGATAAGGGAATACTTCTTGGAGCAAAGCTTGAAGAAGGAGACAGAGTTATAATTGTAGAAGATGTCACAACAGCTGGTACATCAGTATACGAAACAATGCCTATACTTAAATCACAGGCTGAGGTTGATGTAAAGGGAATCATAATATCAGTGGATAGAATGGAAAGAGGTAAGGGAGATAAGAGTGCCTTAACTGAACTTAAAGAAAAGTTTGGATTTAAAACATGTTCTATTGTTACTATGGAAGAGGTAGTAGAATATTTGTATAAGAAAAATATCAATGGCAAAGTAATCATAGATGATAAAATGAAAGATAGAATTAATGAGTACTATAAAGAGTATGGAGTAAAATAGTAAAATAAATGTGCCTCAACTTAGATGTTAAGGCACATTTATTTTATATATTATTCATGTTTTGAAACATTTTTATCTTTTGTGTATTTTACGTGTAGTAATTTGTGAGCAAGTCCTTCACCTGGTTTTCCAAAGTAGCTATCATACATTTTAATAATAGCTGGATTATCATGTGACTTTCTCTTTGAAAGAACATTTTTATCTTGGTTGTATAATACTGATGCTCTTAGTTTTCTGTAATCAACATTTTCTCTATCAAGAGCATTTACGTGAGGTTGACCTCCACCATTTATACATCCACCAGGGCAAGCCATTACTTCTATAAAGTGATATTGTTTTTCGTTCATTTTTCCAGATTTCATAAACTCGAAGAAGTTAGAAGCACCATTTATAACAGCAACGTTTAGTTTATTTCCAGCAATTTCAACTTCCGCTTCTTTTATGCCTTTAAAGCCTCTTACTTCAGTGTAATCAACATTTTCAAGTTCTTTATTTTCAGCAAAGTCTTTAGCTGATCTTATTGCAGCTTCCATAACGCCACCGGTTGCACCAAAGATAGCTCCAGCACCACTGTAAGTACCCATAGCAGGATCAACTTCACCATCTTCAAGATCTGCAAATTTAATTTTTGCATCTTTAATCATTTTTGCAAGCTCTCTTGTAGTTAAGGATGCATCAATATCTCTTAAGCTGTTAGTTTCCATGAAAGGAATATCTGCTTCATATTTTTTATCATTACAAGGCATGATAGTAACTGTATAAACATCTTCTGGAGCTATTCCTGAAATTGAAGGATAGTAAGTTTTTGATGCAGTACCAAATATTTGTTGTGGTGATTTTGCTGATGAAAGATTATCTAATAATTCAGGATGATAATTTTGAGCTAATCTTACCCATGCAGGACAGCAAGATGTAAACATAGGGAATGGGCCATTATTTTTAACTCTGCCTAAAAGTTCAGTAGCTTCTTCCATTATAGTCATATCTGCACCAAAGTTTATATCAAATACTTTATCAAAGCCTAACATTCTAAGTGCAGTATATAGTTTTCCTGTTACATCTTTTCCATATCCCATTTTGAATAATTCGCCCATAGCAGTTCTTACTGATGGAGCCATTGCAACAATGACATGTTTTTTAGGGTCATTAAGAGCTTCTTGAACTTTTTCTATATGGGATTTTTCTTTTAAAGCAGCAACAGGACAAGCGATTACACACTGACCGCATAATAAGCATGTTGAGTCATCAAGACAAACATCATCAACAGTTCCAACAGCCCTTTGTCCATCTTTTTTAATAAATTGAATTGAGCAAGTGCTTGTGTGCTGTTTACATGCAGCTACGCATCTACCGCATAGTACACATTTTGATCTGTCAATTACAATAGCCTTACTTCTATTATCAACTAGAGCATCCTTATCTTCTGGTAAAAATGGTTTTGAAGCTTTTGCTTTTGTCTTTATTACAAGTTTAAGGAATTCACAATTTTCTCTTCTAGAACATTGTCCACATTTAAATTCATGCTTATCAAGAAGCATTGAAACTCTTTTTTTGATTCGTTCTTTTACTTCATCGGATTCTGTGTTTATTACCATTCCATCTTCAACTTTGGCAACACAAGCAGCTCTAAAGCCCTTGCCTTCTACCTCTACCATACAGACTCCGCATTTTCCAAAATTGCCACAATCCTTTAAAAAGCAGAGTGTTGGGATATCTACATTATTTTCTCTTGCTAGCTCAAGGATAGTAATATCTTTATCTGTATGCACTTCATTGCCATTTAAGATTATTGTTTTCATGTTTATCCTCCCAAAATGTAAAATATAATTAAAATATATTAATAAACTTCGTTAAAAAATTAACGTTTAATCAACGTAAATATTACGTACATTTTATAATTATATCATATTTAAATAAAGTCTAAAATGTTTTAAATAATTTATTTTGTTAAAAGAAGCACAAATCGGTTACATTTAAGTAAAATTATTGAATTAGTATAATATGGTTGGTATAATTAAATTAAAAAATAGGGAGGTGCAATATGGTAAATATTAAGAAAAACACAGCTCTAGTAGCAGCATTTATAATAACTGCTACTACATTAACAAATGTTAAAGCTTATGCAGTAACTAATGGAATGACAGGAAATGAGAGAAATGTATTAAAGCAATATCAAAGTAATATTGATAATACATATAATTCTTTTGGAGATAAGAAAAAGACAAAAGTTGTTAATGATTATAAAAATAAGGTTAAAAAAGCTCAAAGATTTATAAGCAGGGATACAGACGAAAATTATGGAGATTATCCAACTAGAAGTGGAGTAATATTGGTCACTAGAGATAGTAATACTATGGGAATACATTATGGACATGCAGGTATAATATGGGATGCATCAACTACAGTAGAATCAGAGCCTAGTGGAGTTGAAAGATATCCTAACACCTGGAAGTCTAGATATAACACAATAAAGGGAATTACCGTTAACTCAACTACAGCAGAACAGGACAAAGAAGCAGCAGATTGGTGCAATAATCAAGTAGGAAAGCCATACAATTGGAACTTCTTTAATATTAATACAAGAGATAAATTTTATTGTTCTCAATTGGTTTGGGCTGCATACAAAGACTTATATGGAATGGATATAGATCCTAAAAAAACAATACCTTCAGTGATAATTCCAGTTGACTTACCAAAACAGAATACGGTAGATACTATTTATGCACAATGGCAAGCTAATTAAATCAATACTAATAAGTTTATTTGTTATATTTATAGTTGGCTGTGGTAAGGCATCTGGTGGAAATGAACAAGGTAATAAAAACAGTGGAAAAGCGGAAATTGCTGTTATTGAATCCTCTACATTTAATAACAATAGCTATATAAAACTTTATACGCTAAAAGGAGAAGAAGTACAGGAAATTAAGATTAATTGTGTGGATGTAAATTCTGGATTTCTTTCACCAGTGAAGCATAATGATAAAGTTTATACAAATTCCATAGGGGGATACTCTAACAGGAGTAAGAAGGTAGTAGAATTTAATGCGAAAAACAATAAGTATAATACGTATGATATAGCTGAGGGAATATTCTCCGTTGCTGTAGATGATAGCTATATATATACAACTAATAGTCCTCCTAAAGGATCAATAATAACTAAATATAATATAGAAAAAAAATCAATCGAGAAGACTTTAAATTTACCAGGTTTAATTGAACACATAGCTTTGTATGGAAATTATATATATTCTTTTGCTGATTCAGATGAGAGAGATGGAACTATAATAATAAGTATAATCAATAAAGATACCTTAAATATTGAAAAATCAATGAGAATGAAATCAGACCAATCTGTATTTGATAGCACTATTTATGGAGATAATATATATTTTTCACATATGACGTCACAGGATGGAAACAAGCCTTCCAATACTATTTCAAGGCTTAACATAAAAGATAATACTGTAAGCGATATAAAGATAGGTGCAGATTATCAAGACCATTTAAAAGTATACAATGGGAACTTATATATAAGTCATTATAATCCTGTAGAGAATTCAGGAAATAAGCTTACAGAGATGAATCTTGCTACGGGAGAACAAAAATTGCATTCATTTCAGCATAATTTAATGGAAATTGAAGTCCAGGATAATAAGCTTTATACCTGCGATGATAAAAATATGTATATATACAATTTAGGTGAATTTAAAGAGAAAAGCAGATTTAAAATTATGGATAATAGAAAAGACTATAGAATTGACGGCTTTTTTCTTATGAAATAGTATAAAAAGTGTGCTGCTTAAGCACACTTTTTATACATTACATTATTAATGTAGGGATTATTTTTTTCCAATACTTTCACCCATAAATACTTTAGTTTCGTAACCTAATCTTGTTTGCTCAAGTATATCTTCATCTATTTTAACTGAATCTTTTTCAAAGAATAAAACTACTGTGGAGCCTCCAAATTTAAAGTAGCCTTTTTCATCACCTTTGTTGACCTTGGTATTTTCCTTGTAAGTTTGAATAATACTTCCAACGCAAGTAGCTCCAACTTCTATATATAGGATATCCTTAAAATTATCAGACTTTAATATACTCCATTCTCTTTTGTTTTCGCAAAATAACCTCTTTACTTTATTTAAGGCAATAGGATTCACTGAGTAATATGAGCCTTTAATTTTTGAGGTAGCGCTGCACACACCGCTATCTACAAAATGAAACCTATGATAATCAGTTGGACATAGCCTTAGAATCATACATATTCCATTCTTATATTTTGAGCTTATTTTTTCATCCTTTATAAGTTCCTTTAGGCTATAGCCCATACCTTTTATTTCAACTAAATTATCTAAATCTATATTCTCATAAACAAGTAGTCTACCATCTCCAGGAGAAATTAAAATTTCTTTATTTGTGGAGAAAGGTCTTGCTTCTTTTGTAAGTTTTCTAGTAAAGAAATCATTGAAGGATTTGAAAGCTTCAGGCTTTTTTTCACTTTCTAGAATGTCAATATCAAAGGAGTCTATGAATTTTTTTACTTTGCCTTTACTGATTTTTGAATCACAAAATGAACCATATATACTTGAAAATGCCTTCTTCTTTATCAAAGCTTCCAGAAAGCTCATTCCAATAGGAGAGGAGTAAGTCCAGTTAAGGTAATTTTCCCCTGCTACCTTCTCAATTTCATACTGCTTTGTTTTTCTATTATAATATTTAATCATTTTCAACCTCTTTATAATTTAATTACTTAGATTTTGTTATAATTATAAGCTTTGGACTTAGTTGATGTCAAAAAATAATTACTTGATGAAGTTATTTTATGATACTATAATTATTATTAGGGAAATATGAAATAAAGTTAAAATTTGGAGTGATCAAATGAATAAGACAAAGAATGCCATATTCAAGTCTGCCCTTATGATATTTTCAAAGAATGGATATGATGGTGCAACTATGGATGAGATTGCATCGAATGCAAAAGTAGCAAAGGGAACTCTTTATTACCATTTTAAAAGTAAGGAAGAAATTTTTAAATATGTAATTTCTGAAGGCATGAATGTTATAAGAGAAGAAATGGAACAGGAAGCAGGAAAGGAAAGTAATCCTGTAAATAAGTTAAAAGCAATCTGTAGGTTTCAAATAGGAATGATATTTAGAAATAGAGACTTTTTTAAGGTACTTATGAGCCAGCTTTGGGGTCAGGATTCCAGACAGCTTGAATTAAGGAAAGTTATAAAGGACTATATAGAGATTATTGAAAGATATCTTAAAGACGCAATGGAAAAAGGCTACATAAAAAAAGGAGAAACTGAGTTTATGTCCTATACTTTTTTTGGTGTACTTTGTTCTGGAGCGGTGTATGACTTAATAAATCAAGGAAACGAAAGTATGGAGAATCTTACAAATAAGATAACTAGATATCTTTTTAATGGAATAGATATATTATAAAGTACTAAAAGACCTCACTTTTATCATTGTGAGGTCTTACATTTTATGTGAACGTATTATAGAGATAAGTAGCCAAAAACCCATAAGTGCAGTAAGGATATATCCTGTAATTCCTATTATAGAAATATTACATACCTTAGGACCTATATTTGAGTGAACTATAACAGAGGAGCTTATTATCATTGAGGATATTATTATACCTAATATAAGTCTGTTAACCATTTTACTTAATTCATTTATAGATTCCTCTAGATTTGTGTGGCTAAGTTGAAGTTTAGCACGGCCCCTCATGATACTGTCACTTAAATCTATAAACTTTTTTGGAACCTTTAATGATGATTTGAAAAACATATATGAGTTAAGTAAAACTTCATACATGTTAAAATTGCCAAAGATCTCTGCTTTGTTTTGAGCTTTAACAAAGGGAATTGCAACATCTAAGAAAGAAATATCAGGCGAAATTTTAGCAATAACACCTTCAATTATTACAAAGCCTCTTACAAGAATGATTAAATCCTTAGGCATTCTAACATTATTTCTCTTTGAACAGTCAAATACTTCTTGAATTAGCTGAGATATTTTTATGTTTTCAAGAGAAGTTGATAAATAGCTTGCAAAAATATAGTCTATATCTTCATAGAGTTGATTTCTATCAATATAGCCGGTTTTTATTCCAATAGACATTATTACAGATATTAATTTATCTATATTTTGATAAGCTATTGATATAATAATATCGTTTAATGCGTTTTTAAGATTTTTACTAATATGCCCCATGATTCCGAAGTCTATGTAGCATATTTTATTTTTTTGTATTAGTATGTTTCCAGGATGAGGATCACCATGAAAGAAACCGTCTTCAAAAACCTGTTTAAAGTATGAAAGAGCTAATTTTTTGCCAATATCATCTATATCATGTCCTGCCTCTTTAAGCGCTTTTACATCAGTTACCTTTAAACCATCTATTTTATCCATAGTTATTATGTGTCGGCTTGATAGCTTGCTAACTAAGTCTGGGCATGTAACAAAATCCGTATCTGAGTTTAATTTTTTAAAAAGAACCATGTTGTTAGCTTCATTTTTAAAGTCCAGTTCGAGTTCTGTAGAGGAAATCAATTCTTCAATAGCTTCTTTAGAATCTATTAAGGTATCTAAAAATTTTGCCTTTGTTAAGCTTACTATTTTATATAGGATAGAAAGATCTAATTTCATCTTTTCTTCTATATTAGGCCTTTGAATCTTTACAATTACTTTTTTGCCGCTCTTTAAAGTGGCTTCATGAACTTGAGCAATTGAAGCTGATGCTAGAGGCTTTTTATTAAAGTAGGAAAAAAAATCATCAATAGGTCTTTTAAATTCTTCTATGAATATTCTTTCCATATTCTCGAAGGTTTCCGCAGGGGCTTTATCTTGAAGCTTTGAAAGCTCATGTATGTAATCAGGAGGAATTATATCAGGTCTTGTGCTTAAAATTTGACCTATTTTAATAAAGGTTGGGCCAAGAGCTTCAAAAGCTCTTCTCAAGTTTTCAGGAGAATTTTTTGCATTATTAAGCTTGGAGTCAACTATGTAGCCAAAACCATAAAAGGCAAGAACTTTAACTATTTTTCTAAAACGCTGCACTGACTTTTTCATCTTTAAACCTCTCTTTAAAAACAGTATCTAAAAGCTCTAACTTATAACTATAAACTATGTGTAGGGAAACCAGTTAAAATGCCTTGCAGATTTTAAAATTGGTGAAAGCTTCAGCATGGTTTCCCTTTAATTAAAGTGTTTTATTTCAACTAAGTTACTGTATTTTATCTTCTAGTTTTGAAACTCTTTCCTTTAATTCAGTTATTTCAGCATTTAAAACTGCAGTATATTTATCTAAAACATCTGAAATATCCTGCTTTGATACAGGCTTTACTTTTTCACCTACGAGTTCACTTTTTTCTTTTATACTCTTTTTTAATTCTTGAGAAAGTTCTTTTCCTTCTTCAAGAGTTAGTTTACCCTTTTTAACCATCTCATCAATTAATTTTGAACCTTTTTCATAAGTATAGGCAGCTGAGCCTAATCCTGCAAGAAGAACTTTCTTTAATTCATCAATCATTGTAAGCATCCCCTTTACATATTTATACTATCATAATAGCAAAATACAGTAACTTTGTAAATGAAAAGCACTTGAATTATCAGAATATATAAAATATTACAAAGAAACTATTTAGGGATGAAATTATATAGTATATTATATGTATTTGTTAAAAATAATACATGCAATATAAAAAAATAAACACAAAATAGAGGGATAGACATATTGACATGAAGAGGTTTTAGTAATAAAATATTAACTTGTAATGGAAAATTTAATATGTGCTCGTAGCTCAGTAGGATAGAGCAGCGGTTTCCTAAACCGCGTGCCGTAGGTTCGATTCCTATCGGGCACACCAAAAAGACCTTGTAATATGAAAGTATTGCAAGGTCTTTTTGCTTTCTCTAAAACGATTTGAAATTAAGGGACAAGCAAAAAAGCTACATTAATATATAGAGTAGATTATAAGATAAAAAATAGCTTGATTATATATACAATAAAAAATTTAAAATATTATTGAGTAAAATTTAAAAAGGAGTTATAAATATAAGAAAAAACGTAATTGAAGGTGGATATTTGAAAAAAATAATGGTATTATGTGTATGTTATTATATATTTTAAATTAATAAGCAACTAATTGTTATTATAAAAATTGTACAAGTATAGTAACAAAATTGAAAAGGAGTATATATGGAAATTGTAGTAGGTGCTGTAAGTGATAAAGGAAATATAAAGCCAACTAATCAGGACAACTTTTTAGTGAAAATTTATGAAGACAACAATCGAGATATTGGATTGTTTGTTATGTGTGACGGAATGGGAGGGCTTTCCTTTGGAGAAATAGCAAGTTCTATTTCAGTTAAATACTTTAAAGAGTGGTTTGACAAACACTATGAAAGAATCATAAATGAAAAGGATGAAAAAAAAATAACAGAATTTATGGCCAAAATCATAGAAGTTGTTAATACGAAAATTAGAGATTATGGCAAAAAAGAATCAGTGAAGGTTGGTACAACTGTATCGGCTTTATTACTATGTAATGATATATACTATATTGCTCATGTTGGAGACAGCAGAATATATAAAATAAACAAGGAAATAAAGCAGCTTACAGAAGATCATACACTGGTAGCTATGAATGTTAGAAATAATATTATGACAGAAATTGAAGCAAAAAATAGTGCTAAAAAGAATATACTTACACAATGTGTTGGAGTTAAAGAAAACATTGAAGTATTTAAAGAACGTGGAAAAATAAATAAAAATGATGTTTTTGTTTTGTGCTGTGATGGCTTTTACAACAAATTTGAAGAAGAAGAATTATATAGTGAAATAAAAAAGATTAAAAACATTATTGATAATGATGTGCTTCAAGAAGCAGCGCAGAAATTTGTAAACAAGGTTAAGGAAAGGGGAGAAAAAGATAACATATCCATAATAATTGTTGGATTTGTATCTGATGAAGGCTTTATAGATAAATTAAAGAAGCATGTTGGATTTTAAATCTAAATAATAAAGGAGCAGGAAAGAATGAATAAAAGTAATTTAAAGTTGGAGTTTGAAAATAATCCTTCAAAAAATTATATAGTAACTTATTTAGATAATATTGATTGCATTGTAGATTATGAAGTTGAAATGATAAATAATAATCCTACTTCTGGAGCTTTGAATATTGAAATAAGACAATTTAATGATAAAATCAAAGTTTTATATGATGCAACAGGAAGAATACCGATAAAAGAATATTTAAAGGGAAGAACTATAAGGAAAAGTGAATTTATAACAATACTAAAAAATATAGCAGTATGCCTTTTGGAATGCAAAAATTATTTTCTAGATGAGAAAAAGTTTCTTATGGATTTAGAAACAATATTTATAAGTGAAAAAGATTTCAGCGTGAACTTATTATATCTTCCATTTGAGCTAATTACCGAAGAAGATATAAATGTAACATATAGAAATCTTGTTAAAAGTTTAATCATAGATTTTGTAAGTATTGAGGAAAAAACTTCTGAAAACATCATACAAGAAACTTTAAAATATCTTAGAAAAGATGATTTTAATTTGGTAGGCTTTAAAAATTATCTTGAAAGTTCTGAAACATCTGGTATTAAAGTAGTAGATGCCCCTGAAAGTAATATTCAAAATAAAGTAGAAAGTGTACCTGTGAGAATTGAAAATGAACCTATACAAGAAGAAGTTGTTAAGGAACCAGTTGTGCATCATGAAATAAAGCCTTCTAATATAGATGTTACTCAAAATAAAAGTGAAGAATTTAACACAGATAGCAACCTTAAAAGTAAGAAGGTGGAAGTAAAAAGCAATACAACTGGTAATAAGAAAAGAAAGATATTATATATAGTTATTTCTCAAGTTATAGCAGCAGCAATAATAGGTATTGAGGTTGCATTTATACTTAAAATGCTGTTTATGATTATAGCTATAGCAGTAGTAGTTGCTGTAGATGTAGCTCTTGTAATATTTATTTTGTTAAGAGGAAATAAAGTTGAAACGGTAGCTGATAAAAGAAGAGCAAATACTAGTTTTATAAAACGCGATAAGGAAGCTAAGGAAAGTAAACCATCTAAAAGAGAAATAGTAACGGAAATGTCTTATGAAACAGAACTTTTAGATTCAAAAACAGCCTTTCTAATGAGTAAAAAAGCTGGTACAGTAGAAAGAATATTCATAAATAAGGACTCATTTAAAATAGGTAGAATATCCGGACAAGCAGATTATATTTCAGATAATAAAGCTGTTGGAAAACTTCACGCGGAAATAAGAAAACAAAATGAAAAATACTACTTAATAGATTTAACATCAAGAAATGGAACCTTTGTAAATGGCCAAAAAATAAATAGTGATGAATTATATGAAATTAGGAATGGAGATACAATTATGTTTGCTAATAGTGAGTTTACATTTGCTATTGAATAAAAAGTTATGGTTTATGATATGGAGGGTAGATTTATGGCAAAGATAAATTTGATTATAGCAGAAACGGATGGAGCTTATTTAAAGGGATTAGTAAATTATATAAGTAGTAATTTTGAGGATACTTTTAGAATCACCTGTTTTACTAATAGAGAATATTTGGAGAAGTATATAAGCTCTGGTAGGATTTCGGACATACTTTTGATAAAGACAGACATGTTCTATGAAGGGCTTATGAAAAATTCTATAAAATCCATTGCTATTTTATCAGAAGGTGGCAATATGGATGAATTTAACGGGCTCCCTGTAGTAAAGAAGTATCAGCCAGGGGAAAAGCTTTGCAGAGAAATATTGAATATATATTATAATAACAATCCAGAGGTGGCCCCTTGTAAAGAAGTAAAAAAGCAGGAAGGCAGCATAATAACGCTATATTCACCTGTTGGAGGAATAGGAAAATCAACTATAGCTATAGAAATGGCTAAAAAACTAAGTGATTCTAACAAAAAAGTACTGTATTTGAATTTAGAAGATTTACAATCAACCTTGGTTTTTTTTGAATGTAGTACAAGTAAAAATATGTCTGATTTCCTTTACTTCATAAAAGAAAGAGATGAAAATTTTAAAGAAGTTCTTAAAGATATAGTACTTAAAGATGAGGAAAGTGGAATTAATTACTTTGCACCAGTAGATAGTGTTCTTGATATAGAGGATTTAAAAGTGGATGATGTTAAGTTTATGCTTCAAAAGCTAATAGAGGTAAATATGTATAACTACATAATAATTGATCTAAGTTCTACTTTTAATATAAACTACAAAACAATTTTTGAGATGTCTTCTAAGATTATAGTTCCAATTGGACAAGATAAGCTTTCAAGTGTAAAATTACAAAATTTTCTAAAGCAGCTGGATAATTTAGAAAATTTCTCTTTTATACAAAACAAATATAAAGATAATTTAGAAACAATAATACCGCATGTTTTGTTAAGGGAAAAAAAACCTATTATTCAGAAAATATATTATGATGAAGCACTAGAGAGTGTAAGCAGTTTAATATATTTAAAGAATAGGGCAAGTACCTTTTTGAGATGTATAGATGAACTAATTATGAAATTATTATAAGTATGTAGGAGGTAGGCTTTGGAGAAAGCAGTAGTTATAGTTAAAATTGAAGGAACTGAAGAGGAATATGAACTTGAAATACCTATTGATATTACTGTAAAAGAAATATGTGCAGCATTAAATAAAGCACTAAAATTTGAAGATAGGGACATAAAGGTTTCAGGATATTATATAAAAACGGAAAATCCTATAGGCTTTTTAAAGGGAAATGATGTTTTAAAAAAGTACGGAATAGCAAATGGAAGCACAATAATATTGATATAAATTAAATCGTAGCTTATAAGAGGTAAAAAAACGAGGTGGTTAAGTGGAAGAAAAAAGAAATTATAATAATGTCCTTATACTTTATAATTCTGATTTTTATAAAGAAATAGATTTAGATGACTATGAAAAAGGCACAGTAGTTGTTGGTAATAGTGCAAATTGTGATATTAAGCTGAAGCTAGAAACAGAAGAATTGGTTTATATTTACTTCAATAAAATAAATACCTCTTGGCAGATTAAAGATGGAGAAAATGCATACTGCATAGTAAATGATATTAAAACCCCGAGAAAGATTTTAGTTAATGGAGATCAAATAACTATAAAAAATGTAAAGGATAAAGAAGAGTTATTTAAAATCAACTTTTTTATAGACTTTATAGTAGAAAAAGAAAACTATGATAAGGTAATCTCCTTAAAGGATGTAACTTATTTAAGTATTGGAAGAGATGAGGATAACAATATTTCAATACGTGATGATTTAATAGATAGAAAGCATTGTGAAATAAAGTGTGATTCCAATAATAAATTTTATGTTACGGATCTTAAATCTAAATACGGTGTATACATAGACGGAAAAAAAGTAGAGGATAAAGTTTATTTAAAAGATAATAATTTTATTACAATTTGTGGACATAAGATTTTATTTATGGATAATTCCTTAGCACTTTCAAACTTAAATGAAAACATAGTTATAAATGGTGCTACTGTGTATAACAAGGATAGGTTTGATAAATATATGAGCTATCCTGATTTTTATAGGTCTCCAAGATTTTTAGTAGAACTTCCAAGAGATGAAATAGAAATTGATGCTCCACCAGATAAGCCGAGTAAGGTATCCATACAATATTTACTATCTGTAATACCTATTGTTGGTACTGTAGTTATGATGTCACTAATGTCATCCAGCATGGGAAGTAACAAGACTTATATGATATATTCTGTTGGAATGGTATCACTTTCGGCGTTAGTAAGCGTAATAACCTTTGTAACAGAGTTTGTTAGTTCTAAAAAATATAAGAAAAAAAGAAACAAGTTTTATAGAGGCTATATTGCTGAAAAGGAAAAAGAGATTACAGACAACATAGAACTTCAAAAGAAGAACTTGAAAATCATGAATCCTGAAATTAATGAATGTTTTGATTTTGTTAGGGAATTTGATAGAAGGCTTTGGGAGAAGAAGCCAAGCCATCCGGATTTTTTAAATGTAATGCTTGGGCATGGAGATACTTCCATATCATTCTCTGTTAAAATTCCAGATAATAAAAACAAAATGGAAATAGACGACCTTGAAAGACTTGCACCAGAATTAAAGAAGAAATATCAAAAAGTTGAAGATGTACCATTAAGTTTAAATCTCTTAAAATCTAGCCCCATAGGTGTAGTTGGTAAGAAACAGCATACATATAAGTTTATATCTAATTTAATGGTAAAGTTAACAGCAGGTCATTTTTATGAAGATGTAAAAATAGCAATAATAGTTTCAAATGAAGATAAGGAAAGCTTAAGTTGGGTAAGATGGGTACCTCATATATGGAGTAGGAAAAAAGAGATAAGATTTATTGGAAGTGACAAAGAGTCTTCACATAATGTACTTAATTATCTTTATGATGTTGCAAGAGAACGTAGTGATGATAATGAAAATAGTCATGAACCAAAAGTAAATTTACCTCACTTTATAGTTTTTATTGCAGATAATAAGTTGACAGAAAATGAGCCTATTATGCCTTACTTAGAGAATAGAAATAACGTAAATATGACAGCAGTGTTTGTAAGTGAAAGTATAGAGATGCTTCCAAAAGAATGTACAGATGTTATAGAGGTTTCAGCTGGATACAATGGAAGTTCTACTGAAACTATAAATAGAGCACATTTTATGCAATTTGCATTTGATGATGTAAATTTAAGAGAATGCTATGAATACTCTAAGAGGATGGCTCCTATCAATGTAAAGAGCTCTTTCTCTGAAAGTTCCCTAAAAAGTTTAATTACGTTGTTTGATTTATACAATGTAAAAAGAACACAGGACTTTAATGTACTTTCAAATTGGGGAAAAAATAAGGTTTATGAAACAATGGAAGTTCCAATAGGTGTGAAAGCCGGAGATGAAATAGAGTACTTAAATCTTCATGAAAAGTATCATGGACCACATGGTTTGGTTGCAGGTACAACGGGATCTGGTAAAAGTGAAATACTACAAACCTATATTATTTCCTTGGCAATAAATTACCATCCATATGATGTAGCACTAATAATAATTGACTATAAGGGTGGAGGTATGGCTAATTTATTTAAAAACCTTCCTCACTTAGTTGGAACAATTACAAACCTTGATGGAAATCAAATAAATAGATCACTTGTATCAATAAAGAGTGAGTTAAAAAGAAGACAAAGAATTTTTGCAAAGTGCAATGTCAATCACATTGATGCATATATAAAGCTTTATAAAGAGAAGAAGGTAACAGAACCGATACCGCATTTAATTATAATTGCAGACGAATTTGCCGAGCTTAAGAGTGACCAACCGGAGTTTATGGCAGAGCTAGTTAGTACGGCAAGAATAGGAAGAAGTTTAGGAGTTCATCTTATACTTGCAACTCAGAAGCCAGCAGGTGTTGTAGATAACCAAATTTGGAGTAACTCAAAGTTCAAGTTATGTCTTAAAGTTCAAGATGCTGAGGATAGTAAAGAAGTTTTAAAATCTTCACTTGCAGCAGATATAGTTGAACCTGGTAGAGCGTATTTTCAGGTGGGTAACAATGAAATATTTGAACTTTTCCAATCAGCTTGGAGTGGTGCTAAAAAGTACGATGAAGACGATGTTAACAAAAATGAAGTTGAAATATTCAATGTAGGGATAGACGGAACTAGAAGCTTATTATATTCAACTAAGGATAAAGAAAAAGATAAAAAGAGAATTACTCAGCTTGAAGCCGCTATAGAAGAAATAGACAAGGTATGCAGTGAAAATCATATTGAAAGACTTGATGGACCATGGTTACCACCTTTAGAGGACGAAATATATTTAGATGATTTACTTAAAGACAGTAAAACAGGCTTTAATGGCAAAGAGTGGATTGAAGATAGAGAGTGGATATGCCCTACAATTGGAATGCTTGATGACCCAGAAAGACAGGATCAAAGACCTCTTAAAATTGATTTGGGTGAATTAGGACATTTATTATTAGTAGGAGCTCCTGGTTACGGAAAGACAACCTTCCTTCAAACTCTAATGATATCTTTAATGCTTAACTATACACCAGAGGAAGTTAATATGTATATATTAGACTTTGGTGCGAGAACTTTAAAAATGTATGAGAAATCAGCATATGTTGGTGGAGTAGTAACTTCAGATGATGAAGAGAAGCTTATGAACTTAATAAAATATCTTCATAAGGAAATTGATAGAAGAAAGAAAATATTCTCTGATAACGGAGTTGGTTCATTAAAGGCATATAGAGAAGTTGGAAATACACTAATACCTCAGATTGTAATAATTTTAGATAACTATTCAGCGTTAATTGAGTTCTATCAAGACCTTGAGGATGAACTTATATTCCTATCAAGAGAAGGTGGAACACTTGGAATTAGTTTAGTTGTAACAGCTGGAAACTACACATCTGTTAGATATAAGGTAACTGCAAACTTCAAATTGTCCATAGCACTTACTTGTGTTGATAAAGGTGAATACTCTAATGTTACAGGAAGAGTAAGGATGGAACCTGAAAATAAAAAGGGTAGAGCACTTATAAATGTTGATAATTTATATGAATTTCAAACAGCATTGCCAGTTAGAGGAGAGAATGAAGGTGCAAGAGCTGCTAATGTGAAGGAATTAATTGAAGAGTTAAATTCAGCTTGGAAGGGAAAACATGCAAAACCTATACCAATAGTACCAGATATTCTTAGCCTAGAGGAAGCAGTAGAAGAATTAGAAGGTAATGAAGAATTAGAGAAGTACTCCTACACTATTGGAATTGATTATACAGAAATTGAATATGTATATGGAAACTTAATTGAAAATCCACTTATTACAGTAGTGGGAAAATCACAGACAGGAAAATCCAATACTATACAAAGTATAGCACACACTTTAGCTGTAAATAGCGGAGTTAATGAAAGCAAGATATATCTAATAGACTCTGAAAACTATGGATTATTAAAAATCAAGGATTCAAATTTAATAAAGGCTTACGGATATAAGACAGATGAATCTAGAAATATAATGCTGGAGATTAAAAACGAAATTGAACTTAGAAAAGAAGCTTTAAATAATGCTAGAATGACAAGTACAGGAGTATTTAACGAAAAGGAATTCCTAGATAATATGCCACTAATTGCATTATTTATTGATGATTTAAATGACTTTATGCTTCAATTTTCAAGTGATGTGGAAATTATGCAAATATTTGAGGGAATAGTTCAAAAGGATAAAAATCTTAAGGTTGCACTTATTGTGGCAGGAACAGAAGAAAATATTAATAATTATGCATACTCTTATGATTTTGTAAAAGAATTGAAAAGCTTAAATTATGGCTTCTTCTTTGACAATATAAATAACTCTAGATTCTATGAAGTAAATGTTCCATATAGCTATAAAGAGAAGAAATTTGAAAATGGCGATGGATACTTTATTGATAGAGGAGAATTTAAAATGATAAAAATACCATTTTTTAAATAATATTATATATAAAACTAAAATGAAAAAAATTAATTAATAAATTGTATTTGATTAAAATATTTTTAATAAAAGATGGTATGTGTTGACATTCAATAGACAAAATGGTATATTCAATATGTAAAAAAACAACAAATTTTGGAGGGAAACAAATGGCAGATAAAATTAGACTAACCGTATCAGAAATTGATCACACAGCATCAGTTTTCGCAAAAAATGGACAAGACATAGAAAATGTTTTAAAGGCATTAACAAATGAAAAGAACAAATTAGTATCAAGCTGGGAAGGTGACGCTGCAAAAGCTTTTTCATCAGAGTTTGATCAGTTTGCACCACAAGTCACTCAATTTGCAAAATTAGTTGAACAAATAGGACAACAACTTAAGAGTGCTTCAAAAACAATGCAGGATACAGATGCAAAAGTTGCTAGTGCATTACATAGATAAGATAGATTCTTACTTATCATATTAAAAGAAAACCAATTTACTCTCCCTGTATTTTGCAGGGGGAGTATGTTATATAAGGGTATAAATTTAAAAAAATTTAAATAATTTTAAAAATTTTACTTGTGTTTTAAAGCACGAATAGTTATTGAAATTGAACTGAAAGAGGTATTTTAAAATACAATTAAGATTTTTAAAGGGGTGGTAAAAATGGCAGCAAATAAAATTGAGGTAAATACCAAAATGATATTGGATTTATCAAAGAGATTTAAAGATGCTTCTAATACAGCCAAAAATACAAAAGGAAATATGCAAAAGGTAACAGATAGGCTCATAGATGGATGGAATGGAAAATCAGTTAGAGAGTTCCAGAACACATATAAAATACTATATCAAAATATGAATACATACTCAGATGCGTTAGATACATTATCTAAAAATTTAGAGCAAATAGCTAAGTCATTTAATGATGCAGATGCAGCAGTAGCAAAAGGAATTAGAGGTCAAGGTGGCAGTGGAAAATCTCAAGGTGCCAGTAATGTTGCATTTAAAGATGCGGGAGCCGCTGTGGGAAAAGGTGCAGCAAGTACAATAGCACAAAATATTAATCCAAAATTATAAAATTAAGAAATATACGGAGATAAGGAAAGAATGAGTGAATTAGTAATAGGAATATCAACAACGGATATGGGAACTGCAAGAAGAGGAATAAATTCAACTTTAGACTTAATAGGAACAGCAAAGAAAGGTCTGAGTTCAGCGTTACAGAAACTAGAAGGCGACAGCAATTCGTCAAGATTAAGAACAAAGATTGATGAGATTGGTAAAGAGTATAAGGCTATGCAGCAGCTTGAAACTAAGATAGACAGGGCAGGTAAAAATATAGACTATGCTGTAAATAAGTTTCAGGAAGTAGATAATAATTGTGCTAGTAAATTGAAATCTAGCAGCTATGATTATAGAAAGTCTGTAGGACTATTAACTAATACCGAGAAATATGGAAGTATTGCTGGAACATGTTTAGACTGGGGACAGGCAGCTAAAAAGAAGTGTATTGATACTGTTAAGGGTGCTTGGAATTTTGCTAAGGATACATGGGATAAGGCTAAAGTGGCATTTAATAAATTTTGGGATAAGTATGGAAATTTTATTAAAAATATAGCGATTATAGTTGCAGAGGTTGCGGCAATAATTATTACAATTGGTAGCGGTGTTGGAGTTATTGGAGCTATTGGTATTATTTATAGTTTGGCTACCATTGTTGATTCAGGAGAACAAATCATGGGAGTGAAACACAGTAATTTGGTTGAAGAAGGTGAAAAGTATTTATTTGGGGATAAGTGGGGAGAGCGTGTTTATTATGGTTCATCTCTTCTTTTGGGTTTAAAAGGAGGATATGATAGTTTTAAAAGTATTGGACAAGCTGAAAAAACTATAACTGTAGCTAAAACGGGTGTTAGTGAGGCAAACACAGCTTTGAAGGAAAGTAGAGAAGTTTATGATGCGAAAAAAGTAGCTATAGGAATTAAGAGTGAAGAAAAATTGTCATCGGCTCAAATTGCAGCAAGTGAAGCGGCTAGTAACTATAAGAACATAAAAAATGATGCGAATGCCACAGTTAAACAAGTTAAAAACGCAAAAAATGGATTAGAAAAAGCTAAGGATACATTATCTTCGGCACAAAGACAGGTAAGTAAAGAAGAAAAAATTCTTAATAAGAGTAAATCCATTGTTAATCAAAAGAGTATAGACCTTAATAACGCTAAAGGTGTACTTTCACAAGCAATTAATGCAAAGCGTAAGTCAATATATAGTACAGTATCACCATTCCCAATGATGTATAGTGAAGACACATATAAAGGAGTGTATGATAATTTTATTAAGGATAATGAATAACCAATATTTAAAAGGAGAAAAATAAAATTGAAGAAAGAAGTAAGATATTTAGAAGAAAGACCTATTTTTCTTATTAGATTTATTTTAATTACAATTTTTACACTTGCTTTTATTATAGGTTTTACATTTATGAGTGTAGAAGGAATTATTGAACCTAGACCAAATGGACATCCTATTGTATTAGAATCAGTAGTAATAATATCAATGGTTATAATTTGGCCAGCCATAAATATATTTTCAAGTTGTAAGTATGATATTATTTTACGTAAAGACGAGCTTGAGTACACAGGATGGATAAATAAAAGAATAATAAAATATGAAGAAATAAAGTCAATAAAAAGTACAGACGTAGATATATGGTCTCCATATGGAAAAGGCTATGATGAAATAAGACAGTTTGTGCAAATAAAATTAAAAAGAGGAAGACAAATAAAAATTTTGTTAAATCCCAATAAAGAAAAAATTGATAAATTTCATATGGATTTGATGAATTTTACGGGTAAGGATATAAAGTTTCAGAATAAATTTATTTTGTTTGTAAGAGGATAGTGATTAAAAATGATTAGAACTATTATAGGCATCATAGTTTTTTCATTAATAGTAATAGCTTATGTGGTTATGCTTATAAGGATGGAAAAAATGGCATTTCATTTTATTAAAAATAAAAAAGGAAAAAAGAAAATAGTTGGTATGAGTTTGTTGATTTTGCCAATATCACCATTTTTGATTTTTATATATACTAAGGACGGAAGAACTATTTTGCCAGCATCATTTTTGATGATTATAGCTATTAGGATAATAGGAAATTATGTTGCAAGCGATGAAAATACGTAGGTATGTTTATTGTAATATTAAGTGAAAATTTTAAATAAAAAGAATCGGATTTTATGAATTTGTAAATTAATTGTAGTTATAGTCTTCATCACAAAGAGACATTTGGAGAATAATTATTATGATTACATATATAGTAGCAGTTACTTTTAGCAGGGTTTTCATATTATTTGCTATATATGATGTAGAAATAGAAAAAATAAAGGATAAAATAGGTTTCAATAAGGGAGGACAAAATGATCGAAGATAAGGTAATGTCAAAAGCAGAGGAACTAAATAAAAGAGGAATAATATTCATACAAAAAAAGCAAGGCGATGAAGCGTTAAAATATTTTAATAGAGCAATAGAAGCAGATCCAAACTTTAAGGATGCATATTATAATAAAGCTTTAGTTAATCTTGCCTTAGAGCAAGTTGATAAGGCAATAGAGACCATTGATAATGTGCTTATAAAAGATCCGAATGAAGGAGAAGCCTACTTTGAAAAGGGAAATATTTTCTTCTACTATAAAAATGATGTAAAAGCTGCTGTAGAGCTTTACAATAAAGCAATGTACTTTGGAATAAAAAATGAAGCAATATATTACAATATGGCACAATGTATGGAAGCTACAGGAGAAAGAGAAGATGCCATAAAGTGGTTAGACAGAGTAATAATAATAGACAATAAAAGCGTAGAAGCTATGATGAAAAAAGCAGAAATATTAATTGACATGAGAAGATATGAAGATGCTATAAATTGTTATGATGGAATTTTAAGAATTCAAGCAGATAATGAAGGTGCATATCACTTTAAAGCAGTACTACTTGGAGAAACAAACAAAGTAGAACAAGCTTTTGAAACCTTAAAATCGGCAGAAGAAATACTAGGTAAAAGAGAACTGTTGGAATTTGATAAGTGTCTTTTGTATGAAAAGGAAAAGGATTTAGAGAAGGCTTTAAACTGCATAAATTCTGGAATTGAAATAGATGATAAGAATATTCTATATCTATCTAAAAAAGCTTCATTATTAATTTTATTGCAAAAGATAGAAGAGGCTAAAAAAGTTTATGATTATATGATAGAAATAGCACCAGAAGAAATGGAATCTTATTTTTCAAAAGCAAGCCTCCTAATGTTAAATAAAGAGTACGAAGAAGCATTTAAGCTTTATGAAACTATAATAGAGAAATCCGATGAAGAAAATCCATACAGAATAAATTCATACTATTATAAAGCATTGTGCTTGAAAAGTGGAAATAAGTTAGAGGAAGCAAAAGAAGCATACGAAGAAGCAGTAGGAAAGTACAATTTATTAATAGTTAAGTATCCTTATGATCATCAGCTCCATTTACTTAAGGCAAATTCTTTAAGAGATGAAGAAAAGTATGCTGAGGCAGAAGAACTTTATGAATATATTTTAGATTTAAACAAGAATTTAGCTGAAGTTTATCTTATGAGAGCTAAAAATAGATTAGGACTTGGAAAAGAAAATGAAGCTAGACAGGATTTAAAAATGGCTTTAGAAATGAATGAAGCATTTAAAAAGGTTATAGATTTAGATGAGGAATTAAGTAAGTTGTTAGCTTAAAATAACGTTTAGTAGGTGAGAAGGTATGGCAACAAATTCAGATCAAATAAAAATAGATGTCTTAAATATAAATAGTGCAATTTCTGCATTGAATAAAATTGTAAATGACGAAGAAACTGCAAACAGTAAATTGAAAACAGTGGCTAAAAATGTTGGAGACGATTTAAAGTGCAGTGCAGTGTCAACATTGACTGAAAAAATTAATAAATGTGTTAATGACTTAAACAGTCAAATAGAAAGTTTGAAGAATAGTACTAATGATGTAAAACAAATAGTTAGTGACTTTGAAGACGCAGATAAAAGAATTGCACAAAGTGAAAATTTGAATGGTTCTACAGTATATAGAAGATGATAGATTAGATAGAGGGGACAAACTATGAGCGCAAATTATGATATCAAAATAAATATGGAAACGCTGCAAAGTGCCATAAATGAGTATAAAAATTGTAAGACAACCTTAGAAAATTTACTTAAAGAATTGGAAAGTGGATTAAAGGCATTGGAAGGAACAGAGTGGAAGGGAGCAGCAAAAGAGGCTTTTGTGAACGCTCAGTTTCCTAATTTTAAAGAAGGTATGCAAAGACACTGTAATATGATTGGTGAACTTATAAAAGAATTACAAGAAACAGCTAAAGAATTTACAAAGCTGGATAATGAGTTGAAGACAGAATTTGCAAAAGAAGCGTAGATAAATATTAATAGTATAGGAGAAATACAAATGAAAAAGAATAAGTTGAAAATATTAGCAGCAGCATTAGGGGTAACTATTATAGTAGGATTAACAGGCTGTAACATGAAATCTATAGGGAAACTTACTTCAAGTCAAGATTATACTTATGAAAAATTCTCAAAAGTAAAAACAGGAATGACATATAAACAGACAGAGGATATATTAGGAAAAGGAAAGCTAAGTTCATCAGATTATGGAATTAAAATATACAAATGGACAAACAAAGATTCATCAGAAATACAAGTAAGCTATGGAACAGATAAAAAAGCGACTACAAAAATCGAAACAAACCTTGATGATAATACAGTAAAGGTTACAAAAGCAGAATATGATAAAATCGATGGAAAGCAGAAATACGAAGATGTAAAAGAATTATTAGGTGGAGAAGGAACAATAACAGAGGTAACAGATTCAGGCGCGGGAAATGATAATACATACATATGGGGAAATAAAAAGAGCGGATATATAAAAGTTTCATTTGTAAGAGGCTATGCATCCTTTAAATCTGGAGGAGGACTTAAATAATAAAAGTCACAAGGAAGGGATACAAATGAAAAAGAATAGAATAAAAATAATAGTAGCAATTTTAGGTGTGGTTACGGTAGTGACATTAGCGGGATGTGATTCTGCTAATAAAAAATCAGTTAGTACAAAAAATACAAAGAGTACAAGTGCTAAAAGAACCAAAAAAGATGAAAGTATAAAAAAAGATAAGTATACTTATGATGATTTCAAAAAAGTTAAAATAGGAATGACTTATAATGAAGCCAAAAAGATTTTAGGAGAAGGTAATAAGGAATCAGATATATTATATACATGGAGAGACTCTGAAGGAGGCGAGATAGACATTGTGTATAATGACGGAAAAGCTAGCAATGTAAAGGAAGAGAGACTTGACAAGGATACTACAAAAGTAACACATGAACAATATGATAAAATACAATCAAATCAAACTTATGATGATGTAAAAGCTATATTTGGAACGGAAGGTACAGTTATAGAGAAGGGCTATAATGCAAATGGTAATGATGATAATCAGTACATATGGGGAAATGAAGAAGATGGCTATATAAAAGTTTCATTCGGAGATGGGAAGACTTCATTAAAGAGTGATGGAACTAAATAATTATTTAAATTAAATTAATCCCGCTGTAAGTTGATTTACAGTGGGATTAATTCTAGTGCATAAAAGTAGAGGAGCTAAAGGAAAAAAGGATTCGGAGCATACACATGAATTTTTAAAGAAAATGGAAGAAGATATTAAAGTCGCAGAGAGAAAATTAGAGGGAGAAAAATAAAATTGAAGAAAGAAGTAAGATATGTAGAAGAAAAACCTGTTTTCTTTGTTAGATTTATTTTGATTACAATTTTTATAACTGCTTTAATTATAATTTGTACATGCATGAGTATAGAAGGAATTATTGAACCTAGACGCAATGGACATCCTATTGTTTTAGAATTAACAGTACTGATATCATTATTTATAATTTGGCCGTGTTTAAATATATTCTCAAGTTGTAAGTATGATATAACTTTACGTAAAGATGAACTTGAGTATAAGGGATGGGTAAAAAAAAGAATAATAAAATATGAAGAAATAAAGTCAATAAAAGTACAGATGTGATTATACCGTCTCCATATGGAAAAGGCTATGATGAAATAAGACAGTTTGTGCAAATAAAATTAAAAAGAGGAAGGCAAATAAAGATTTTATTGAATCCTAATAAAGAAACAATTGATAAATTTCATATTGATTTGAGTATATTTACACATATGGATATAAATTTTGATTGTAGATTTATTTTGCTTGTAAGAGGATAGTGGTTAAAAATAAAAATTAAAAAAGAAGAAATAAAGGTAACTTCTACGTATTAATATAATTATGGAGAGATGTATATTTTGAGAAAAGTTAATAGAAGACTTCCCTTTCAAATATGATTAAAGTATAAAATCAACAAACTATAGGGTAATATTTTGTTAATAAAAAACGATAATGTTAATATATTACTTAGAAGGTAGGAGTTTTTTATGATTAATATAGAGACAAAATACGCAAATATGAATAAGCTTATTAAGAATGAGGAAATTCAAAATAAAAACAGTACAAAGGATACTAAAATTAAAGATACAATAGAAAATGCATCAACTAAGGATAATATAAATATTTCAGATGCTAGCAAGAATATGACGACAGCTCAGAGAGCAAAAAAAGCTTTTGATGACACTTTCGCTGAATTTAAAGATTTTAATACTCCAGAAGGTGATATGTCAGACTTTGTTAGAGAAGTAATTAAAATAATGGAGGATTTAAATAAGCATCCTGTACCTAGAGATATAATCTCAAATCCAAGAAGCACAGAAACCTTTTCAGACTTTGTAGATACAATGAAGAGCTTTGCTCAAAATCAGCATTTTATTCAGTTGCCAAAGAAGTTTTTTGAGTTTTGTGATAAACTTAAGGAAAACTTTAAATTAAATGGGCTTAGGTAATTATATTAAGACAAAAGTGCTATAAAATTTTTAGTACCTTTGTTTTATACATATTGGATGATAAATAAAATTTATGTATTTCAGTAAGTATCTAATTTAGATTATCACCTGTAAGTAACTTAAATAATAGTTTAGATGTTTTCTCATTTAAATTAATATAATTTCCTTCAGGCTCACGAACAAGCTCTATTTTATCCTTCCTTGGACTTATCCACATATCATAACTTATATCTTCTGAAGGCTTTTTTTCTTTAATAGCCTCGAAATAAAACTTATACTGAGGAGGATATACCATACTTACTTTTGCATCTTTCCAATTAATACTGTTTATAATCTTCTTTATATTTTGAACCTCCTTTTCATCTTTGATGTTATTGCAATATTCATATTTACCTTTTATAGTAGATTGTTTTTCTACTAATAGAGTACTTCCCTCAGTATTCTTAACTACATTTGAACATCCTACCGCTAGAAGTACAAAAATAAAGATAATAAAAACTCGATTCATTTTCAACACTATCAACTCCTTGTAATAATTATACATTAATTAATTTTAGTGGGAAAGATAGTCAGAAAAACACATATCTTTAGGATAAGATGCTTTATCATTGACAAGAAAATAGGTGAATGTTATAATTTTACAAAAACATATAATAGGAGGAATAAAAGCTCATGCTAAATCCAATCTTTATGACTGCATAGCAAAGGCTGTTGCAGTAGAAAGTTAAAATCTAAATATAGCCTTTGCTATTCCTAATAAAAATAAAGTTTTTAGGAGAGTAAAATGAGCTATAAAAAAGCAATTAATATAATACCGGATTATCTGCTTGAGAAGGTGCAGGAATATGTAGATGGTGAGTTTATCTACATTCCAAGAAAAGCAGAAAATAAAAAGAAATGGTGAGAAAGAACCTCTACCTGTGATGAATTAAAAAAACGAAATGATCAGATTTATGATGATTATCTTACAGGTTACAGTAAAGAGAGCTTAGCAAAGAAATATTTTTTATCCTTGAAAAGTATACAAAGGATAATAAGAGAACAGAAAAATAGTGATTAATATTATATATGAGTCAATACAGTTTTATTACTGCATTGGCTCATTTTTAGTTATTAAATATATGTAAGGTTTAGTTTTATGTACTTAGATGATACTATTTGAATATAAAATATTTACTTAGGGGGTAATATGATGAAAAATATTTGTGACAATCCACCTGTTATTTTTCCTATTAGATTTTAATAGGAAGGAGTAATTTTTATGAAAAGGATAGACTGGAATATACAGTATCTATCTTTGCCACCTGTGATTAAGCATTGTAAGAAGTGTGGTAAAAAAACAGAATTCATTTGTTCTGGTATGTTTCGAATAAATGCTCAACGTAAATACCTAGATGTATGGTTAATATATAAATGTTCAAATTGTAATTCTACTTGGAATATGACTATATATACACGTGTTAAGCCTAAAAGTATTGAGCCTAAATTATTAGAGGCATTCCATAACAACGATAAAGAGCTTGCTGAGAGATATGCTGTTAATTTGGAGTTAATACGTAAAAATGGAGTGGAACTTGGATACACAAAGTATAAGATAATAGGGGAAGATATTAACTTCCGTATTCCTGTAGAATTGCATATAAAAAGTACTTATCCATCTCAGCTTAAGGTAGCTGCTTTGATTAGGGAAAAGCTAAATTTGTCTCAAAGTTCATTTGAAAGCCTCATAACTAAAGGCTTAATTCGAGGGGATACTGAGATTAATCTGAAGAAATGCAGGCTAAGAACGGAAGTTATAGTGATTATTGATAGTTTAGATTGGAGTGAAGTGGCATTTGCTTTAGCGTTGTAGATTAAGGACTTAGGGCAATTAGATACCTTAAAAATAAAAGAATTATATAAGGTTTTTACTATGTAATTCTAATATATAGACGAGACAATTATAAGAAAACATGTGCTACAATTACATCATAGAAAAATATTTAAACGCGTGAGAATATTTTAAATTAGCTTTGTTTTAAGTGAGTATAGAAATTAATACTTATTTAAAACGAAGCTTTTATTTTACAAAAAATTATTTTGGTTATATAGAAAAGAAACTTAAATAACTAAAAAATTGAAAGGAGGTGATATAAATAAAATGTTGGAGTTATACAAAGTGATATATGAAATTGTTAGTCCAATTGTTGATTCATATTATGAGCATTATCCAGGAGGAAAAGAAAAAGTGTATCCCTATGCAGAAATTAGTTTCCCTAAGGTTAAGGCTAATAATGAGTACAGTAGTCTTAATGAGCTGTATATAGATATTTGGGATAACAAAAGTGAAAAGATAGAGGAAATTGAAAACATTACAGATAAACTAGTACAGGCTATTATGAATGGTTTAAATACTAGGATAATAAAGACAGATAATATGTTTATTCAAATAAATAAGGATAAGACATATAGATTGGATCTTACAGACACTGATGCAAACATTATATACAAGGATACAACAAATAGGTTGGAGCTTCAAGATATTGATGAAATCACTCAGCGTCGAGAACTTAGATTTTTAATTAAAGTATATGAGAGGAAGGATATAAAATGATAAATACAAATAATATTAATACAAATGGATTTACAAATAAAACAATGGAGCACTTATTAATTGATTCAGGAGCAATTTATAAAAACTTTGGATTACCAGATCAAGCTTTAGTTGGAGCTACTTCAGGTGGAAATGAGTTTGATGTAAAAACAAAAATGAGACAAATAAAGGTTGATGGAGTAAAGGCTGCAAATGCTAAAGGATTAGAGTTAGTGGACAGCGTAACAACAACTTTAAAATGTACATTTATAGAAATGACAGAGGAAATTTTAGCATCAGCACTTACAGCAAATATAGATAGAACAGCAGATGATAATTATGATGTTATAAGCGGAAAAATTCAAATAGATGATTCTGATTATATAAAGAATTTAGCTTTAGTTGGAACACTTTCAGGAAGCTCAAAGCCAATAATAATTTTAATTGAAAATGCGTTATGTTTAGATGGTTTGCAGCTTAAAACACAGGATAGTAAGGATAATACAGTAGCAGTTACATTTACAGCACATGCAGATCCAGCAAATCCTGATGCATTACCATACAAAATTTATTACCCTAAGATTACAAGTGATGCATTTACCTTAAGTAGTGCAGCAGTAAGTTCAGGAAATATAGTTCTTACAATGAGCGATATAGTAAATGAAACATTATATAAAGATGGTTTTACAGTAACAGTTGCGGATAAGGCAGATGCTATTACAGCAATCAAAAAAGGAAATGATGCAAAAACAATAGAAATAACATTAACAACAGCACCAACAAGTGGTCAAAGTGTTACAATTTCATATGCAAAACCAGCAGATACAAGCAAGCAGGTTAAATCTGAAAATGGTGTAGTACTAGAGGATGTTGCAGTTACAAATGTAATAAATAACTAATATAAGTTAGGGGGAAAAAGTATGAGAAATTTAAAAACAAGTGATTTATTTAGCTTAAGCAGAATTTTAAAGAAGATGAATATAAAAGATGAATTGAAGAGACTTGCAGCAAATATTACAGGTACGCCTAAAGAAAGAAAGAAAGCAGAGAAAGAGCTTGAAATAGATATGATTATGCTCTTTATAGAGAATATTTCAAATGCAGAGCAGGAAACCTACAAATTTCTTGCAGATTTAAGTGGTAAAACGCCACAAGAGATTAGTGAACAAGCACCAAAAGAAACAATAAGTATGATAAAGGAAGTATTCTCTAAGGAAGGGTTTAATGATTTTTTATCCTTAGCCTCCAAGTAGATGAGGCGGACTTCCTAGATGTGCTCTTAAGTAGGTATAATCCATTTGTAATGGAATTAGATATGTTACTAGGAATTAAACTTATTGAAAAGGCATATGAAAAGCAGTTAGATGAAAAGCTATTTGAAATGTGGAATTTAAACAGGTTATTTATGACGGAAAAGAACTTTGAAACCTTTGAGGAGTTTAGAGATAAAGCTATTCAAACTAAGGAATCAACAAGAGAAGTAAAGCATGAGAAGGAAGATATAATAAATAAAGCTGAGAGGATTATAGCTGCTTGGAAAAGGTGAATGCCAATATTTGGAGTTAAGTGCTGTAGAGTTTGATAGAGGAAGTTAGAAAAAATAATATATAGATATTTGATAAAAATGAAAAATAATCTATCTTGCCAAACCTTGTTAAAAGTTGTATATTTAAAACAAACTTTGTACGGGAGGTTTGGTATGGGTTATATTATTATTGCGTTAGTAATTGCAATAGCTCTTATAGCAGTTCTTAAATGGAAGGCGTTAATAGTTATTGGTGCAATCTTCATCATAGGATATTTCTTACCAGATAATAGTAAAAGTAGTGCTGAAGATGAAAAACTAGAAAAAATAATGATTCCTAAAGGGTTAAGAAAAATAGAGTATTATGGAGGATACAAAACAGAGCTTAGTAGTAAGCTATTTTTTGAAAATAGAAGCAACGGTATTTGTCTTTATGATAAAGAAAATAATTTCAAAGTACTTATTTTAAAAAGAAATATATTAAACTTTTCTATAAGTGGCGAATATCATAGAGATACAATAGTTTCAGGTGGAGAAATTAGAGGTGGAGGTTCGTCTATTGGAGGGGCGATAATAGGAGAACTTCTAGATGGTAATACAGGAGCAATAATAGGTAGTAGAAAGAAGACTACTTCGACGCCAATAAAAACAGAGGTAAAGACTACAGATTCAAGAAAAATAATATTGAAATTTAAAGAGGATGAACAGGAAAGAGGTATGATTTTGGATAAAAGCATATGGGATGATTTATGTTTCTTGTGTCCAGAAAAGAAAATTAAATAGACATATAAAAAGAGCTTGTACGAGCTCTTTTTTGTTTATAAAATGTCAGAGAGGAGGGACAATATGGGGTTATTAAGTAGTGTGTTGTTAGAAGATACAGCTGTTTCAACAATGATAAGTAAGCTTGATAAAGGTTTTGAGAAAATTATAGATAACGTATTAAATCTTAGAAATCAGCTGATTGAAGGAATAGGTTTAAAAAATATTTTGAACGATGTAATTGAAGGTGATAATGCACTTTCACAAATGAATTCTATACTAAAAAACACTGGAGAGGCTAGTGGAATGACTAAAAGACAGCTTATGGAGCTGGCAGAAGGTGAAGGAAGAATAACAGCTTTTAGTGAAAATACTAATATTGCTACAGAAAATCTATTGCTGACATTTAGCAATATAGGCAAAAGTGTTTTTCCACAAGCACTTAAAAGTGTAAATGATATGTCTCAAGCACTAGGTAAGGATACCAAAACTTCAGCACTTGAACTTGGTAAGGCTTTGAATAATCCAATTGAAGGAATAAGTGAACTAGAAAGTGTAGGAGTGAAATTTACAGCTTCTCAAAAAGATCAGATAAGTTCTATGCAGCAAGCGGGAAATATAGCAGGAGCACAAAATATAATTTTAAAACAATTGGAGAAACAATATGGTGGAAGCGCCGAAGCTGCTGGAAATACATTTTCAGGGCAATTAAAAATATTAAAGAATAATTTGGTAAGTGTTAACAGTGAGATGTTAAATGGGATGATGAAAACTCTAACCAATTTTTTAAAGCAAGTTAATAGTCTTGTTTTAAGTATGGGAAAAATAACACCAGCAACTCAAAAAGCAGCAGTGGCTTTTGCGTTAATAGCAGTGGGGATTAAACCTACCTTAGATGGGATGAATAAATTTTTAGCTTTAGCGGTTAAAAATAAAAACGAAATGAAAGCTCTTATAATAAGCTACAAGAACGGTGAAACAGCAATACAGAAATTTGCAAATTCAATTAAAATACTAGGTGGTAAGGTTGGAAATTCAAGTGGAATAAAAAAACTTCAATCGGCAATTGAAAGTTTGCAAATAATATCACTGTATGCAATGGATAAAATCAATCTTAAGGTTAAAAATGCAGCATCTGCTATAAGAAAAAGTATGAATGGTGTGTTCGATAAACTTCCAGAAGGACTAAGCAAAAATATTAAAAAGGTTAACAGTGATTTAAAAATTAGTATGTCTGGTATTACAGGTACAATGAGTAAAGTCACATCTAAAATGGGCAATATGAGTAAAAAGATTATATCACCATTAGCTAATATTAGTAAGAAATTTGTATCTAATATTGTTGGCATTAGTAAAAAAGTCACACCTGTATTTAAGCTTTTAGGTAAAAAAATGACTTCAGGTTTAACAGGATTGGTTAAATTAGGACTAAAAGCAGTGGGACCCGCAGCATTATTGGCAGCAGTACTTGTTGGCTTAGGTGTGCTTCAAATGCAGTCTGGCAAAAAGTTGGATTCTATTTCAAAACAACTAATAGCAAAAGGGCCGAAGATGATACAACAGTTTACTGCAAAATTAATTGCACAATTACCACAAATCATGGCGGCAGGTACAACTTTATTAAACAATTTTATAAAAGTTCTTACAGCAAATGCGCCAGCTTTAATACATGCAGCAGCTTCAATTATAACAGCTTTAGTTAATGGGTTAGCGGTGAATCTTCCTAAGATATTACCAGGAGTAATAAAACTTATTCAGACTATTTTGCAATCGATTATTCAAAATCTACCTACAATTATCATGGCAGGACTTAGGATAATCTTAGCATTAGTACAAGGAATCACTAATAATCTTCCACAGATAATTAACTCAATTATACAAGTGACAATCACAATGATTAACACACTTTCACAGCATCTTCCACAAATTATTGAAATGGGACTTAAAATACTTGTGGCAATTGTACAAGGAATAGTTAAGGCTATACCTCAATTAATAGCAGCAATTCCGCAAATAATTAGTGCTATATGGAATGCTATTAAGAATGTAAGTTGGCTTCAATTAGGAAGTGAAATTATAAACGGTATCATTGGCGGTATTAAATCAGCAGGAGAAAATTTATTTAACAGCCTTAAGGATTTAGCTGGTAAAGCTCTAAATGTTGCAAAAAATGTGCTTGGAATACATTCACCAAGCAGAGTATTTAAAGAAGAAGTAGGTTTGTTTATTCCTGCTGGAGTCGCTGAAGGAGTTGAAGAAAACACAGGTGGAGTAGTAAATTCCTTAAATGGTATGGCAAGCAAGATGGTAACAAGCATTGGAAAGAATAAAAGCAATATAGTCGATGCAGCAAAAGGACTTGTTAATATGAATTTTTCTACTATGGGAAGAATGAATCTAGCAGTAGCTGGTAATACATCAAATCCTTTTTCAACCGGTGGTGATAAGTACAATGCTTTATTACATGTTGAAAATCTTAGTATTGCAAATGATTATGATATTGAAGCTTTGGCTAATAAACTTAACTTTTATATGCAGAAAAGTAAAGCAGCAAAAGGAGGGAGATAGTTATGTTTTCTTTTAATTTTTTAGGTAAAGATAGTTATAAAGATTTTGGAGTATATGTTGAAGAAAGACCATCAATGCCTCTGCCTGAGAGAAATGTAACACTTACAGAGGTTCCAGGACTTAACGGAAGTTTGGTGGAGGATGATGGAACTTATAAGGATATTGTCGTATCTGTGAAATGTAATGTTATAGATGATAATCTCCCTAATATACTAGATAAAATAAGAGCTTGGTTAAGTAGTGGTATGGGAGATTTAATATTTTCAAATCAGCCTGATAAGAAATATGAGGGAAGAGTTATAGAGCAGATAGATATTTCCCAGGAAACTGAAATTTTGGGAAGCTTCCAGGTGAATTTTCAATGTAAGCCATTTAAGTATGAGGTGAATCCACAAATAATAACACTTATATCGAAGGGGAGTATAAGTAATTTAGGAAGCTTTGAGGCTAATCCAATAATTAAAGTATATGGAACTGGAAATATAACATTAAATATAAATGATAATACAGTAACTTTAACTAATGTTGTGGATTATATAACTATAGATTCTAAGCTTATGGATTGTTATAAAGACACTGCTTTGTGCAATAATCAGATGGGTGGGGAATTCCCTAAGTTGAAGCTTGGTGAAAATACCCTAGATTGGATAGGTAATGTTGATAAATTGGAAGTAACACCTAATTGGAGGTGGATTTAATTGATTTGTTTATATGATGGAAAGACAGCATTAAAAGAAGAAAATTTTAAGAATAATGGACTTGTGGTTTTAAGCGACTGCAAGTCTTGTTTTATAGAGGAAAAATTAAATGATAGCTACGAGTTAACTCTTGAGTATCCAATAGATGATAGAGGTAAGTGGCAGTATCTTGTAGAAAAAAATATTATAAAAGCCGATGGACAGCTATTTAGGATTTATCATAAAGAAAAAAATTTAGAAGGTGTAACTGTAAATGCAAGACACATATTTTATGATCTTCTAGATAATTTTATTGAAGAGGTAAGTATAGTAAATACAACCGGTGTTGGAGCTGTAGATTTAATACTTAATAATACTCAATTTCCACATCCCTTTAAAGTAACGGGTGATGTTTCTTCAAATGCATCAGCTAGTTATGTAAGAAAAAATGTTGTTGAAGCAATAATGTCTAGTGATAGTTCAGATGGAGACGGCTCAGGAAGTATTCTTAGTAATTATGGTGGAGAATTAGAAAGAGATAATTTTATCATTAAGTATTTAAACAATAGAGGGGAAGATAGAGGGGTAACTGTACGGTATGGCAAAAATATTGTGGGTATAGAGGAAACCTTGGACATGGATGATGTGGTTACTAGGATTATGCCATTGGGAAAAGATGATTTGCTACTTTTAGAAAAGTATGTAGATTCACCGCTTATAAATAATTATCATAATCCTATCGTACGTGAAGTTGAATTCTCAGATATAGATGATGAAGCTAAATTAAAGGAAGCAGCTGAGGCATATATTCAAACCGTAGATAAACCAACAATTAATTACACAGTTGACTTTATTGAGCTTACTAAAACAGAAGAGTATAAAAATTATAAAGTACTTGAAAGTGTATACATGGGAGATACAGTAACTGTAAAACATTCAAGGCTTGGCATTGATTTAAAGGCTGAGGTTATAAGGATAAAAAAGAATGTTTTAACTAATAGGATAGAAGAGGTTGAACTTGGAGATTTTAAAAAGACCTTATCAGATATGTTTGGTGATTTAAGTAATTCAATTAGTGATACCCAATCTATGATAAATAAAGTTAATGACGATGTAACAATTCAACTTGATAGTAAGATAGAAAGCTATTATCAGGATAAGGATCCTAAGATTTGGAGTACTGAAAGCAATTTAGCACACAATGGTGATATGTGGTATAAAACAGATACAAAACAGTTGTATAGATTTAATGGTTCTACAGGAAATTGGGATGAAATAAAAAGCCAGAATGCTATAGATGCATATGAAAAGGCTTCAAAGGCTCAAGATATAGCAGATTCTAAAAGAAGAGTTTTTGTAGCTCAGCCAAATCCGCCTTATGATCAAGGTGATTTATGGTCTCAAGGAAAAGAAGGGGATATTTTAATATGTATAAATTCTAAACTCTCCGGAGCGACGTATGATGCTTCGGATTGGGAGCTAGCAAGTAGGTATACTGATGATACAAAATTAGTAGAATTTATGAATGGTGTTTATAAAACGGATAAAGCTAATATGCAGGCTCAATTGGATGGTGTAATTGACACTTGGTTTTATAAAGGGGAGCCTAGTTTAGCTAATGAACCTTCAAGTGCTTGGAAAGATGACAATACAAAAAATAATCATTTAGGGGATCTATATTATGATATTGATACAGGATATGCTTACAGGTTTGCGTTAGTAGACAAAGAATATCAATGGCTTAAAATCACTGATATTGATGTAACAGAAGCGCTAAGTAAAGCACAAAAGGCTGGAGATACAGCAGATTCTAAAAGAAGAGTTTTTGTAGCGCAACCAATACCTCCTTATGATATTGGAGATTTGTGGTGCCAAGGGGATACAGGAGAAATTCTAACCTGTCAAAGAAGTAAAGCGCCTGGAACCTCATATGCTGAGGGGGATTTTCAGAAGCTTAATAAATATACTGATGATAGCTACGCTAAGAATATACAGGTTGGTGGAAGAAATTTATTAAGAAATACTAGTAACTTTAAGGACACAAATTATTGGTTTTTAGAAACAGGAACTAATCAAAAAACAGTTTTAAAAATTGTAAATGATGATGTTTATGGTTCTGTAATTTATATTGATAAGCAGAATGATGTTTCCTGGAGTGTAATTCGTAATATATTTTATTCTTACTATACTCAGTTATTTGATACAGACAAGGAGTATACTTTGTCATTTATGGGTAAATCAACTGAAAACAAAGAGTTATTAGTTGCATTTGTAAATGGGGATGGTACTAATTGGTGTCTTGAGGAACAAGAGTTTCAACTATCAGATAAGTGGACAAAGTTTACTGTTACGTTTAAACCAAAGGAAAAAGGAGATCAACCCTGTTTGTATATTATCACCGATATTGGTGAACTTTGGTTAACTAATTTTAAGTTAGAAGTAGGAAACAAAGCAACTGACTGGACGCCAGCGCCGGAAGATACTCAAAGTCAAATAGATAAAACTCAAAAAGATGTGGATAATGCATTAAGTACAGCAAATAATGCAAGTATAAATGCTACAAATGCAATAAATGCCATAGATAATATGTCACAGGATAACAAGTTATCGCCAATTGAAAAACAGAATTTAAACCAAACTTGGTTTGCTATACAGTCAGAAAAAAGTTATATTGATGCTCAAGCAGATCATTATGAGATAGATAAAGCTAATTACGATAATAGTTATGCTGCACTAGAAATGTATGTAACTCCACTAATATCAGATATTACGGTTACTTCCGATATTGATAGCAATACATTTAAAAGTAATTTTATAAGTTATTATAATGCTAAAAATGAATTGTTACAGTTAATAGTTAAGAAAGTAAAAGAAAATTTAGATGAGTTGGAAAATAACGGTGTAAATTTGATTGTAGGATCAACTGATAACTTACACACGTACCCAAGTGGGCTTATAGGTGTAAAGCAATCAGATAATTTTTGGAGATTAGGACTAAATTCAACGGATGAAATATTACAAGATAAGACTACAAACATAATTGAAGGAAAACAGTATACAGAAAGTTTCTTATTCAAAACTGATGGGATATTTAATAGCTTCAGCATAACCTTTTTTACTAATAATGGACATCATCCAATTCAAGCAAGTATACAAGATAGAGGAAATGGAGTTTTTAAAGCATATGCAACTTATACAACACAGGTTGGAGATCAATATATAAGGGCTCTTGATATTAATAATATAAATATTACTAATGGCACATATATAGATATACTGAATCCAAAACTAGAAAAAGGCAACAAAGCAACCGACTGGACACCAGCTCCAGAAGATACTCAAAAGAAAATCGATGATAATTATAATGACTATAAAAATTTTATAAATACAATCTACAACAATGATAAATCAGCAATGCAAAAGTCCATAGAAGATGCTACAACTACGATAAATTCAGCACTAGGAGGATACGTTCTAAAACGTAATAGTGAGCTACTTATTATGGATAATAATGATGTAAATGCAGCTCAGAAAATATGGAGATGGAATGTAAATGGATTGGGGTATAGTTCTACAGGATACAATGGACCATATGCCACAGCTATTACGAAAGATGGGAAGATTAATGCCGATTTTGTAACTACAGGAACGTTAGATGCTAACGTAATTAAGACTGGTGTTTTATCAAGCCAAGATGATTCTCTTAAGTTTGATTTAACTGGAGGAAGTATGAAAACTTCTGATAATCAAGGGAACTATACAACAATATCTGCTGGAGGAATAAAACACCATAGCACATTAAAGGGTATAAGGTATATAAGAGCTTATGGTAGTGGAAGTACTTCAAATACAGGTACTATGGAATGGGTAAATATTGCTGCATACAATGCGGCGGGAACAAATGTAGCATATCAAAAAGATACTAGTTATACAGGAACAAGATTAAGTTCAGATGATGAATACAATGTTGTTCTTGACAGAGAGGATGAGAGCTATAACTTTGGAGTAGCTACAGATGGTTCTAATCAGTATTTTCAAGTGGATTTGGGAGTAATTGAAGAGGTAAATAATATAAATGTAAAGCACATATGGGATGATTCTAGAGTGTATAGAAGTAGTATTGCAGTTAGCCAAGATGGTAATAGTTGGACAAATATATTTGATAGTGAAGCTAAAACACATAGGAATATAAGGTATATAAGAGATTGGCTCAATGGTTCTAATATAGATAATACTAACGATTGGGTTGAAATACAAGCTATCAATTCATCTGGTCAAAATGTGGCTCAAGGGAAAAATGCTTGGGGATCAATGGGAAGCAATTTAACTTCATTAACAGATGGAAATCTTGATAAAGATTCTGCAAAGGTACATTCTTCTGGGTTATCTTATGTGATTGTGGATTTAGGGCAAAATTACAATGATATTCAAACCCTTAAAATTTTTCATTTTTATGGTGATAGAACCTATCATGGAACAAGAACAGAAGTTTCGGAAGATGGCGTTACATGGTATTCTGCTTGGTCAAGTGCTTTAGATGGTGGGGAATATTTTGAGGCTAGTAGTGGGCATTCAATAGATATTACTAGTGTGTGGAATAGATATGCAGAAACAAATACAGGAATGAATTTTAGTGTGCCTGAATTACCAGTAGTAAATAATAATTCAGAATACCATTATTTATTATACAGCGGGAAAGTTGTGTTGTCAGACAAGGTGCCTCTTGCGATAATACATTTACCAGCAGAGTTTGTAGGGAAAAATTACAGTGTAAATGTAAATCCTGCAAATATAGTTAATTACTCGGATGGATTTATGCTTAAGAGTTTTTGTTGTTTTGTATCAGAACAGCATGATGATTGGTTTGGCATAAATGGAAGCTGCTTTGTTTGTCATGAGAGTAATTGGAATGAACCTATATTAATAAATTTGGAAGTTAATTATACAGTAGTAGCGTGATTGGAGGAATGTACATGGCTACGATAAAAGAAAATGAAGATAATATGACCATATTTTATTCTAAAAGTTCAGGTGAAATTATAAGTTTAGCGACAGGAATACAAGACATGAATTTCTTTGGTAAATTTAAAGATGACATGTCTCAGATAACAGATTTTACAATAAAGCCAAAGGATAATTTGGTTATCCAAAACCATACTAGTTTCATAATTGATGTAAATACAAAAGAAATAATGATGAAGCAGCAGCAAAATAATTATAAAGTAGTTTCTAGTAGTTAGAGTATAAATTTCAAGTGTGAAAGAATTGCAGAAAAATAACAATAAATTAAGGTTTTGATGAAAAGAGTTTTTTAAATGTTAAGGTAATAGGACTATGGCAAACCATGGTTCTTTTTTTATATTAAAATTGGAGGAGATAGAGATGGATATAAGTGTAAATGAAATTATTGCGTATATTTTTTATATTGTTATTATTAGTATTGGTGGATATATAGCTAAACAATATAAAGCACATAGTAAACAGCTTATAGAGCTTAAGGAAATAGAAGAAAAAAAAGCACAGAAGCTTTTGGGAGAACAAAATTATGAAAAGGCAAGACAAATTGTAGTGGATGGTGTTTATAGGACAGAGCAGTTAGCCAAAGAAATGGTGGAAGAAAAGTGGAATTCTTTAGATAAGCAGAATAAAACTCTTCAGTATGTGAGTGAACAGTTACAGAAGGTAGGTATTCAAATTTCACAGGAGGATATTTGCAATATAATAAAAGCTACGGTAGGACATATGAACATTAATAATCACTAAAAATAGCAGGATGAATATTTTTCATTCTGCTATTTTGTATTAAGGTAACAGAATTAATTAAGGCACAAGGAAATGTTATAATAGGTATTGAAATATTTATAAGATTAAAGAGGATTTAGGATATGAATGTATTAGAAATAAAAAATGTATATAAGAAATATGCTTCAAACAAAAAAATCAATACTATGGTGTTAAAAAATATAAACTTAAGTATAAAAGACAATGAGTTTGTAGGAATTATGGGAAGCTCAGGAAGTGGCAAAACCACCTTATTGAATGTAGCATCAGGAATAGATAAATGCGATGAAGGAGAAATAAGTATTTGGAATAATAATATATGTAAAATGAAGAAGAACGAATTGTCCTTGTTCAGAAGAAATAATATCGGTATGGTGTTTCAAGATTTCAATCTCCTAAACAGCTTAACTGTAAAAGAAAATATTATGGTTCCCTTAATTTTAGATAAGAAATATGAAATTATGGATGGAAATACGGTGATGGAGCTTGCAAAAAGGTTTGATATGGGAGAGATAATGGACAAATATCCTTATGAAATATCAGGTGGACAAAAGCAAAGAGCAGCTATTTGTAGAGCTATTGTAAATAACCCCAAAATAATATTTGCTGATGAGCCAACAGGTAATCTTGATTCAAGATCATCTAAAAAGGTTCTATCGTACTTTGAAGTTATGAATAGTGAATACAACGCAAGTATACTAATGGTAACACATGATGCCTATTCTGCAAGTTACTGTGATAGAGTAGTGTTTCTTAAGGATGGTTCAATAATTAAGGAAATTAGAAAGCAGGGGGATAAGACTAAGTTTTTTAGCTGTATTATGAAAACTCTTGAGGATTTGAATACTGTCAAAGAAAGTTTAAGGGAGGAAAAATAGAATATGACCTTTAGTGAAATTGCATATAAAATGTTTAAAAAAGATGCTAAAAAATATAGACTATTTATATTATGCAATGTGGCAGCAATTGCTGTTTTATATAGTTTTATATCAATAGTTTTAAATAAGCAGTTCATGAATTCTTCCATAGTTGATCCGATGATATCAAGCAATATATATGCTCCAACTTTCTTCATAGTAATGTTTGCAGGTATGTTTATTCCATATTCCCAAAGTGTATTTATGAAGGCAAGGCAAAAGGATTATGGCATTTTGTTATCAATAGGTATGACAGAAAACGAGGTTAGAAAAAGCGTCATAATAGAAAATTTAGTACTGCATGCAGTTTCATTAGTAGCTGGTCTAATGTTTGGAACAATTTTATCATTATTTTTTTTAGGTTTTATACATAGTATAATAGGAATTTCTAATATTAATGTTACTGTTTCTGTAGTGTCATATGAAATGGTAACTGTATGTGAATTAATATTATTTATTATTTCTTTAATTGTTAACTGTTATAGTATGGTTAAAAGTACTATATACGCAAAGATAAAGCATACTGAAAAAACTGAAAGTACAGGACGTTATAGTATTAAATTTATTTTTATAGGGCTAGTTATAACAATTGCAGGACTTATTCTAGTTGCTTTTTTTTATGAAAATAATGACAATATTGGTCTAATGGGTTTATTAATTTGAACAGTAGGATCAACATTGATATTTTTTAATGGAGAAGCTTTAATTGGATGCTTTGAAGGCAGGAATTATAAGAAGTACATTAGAAATATTTTTTTATTTTCAGATATGAAATATTATTATGGTAAAAATAAAAAGGTGTTTTTGGTAAGTTCATGGTTGATTTTTGTAGTAATGTTTTTTTCAGCACTTAGTTTTATTAATTATCCTAGTTCCATTAAATATGCTTATACTTATCATCCATTTCATATGGCATATGGAGATATAAAGGATGGCCTTAAACCATTAGATGATAATGAAGTTGCATCAATTGTGCATAAGAATAATAATAGTATAACACGAAGCAATACTGTTAAATTTTTAAGGAATAGAGTTTTTACAGTTTTTTCTGTTAATGATGTAAATAGAACATTAAAAACCAATTATAGAGTCAAACCGAATTTATTTATATATGTTCATCCTTATGATATAAATGACGGATATAAGAGGGAGGACATTAATATAAGAATTCCTAGTATTGATATTAACTCTGATGATGGAGTAAGAAAGTTTAAGGTTCAAGATACAATTATTAAACCATTGTTTGGTCAAATAAATTGCATATCAAATAATATAATTTTAGTTAATGAAGATGATTACAACTGGATTGCATTAAATGGAACGGATTATGTGTTTAAGGGTACATTGCACTTATATAATTTTGCTAGCTGGAGAAACTCTAATCCTATAGTAAATGAAGTAAGGAAAAGATTACTAAAAGGGAATAATAGAAGTAAGGAAGATGCTTTTTATAAAATAAGTTCAAAAGTAGAGGCATATAACACGAGCTTAAAGAGTTGTAATTTTTTAATTTTTAACCTTATATACATATGTGTTCTTTTATATTTTTCTGTTTTTATAATGATTCATTATAAATTGATGATGGAATATAAAGATGATCAAATGAGATATTTCAGCCTTTATAAGATTGGAATAGATGAAATAGAGATAAAAAGAATAGTAAAACAAAAAATACTTATGACATATTTTATACCATTTATATATGCGGTTATAATCAATATTCCCTTTAGCTATTATGTTTTCAATTCACATATACATAGTGGTTTAGAAAATCCAATCATAATAACTACGTCAATTGCTTTTTTTATAATACATCTTGTTATGTGTAAATTATATACAAATGTATATTATAAAAGAATTATTTCAGAATTACCTTAAGAAGATAATTTAATAAAACAAGGTATTTACATTTTAGGAATAGTACATAATTATAAATAGATTTCATCCAAAATTGTAACAAATATTACGGTTAACTTTTTCTCAAAAAGTAAGATAATAATAGATAGGAAGTAATACAGATCTTAAAATAAAACACAACTAAAGATAAGTCATTTTGGAGGGAGAATTATTTATGTTTGTATGGAAGGACGAATTTGAGTTAGGGATTGATAAAATTGACAATGAGCACAGAAAACTTTTTGAAATAGCTAATAAAGGATATGAGCTTTTAAAAAATGAGTTTTATGTGGACAAGTACGACAAAATAATGGATATAATAGTAGAATTAAAGGAGTATGCTGAATTCCATTTTTCAGAGGAAGAAGATTACCTTGCAAGTATAGGGTATAAGAAGTTGTTTACCCATAAGCTTGAACACGATTCATTTATAAAAAAGGTTGAAAGTTTTAATATTAAAGAAATTGACTATGATCAAGATAAATATATACAAGAAATGCTGGATTTTGTTGTTACTTGGATCAAAGAACATATATTAGAAAAGGATAGAGAATATATAGATTAAGTATAGTAAGTGCTGCCTTAAAGTTAATAAAGGCAGCACTTATTTTATACTAAAAGAATTTAAAATAAGCCATTTAATGCTTTATTGTCCGTTTTTACAATTGATTTTATACTGCTATAAGGTATTTTTAGCTCAGCATGATCCCCAGCAGCATGAGTTATACCGATACTAATAACAAGACCATCCTTTGTCAGATAACTAAAGGCACTTGAAGGATTTTCTTGACCAATTGGATTATCTGATTTTTCAAATGCTGTTTGTAAATAGCTATCATTATAAGTACTTATCTCTTTAGATATGGTTTGCGAATCAATAGAACTGTTATAAGGAATATAAGCTCCTTTTCTAAAAGTATTTATAAGTGTTTGATTTATTGAAAACATTCCTTGCAAGTTCATTGTTTTTGCATTATTTATATCTATGTTTGTAGTATACAATTCATTATTAGGATGAGCACTGCCTTTCATATTAGAAGATCCTAAATATCTAATACTTAATATATTTGAGTTCTGTAATTCTACAGTGTAATTAACGTTTAAAGTTAAGTTTTCTATAGGTTCATTATAATTTGGTAGAGTTTTAGTTTTAATTGCTTGCGTTAAATTAAAGCCGTTTATCACAGAATCTTTAATTAAATTATTTATTGCTAATTGTTTGTTATTATCGCCTAAATTAGATATCTGCGGATAATTAATTTTTATGTTAGCAATTGTATAGGTATTTTGAGCTATGCTGTACATACTACTAGGTTTATTTGTTGGAGCTGGAGTACTTGAAGTAGCTTTATTATTTGGAGTATTGCTATTTGTAGTTTTGCTAGTACTTTTAGTATTATTTTCACTTGATGAATTTATGTTTTCTGATTGCTTTGGATCTTTTGCTGTACTAGTATTTGGAGCTTTAGCTGTACTTACCTTTGATTGTTTTGAAGGTGTTTTTGATTGATCATTGCTTTGGCTATTGCTGCAACCTGCCATAATAAAAATACTGGCACCGATTAATGTTGTTAATAATATTTTTTTATTCATAATTTATAAAACCTCCGATTATGGATTTAAGTACTATTGCATGATAAATTATACATCCGTTGTGATCTAAAATTCAATGGGGATTTAAAAAAATACATATAATTTAAAGAAACTTCAAAATTTAACTTTAATTATAGAATTAATAGCTTGAATTCGGGTAAATTATCAATAAAGAATAAATTAACTGGAGGTAAAAAATGCAAAATGTATTTAATGTAAATCAAAAGATTGGGGATATAGTAGTTAAGTTTCCAAGAGCTATTGAAATACTTAAAAGATATAAAATAGATTTTTGCTGTGGAGGAGATAGAGTACTTGAAGAGGCAATAAAGGAACAAGGGCTTAATGGACAAGAAATAATAGATGAAATAAATGAGGATTATAATAAATATATAATGGAGGAAGTAAAGGATAGAGATTGGGCAACTGAACCATATTCAAAATTAATAGAACACGTTATAAACACACATCACGCATATTTAAATGAAACGCTGCCGCGCTTAAGCGAGCTTACAACTAAAATACTTAGAGTGCATGGAGCAAAACATTCTGAATTGGCTAAGGTGCATAAGCTTCTGCATAGCTTAAAAATGGAATTAGAACAGCATTTGATAAAAGAGGAGGAAATAGTATTTCCGCTCATACAGGAATACGAAAGAACGGGAAATAATGAGACTTTAAGTAATGCTGTAGAAAAGATTATAGAATTAGAAGAGGAACATGAAGGTGCAGGCTCAATACTAAAGGAGCTTAGGGAGGTTACTAAGAATTATGAGCTTCCTGAAGATGCCTGCAACAGCTATAAAGCAGCATATAAACTTTTAGAGGATGTAGAGGATGATACCTTTAGACACATACATCTTGAAAATAATATTATGTTTCCAAGGCTTGTTAGTGAATCAAAGAAGCATAAGTAATAAGAAGGCGCAAAAGTATTTATCATACTCTAGCGTCTTTTTATGATTTATTTCCTTTTAATAGATACCCTCCAGAGTTCTGGGCCGTTTTGGAGGTATTCCCATTCAAATTTTTCCTCGTGTTCTGCTGAAAGTTCATAGTATAGTGGTTTTGGATCATGGTCATTTATAAGTTCCATTGCCTCTCCAGATTTAAGCTTACCCAATGTATCAAATATTACTGCATGCTTATCTCTAGGGGGATATTTTCGCACATCTACACTTGCTGTGAATTCAGACATTTAGAGATCATCCTTTCATATCTAATTTATTATTTAAGATATTGTTTGCTTAATTGCATTATTTTATATATGAATATTATTTTTTGTAAATAGGTGTGAGGGAAAATTGATAATGTTGTGTTGGGGTATGTCATATGCTTAAGAAAGAGATTAAGGATGATTTTGTAATAAATGAAGAGTACAAGGATGAAGGAAGCATTAAAATAATAGTGTACTTCTTTTGTGATATAATTTAAAAATAACACTAAATATATGAGGTAAACAAATATGATTGATAAATATAATGAAGAACTAAAGGCAGATTGTAAAAAATGTTTTGGACTATGCTGCACAGCTTTATATTTTTCTGCGTCAGAAGGCTTTCCAGAAGATAAAGAAGCAGGTAGGCCTTGTTTGAATTTGCAATCGGACTTTTCATGCATAGTACACAAAAGTCTTAGGGATAAGGGGCTTAAAGGGTGTACAGCTTACGATTGCCTTGGAGCAGGACAAAAGGTAGCACAGGTTACATTTGAAGGGCAAAGTTGGAGCGATAACACTAAATATGCTGATAAAATGTTTGAAGCTTTTATTATTATGAGACAACTTCATGAAATGTTGTGGTATCTTACAGAAGTATTTAAACTAAATAAGGACCAGGATAAAAAGAGTATAGAATTACTTATAGAAGAAACAGAAAAACGTACTCTTTTGAAGGCTGATGAATTATTAAAACTTGATATAGAAGCTCATAGAAATAAGGTTAACCTTGTGCTTAAAAATACCAGCGAGCTTATACGTACCAAAAGTGGAAATAACTCAAGAAAGAAAAAGAGGGTAGATTATTTTGGCGCTAATCTTAAAAAGGCTAATCTTAGGGGAGCAGATCTTAGAGGGGCCCTACTTATTGCAGCAAATATGAGAGGTGCGGATTTAAGTTACGCTGATTTAATTGGTGCAGATATGAGAGATGCAGATATTAGCGGAGCAAATTTAGAAAAAAGTATATTTGTTACTCAAGCCCAGATAAATACCACTAAGGGAGATTCTAATACAAGGCTTCCTAAAAGAATAACTCGTCCAAGTTACTGGGCAAAGTAATTAAATGTAAAATGTAAAGGAGCATGAAAATGATTTTAATTTATATGCCTTGATAAAAAAATATGTATAAAAAGTTTTATAGCCTTTTGTTAGGCTTTTTTGTTGTGCATATTTTGGAGGTATATAAATAATGAATAAGAATAGAAATTTTATGCTTTTAGCTATTATTGCGGTGCTACAGGGGCTTGTTTTTTATGGACCAATTGCAACTATCTATCGTGAAAATAGGGGATTAAGTGTATATGATATATTTGTAATCGAAGCTATAAACATGGTATTAATGATTATACTTGAAGTACCATAGGGGTGGTTTGCTGATAAATTCGGTTACAAAAAAACTCTATTTATCTCGCTTTTAGTAAATTTTATTTCAAAGATAGTTTTTTATAGGGCACATTCTTTTAATTTATTTTTGCTTGAGAGAATTTTACTTGCAATATCAATTTCAGGAGTTTCAGGATGTGATATTGCACTATTATACAATTCGGTTGAAGAGAAAGATTCTGAGAAGGCATTTAGCTTATATAATTCGTTTTCTGTAGTAGGGTATCTTATAGCTACAGTAATGTCTACATTTATAATTAAAATATCTATGGATTTATTAGTATTAGCTACAATATTTCCATATGGGATTTCAGTTATTGTAGCATTATTTTTGAAAGATGTGACATGTGAAAAAAGGGGCAAAGAGAGTATTAAAAGAGTATTGATGTTTGTAATTAAAAGCCCCCAAATTTTAATATTTCTAATTTCTGTGGCTTTAGAATCAGAGGTTTGTCATTCAATTACAGTGTTTTTAAATCAACTTCAATATAAGAGAGTAAATATAGATATTAAGTATTATGGGTTAATACTTGTAGTTATTCAGATTGTTTCAATGATTTCATCACAGGCATATAAGCTTACTAGAAAATTTGGAAAAGGCAAGACACTTACGTTTATGTTATTTTCTATAGCAATTAGTTGTATCTTCTTAGTGGAAATAAAAAGTGCTTTTTTTAGCATTTTACTTATTGTAATTATTAGTTTTAGTGAATCCATTATACTTCCTGTAGCAACAGAAATTGAAAGTAAGTCAGTAAGCCTAGGAAATAGGGCAACTGTTCTTTCAGCCTATGCTGTGATTATTGACATTATATCAGCAGTTGTTAATTTAGTTATAGGTAAAGCTGCTAACCATTCACTTAGAATAGCATTTTTTATGTGCGGCATACTTGTCATTTTAGCAGTTGGTTTAAATATTATTTATTTTACAATGATTAAGATTTTAGATGTAAAATTAGAAGCAGTATTGATTACATACCTGACATCATTCTGCATTCATTGGAACATGTACGACATTCATTAGCACATTTTTGGCAATGGGGATCTTGAAACATAGAGCACTCTTGAGCACATTTATCACAAATTACTGAACAAAGTTTACAGTGATCTATTGCAAATTGGGCATCCATAGACATAAGAGCTGATGACATTTGACACATTTGAGCACATTCAAACAAAATGCTTATACAAGTTCTTCTAGCATTAACATCAGGTTCATTTAAACAAGCTTTGAAACATTCATAACAGGCCTGAGAACATCGATTACATGCATCAATACATTTTTGATATTTATCTGTTACCATAGTTGCAACACCCATTTTAAACACTCCTCTATAGTTTTTAATTATTACAAATATTAGTCTGCGTTATTAGGATGTTTTTATTCTTAAAGAGAAATTTTTAAATATTATATATGATATAATATTATTTAAAAATTAGTGAGGTGACAGGATGAAATCCAAAACTATTAAGTCAAATATAATTTTACTAATTACTGCACTCATATGGGGATTAGCTTTTACTGCTCAAAGTGTTGGTATGAAGTATGTAGGACCATTTACGTTTAATGGTATAAGGTTTATACTAGGTGCAATTTGTATAGTTCCAGTAATGCTGTTTTTTAAGGAAGATAAAATAGAAGAAAACAGTAAATATGCAAGAGCAGCTCTTGTTGGTGGAATTATATGTGGAATGGTTAATTTTTTAGGAACAACGCTTCAACAAATTGGACTTATGTATACAACGGTAGGAAAGGCTGGTTTTATAACTGGGTTATACATTGTAATTGTACCTATAATAGGCATATTTTTAAAACATCATATGGGCATAAATTCATGGATAGGAGTTTTATTTGCCCTAGTTGGACTCTATCTTTTATGTAATACGGGAAGCTTTTCTGTTGGATATGGTGAAACGCTTGAACTTTCAGGAGCTTTTTTCTTTGCGGTTCAAATATTTATAATAGATCATTTCAGTAAAAAGGCAAATTGTTATAGGTTAGCATTTTTTCAGTATGTAACCTGTGGTGCAGTTAGTTTAATTATAGCATTATTTACAGAGAAGATAACTTTTAATGCATTATATGGAGCAGCAATTCCTATTCTTTATGGAGGACTAGGATCAGTTGGAATTGCATATACTCTTCAAATTATCGGTCAAAAAAATGCCAAGCCTTCTCATGCCGCTATAATAATGAGCATGGAATCTGTTTTTGGAGCGCTTGGTGGAGCTATAATTTTAGGTGAAAGAATGGGTGCGAAAAACCTAATTGGATGCGGATTAATGCTCTTAGGTATGTTAGTTGCTCAAATTAAGCTTACAAAAACATCAAAAAAACAAATCATTGAGAAAAAGGCTGTTTAGATAAAGTTTTTATCTTCGTAATACAATATACAGTGAGATATATACTAATTGAACATAGAAGCAAGCAGAGTATTAAGGTAGAAGTATTAGAAATTTTAAAGGATAAAATACCTGCAAAGATACTCATGAAATTATAAATTGAGTGGCATAGGATAGATGAAAGTATTGATTTTGTATAGTAAAAAACATATCCTAGAATAAATCCACCTATAAGAGCAGTATAAAAGGTAACAGTTTTAAAACTTAAACCATGCAAAAATGCAAAAATAATACATTGAATAAAAATTGATAAATGTACTGGTATTTTTCGTATAAGTATACCTAAAATAGCAGCTCTAAATAACATTTCTTCACATATAGGACTTATAATAATAGTAGTAAATATGCTCAAAAGCGTGATTTTGTAAGAGGCGCTTTTTTGAAATAAATAGTTTAAATTAAAATAGGAGAAAGTACAGACTACATAGGCTGTCAAAAGAGATGCAAGTAAACTTAATACAACAGTATATAGGACTATTGAACAATTAATGTTTTTTAAATTGATTGGTATCAATAGTTTTTTCTTGTTTAAAATAAAAATTGTTATTAGACCAATAGATAAAAAAAGCAGTTCAAGTCCAATGCCCTTTAAAGAATTGCTTGTACAATTGAGAAAAATTACAGTAAAAGCTAAAGATATAAATATAAAAAACAAATCAGATTTTTTCATTACAAACTCCACCTATATATTAATAATTCTTACCAAAATATATCATAATAATGAGTACTTTACAAACAACAAATTTCCAGAGAAAAATACAGTCGCTTATTACAATAAAATTAACACTTGTTACAGAAAAAGGCTAATTGTAATACATTTGTTATTTATTATAAGCAATATAGTATATATTTTAGTTAGTATAAGGTTAAGGTCGTATAATTAAATTAAAGGTAAGGGATATGAAAGGAAAATCAAGTGTTATGGAAAAGTTAGCAGAAGTTGTTTCTTTGAAATTGAACAAGCATCTAAAAATGGAGGGTATAGAGTTAATAAAATTAAAATTAGGAGTAGAGATAATTTTTATAAATATATCTAAGCTTGCAATTTTATTTTTAGTATCGTACTATTTTGGGCTTATAAAAGAAACTATTATAATGCTTGCTGCATTTGGATTCCTAAGATCAAATGCATTTGGACTACATGCAAAGAATAGCATAGTTTGTACAGTGATGTCCCTTTTAATGTTTGTATTAGGAGCATATTTAAGTAAATATTTATTATTTAATAATTATATGGTTCTGGCGTCTTTTATAATCGTAAACCTACTTCTATTTAGATATGCGCCTGGAGATACAGAGGCTCATCCTTTAGTTGGAGCTAAACTGAGGGACAAGCTAAAAAAACAGGCTGTACTTATGGGAATGCTTTTAATGGCAATAACTTTAATAATACCAGATGAATTAATAAAAACATGTATTAGTTTATCAAGTTATTTTGAAATTATAAGTATATTGCCAATAACATATAAGGTATTAGGAAGGAGGTACAAGAATTATTATGAATTTGAAAGAACAATTAAACAAAGTTAACGATAAGTTTATCAAAGGACTTGGTAAAGCTTCAATGAAAATTGGAGAACAGGCAAATGGAAAGTGTGTATTGGTAACATTGTACGAACCTAAAATGCCTGAAGAGCTACTTAAGGAGAATATTGACAAATAAAACAATAAATAAATAAAAAACAATGGTTATAATTAAATTTAAATTATAACCATTGTTTTTTATTTATTGAAATTATAGTATAATTTAAGAGATATAGTATTACAAAAAAGGGGAATCGTATCAAATATGATGCAGTATGTAGAATTAGTTGGAATTATAATGAATTTATACGTATCAATTTTTAGCCTGTATTCATGCAGAATTAAATGGAAAAGGCTTGTAGGTATGATAGTGATAACTGAAATTATTTCGTTAATATTTTTAATGCTTGGTTGGCAACAGGTTACGGTTATGGCTTATCTAATAATACCTTGTATATTTATGTATTTACAGACATCAGATGTGGTTTTAAGTATATCTCTACCTGTAGCTGGATGCCTTATAATTATTGTATGGGATTATTTTTTAAGTGTTCTGTATAATTATGTATTTTTAGTGAATCAATCGGTTATAAAAAATGATGTTTCAATACACTGGATTACTTTTTGCATTGAGTTTATTGGAACATATGTTACAAGTAGAACCATTAAAAAATTTGTAAGGGATAAATTTAAAGCTTACAATGGACACTTGAAAGGAACAATAGGTGTTGTTGCAGCTGGAACTCTTATATTGATGCTTTTTGTATTTTATAATACCAATGTAGTTTTTGCTCCTAATAATTCTGTGGTAAATAGTAATACAATGAGAATAAAAGGAATAGTATTATTTTTTTCGTATGCGATATTGCTAATAATAGTAATTCGTACAATTTTAAGAGGTATTATTAAGGAAATGGAACTAAAAAGTAAAGAAAATGAATTTCAGAGTTTACAGGAATATACAAATAAACTTGAAAAACTTCATAAAGATATGAGAGGGTTTAGGCATGATTACATAAATATATTGTTGTCAATGGCAGGGTATATACAAAATAGAGATTTAGAAGGTTTAGAGAGATTTTTCGATGATAAAATTATGCCACTTAGTAAGGCTATGAAGTCAAATAACTTTAAAATAGGCTTGCTTCAAAATATAGAGGTGCCTGAAATTAAGGGGATGTTCTCAGCAAAAATAATAAGAGCTCAGGAAACTGGAATAGATGTATATATTGATGTAGCAGAAAGCATAAAGAGTTTTAACATGGAAATTATAGATTTAAGCAGAGTAATAGGAATTTTATTGGATAATGCTATTGAAGCTTCAGAAAAATGTGACAGGCCATCCATGAAGGTTGCCGTAATAAACAAAGATAAATCTGTCATGATAGTGATAATAAATAATTATAATGAGGAAATTCCACCAATATACAAGATTTATAAAAGAGGATTTTCTACAAAAGGTGACAACAGAGGGATTGGGCTTAGTAATTTAAAAGATATTATAGGGAAGTACCCTAATGTTATGTTGGATACAGTTATAGAGGACAATCAGTTTAAGCAAATTATTGATATAAAAAACAAGATCGAAGAAGGTGTTTTTAATGCTTGAAGTATTTGTATGCGAAGATAATAAGGAACAAAAGGAGAACTTTAGAAAGATAATAGATAATTTTATAATAATGGAAAACTTGGATATGAAGATATCTGTAGTAACAGAAAATCCAGATGATATTATAAACTATGTCATTAAAAATAGTGTTAGCGGTTTATATTTTTTAGATATAGATTTGAATGCTTCTATAAATGGGATACAGCTAGCTGCTGAAATAAGAAAATATGATCCAAGGGGATTTATTGTATTTGTTACAACACATGCAGAAATGAGTTATTTGACGTTTCTGTATAAAGTAGAGGCTATGGATTATATAATAAAAGATAATTATAAAAATATAGGAGATAGGATATACCAGTGTATAGTGGATGCACAAAGAAAATATTCAGCAAAAACAACAGATCTTCAAAAAATCTTTACTATAAAAGCTGATGATAGAATTATAAATATAGAATTTCAAAAGATTCTTTTTTTCGAAACTTCTTTTACAATACATAAAGTTGTTCTACATTCTGTAAATAGGCAAATAGAATTTTATGCAAAAATGAAGGATATAGAGGGTGAATTGGACGACTCTTTTTATCGATGTCATAAATCGTATATAGTAAATAAGAAGAATATTAAGGAAATTAACATAAATAAAAGGCGTATTTATATGATTAATGGAGAAGAATGTCTCATATCAACTAGGATGTTAAAGGGACTTATTAAATAAAACAAGCATTACATTACATAAAATCCAACGAATATTACAAAAATAATTAGCTATCACATATTTATGATATATTCATATTATGGTAATTATGTTGGGAAGGAGAAAAAATGGAATAGCTATGGAATTAAAAAGTATAGAAACAGTTGGAGATTTTATAAGTTTAAGTGGTAATAGTAGACGGCTCACTTCCATACTAAAAGTAAAAAGACTCATAAGAGAAAATTACTCAATTATAAGAAGTAATTTACTGAACACAGAAGATAAAGTAGCAATCAAAGAAATAAAATATTATGAAAAGGAGGAAAGGGCTATAGTAACTTTTACCGATAATGAAAAAGTTGTGTTTCAATCTTATATATCAAAAGATGAGGAAATAATAAACAAGTTCATAAGATGGATCAACCAAAAAGTAGATAAAGAACATAGTTTATATGTTAAAAAGATATTATATGCTGAAGGATGTAGTTTTTCTGAATACATAAAACCCATCAATTCTATAGGTAAAAGAGAAATTTTTGATTATTACTTTAAATCAGGGGAACTTTTATTAATACTATATGTACTAAGATGCAGTAAAATTAAAAGTAAGAACATAATAGATATGGAAGATTGTCCGATATTAGATGAGGTTAAGGATGCGTTTTATTCAACAAATGACGTACCAAGCTTTAATTTTTCTGCAAATGAAGTAGCGGAAAAATTAGTAAAGTATTCTGTATACAATATAGAATTCTTACCAGAAAGTAAAAAGTCTATAACAGAAGAAGAGATATATCATATAAAATGCGGGTTTGAGTATATTTATAATATGATTATGTATAATAAATTGGAATTAATAGAAGTTATGAAGGTTATATTTAAAGAAGATATACTTAAATTATCAGCGGTTATTACAAATATATATGGGCTTAATGAAGAAGATTTAAAAAGACAATTATATTTTATAGATATAAGGTTTATAGGCGTTAAAATTGCAAGGAGAAAAGTAAACTTCTGCATTAGTGAAAGGAAGGAGACAATAGATAAAAACTATTTTATAAGTATAGCTAATGACTTGGGAGAACATATGATTAAGCGTGGAATTATTGGTGTTAAGGATTTTGTCACGAGTAGGACATGGATAAGCACTACTAGAGACGGAAACAATCAAGGTTATTCATTATCTCCACTAAGTAGCGACCTTATGGACGGAAGTAGTGGAGTAGCTTTGTTTTTTGCGTATTTAGGACTTGTTACTGGCAAGGATTACTATAAAGCAATAGCTATAGAAGCTATTCAAGATTCTATAAATCATATTAATAATTTAAACAATAATGACGATATTAATATAGGTGCCTTTAAAGGTATATCAGGTGAGATATACGCTATGTGGAAGATATATAGTGTTACGCGTAGTAATTACTTAGAAGCATCTATTGAAAACGGTATAAGAGCTCTTTACATATTAGTTCAAAAAAGCAAGGATATAGATATAACAAATGGTTTATGTGGGGTATCATGTGTTTTAGTATCAATATATAAAGATAAGGATTCTAATAAATTCAATGATATTATAATGAATTTAATTAGAATATGTATGGAAAAGATAACAGGGAATATGAGTTCTAAACAAATGGCGTTAAATGACGTGTACTTAAATGATGCTATAATACTTACCCTTGCAAAACTATTAGAATTAACAGGTGAACGTAGTTTAGTAAAAAAGATTAAAGAATTATTCAGTATTCAAAGAATGAAATATAAAGATATCTTTGCTAGATGGGATAGAAGAATACTTATAACTCTTATGGGGAGAGTTACTTTGAAAAAAATAAATTTTCAAGATGAATCTATAGACAGGGAAATACAGCAAATTAGTAAGTATATTATTAATAACGGGTTTGGCAATAGTTTTTCTTGTTGTGATGATATGGGTATCATTGAAGTATTGAAGCATACTGCAGCTATCTTAAGTGATGAAAAGTTGAATAGTAGTTGCATAAAGACATTCAATGAACTTGTTAAAAAGAAAATAAAACCAACTATAAATAAAGAAATAACTTATGCAAATGAAAATATATCGTTGATGAATGGTGTTGTTGGTCTAGCGTATAGTTTAATTAGGATAAGTAGTGAGAAATTTGTTCCGAAAATTTTATGGTTGGAATAATAATATAATTGTTGTTTATAATAATATATTAAATTTGTTTATTTGGACAATGTAAAAGCTTGGATATTTAACAAATGATTTTTAAGTTAAGTATTCAAGTTTTTGTATTACACTTATAAAAATTATAAATAAAATTCTATAAATAGTACCTTGCTAATATTTTACATGATTTATTTATGGTATAATATATACTATATACGCTAAAATCTTTTTGAAATTATGATTTTTTAATTACAACAGGGTTGAGTAATAATTATAAAAATTAGCACATAAATTTAAAGAAAATTTTCAAAAATAAAAATATACATATAAAAAAGCAGAAGGGGGAAGGAGGACTATTTTTGAAAAATACTAGAATCAAGGATATGAGGGATGATGAACTTCAGGCTTACATTAAAGAAACCAAAAAAGAGATTGAGCAGCAGTTAAAATTATATGTTAAGCTAAATAATGATAAGTTATCTAATAATGGTCAAATACAAAATCTCAAGAAAAAAGCATATAATCTTAAGGAAGTTTATGAGTACATAAAATGGGCGAATGATAAAATAGCTATTAATAATAATGTTGAATCAAGCTATGGTACTATACCTAAGCGTGGAGAGATATGGACCTGCCAACTTGGAGAAAATATTGGTTCTGAGGAAAACAAAATAAGACCTGCAATAATAATACAAAACGATACTGGAAATGAAAAGGGACCAACTACAATAATTGTTCCGATTTCTAATAGGCCTAAAAAAATATCAACTCATATTGAATTAAGACCTGGGGATTACAAGCTCGTACATGGCGAAGTAAATAAGATAACGGGAACAATTTTATGTGAGCAAATTAAAGTTGTATCTAAAGCTAGGTTGGGAAGGCATGTGGCTACTCTGAATAGTGATTTCGTCAACAAAATATTGAATTCTAAATTAAAAATTTCTATAAAGGTGTAATATATTTATAGAAATGTGCATAAATATAGAATAAAAAATGAAAAATATGTTGATAAAATGAAGTTTTAATGTTATCATTAAAGTAATTGAGGTACATACCTAGATTTGCCTAGGAGACTCTCTCTCATATATTTTTGCTAACTTACTTGACATAGGTCAGGAGATTATATAACATATTGTGGATTGGTATAGTGCCAATCTTTTTGTTTTATAAAAAAGTTTTTTTTATAGTAATTTATTTTATTGCATATATAGTTATTAGGATTCAGGAGGATAAAAATGGATCAACTTAGGTATACCATTTGTTTTATAAAAAGAGAAGATGAAGTGCTTCTTTTAAATAGAGAAAAGCCTAGCTGGATGGGAAGTTGGAATGGTGTTGGAGGAAAGTTTCAAAATAGTGAAACTCCAATGGAATGCATACTTAGAGAGATACATGAAGAGACAGGAATGAAGTTTCAAGAGGCCAAATTTAAAGGCATAGTTACATGGGATGAAGGAGATAAAGATATTGGTGGCATGTATCTTTTTTTGATAGAGGTTCCTGCAAATTATAATTATTCTGTACCAGTAAAAACACGAGAAGGGATTTTAGATTGGAAAAAGATATCTTGGGTAATGAATCCTGAAAATACTGGAATTGCAGCAAATGTACCTAAATATCTTCCTAAGATGCTTAAGGAAGAAGGCGAATTTAGATATCATTGTGTTTTTAAAAATAAAATGCTTCTAGGGGTTAACATAGAAGAGATTTGAATTAATTACATAAAAAAGGTCCATACTGTAATTGTAGATATTATTACAAAGTTGGAGGTCAGTATGGAACCAGGCGATATAGTTAGAATAGATGATGATAACGAATGGAAAGGGCTTTATGGTGTAGTTAAGTACACTAATCAATCAGAAGCCTTTATTTTTTGCGTGCAAAATCCATGTTATCTTTACAAGGCTACGACTGAAAACAATGTAGCTATTGTTATTAAAAGATCTGAAAGATAAATGTATCATTTATCATGATAAAATTTCACACAAACAGGATTTGGTACGTATATATCAGAAGTTATTTTACTTAAGTTTCCGCTAACTTGATCAACACTAAAAATTGTTAGGTTACTTGAATCTTGATTAGCTGCTATCAATAAGTTACCAGAAGATGATAAATCGAAGTCACGAGGAGAAAGTCCATAAGTGGAAGTGTTTGAATTTAGAGTAAGGAGTCCTGTTGAATTATCTACATGAAAGCAGGAAATGCTATTATGACCTCTATTTGATACATAAAGATAGTTTGAATTCCTTGATATATGGATAGCAGCACTTCCGTTTTTACCTGTGTAATCAGTAGGTAAACAAGATACGTACTGCAATTCTTCAAAGGAACCATCTAGGGGAGAATACTTTAAGACTATAACCTCAGAGCTAAGTTCAGTAGCTATATATGCAATTTTTCCGTTTGGATGAAAGATTATATGTCTAGGCCCACAACCAGGCTTTAACTTAAACTCATTAAATCTACATAAAATGCCATCGTCAAACCTATAAAGTACTATTTTATCGGTTCCTAGATCTACAACACAAAGAAAGTCGTTAAGTGGTGTTGTTACAGCACAGTGAACGTGAGAAGTCTCTTGTCTTTCTTTATTAGGACCAAAGCCTTCATGGATCACAAATGAAGATACAGTATCAATGCTTCCATCATTTCTTATAGGGAAAACGTCTACTCTAGATGTATGATAATTTACAGAAAACAGATATGAATTCGTTTTATCTAATGAGACATAACAAGGTTGTTTTCCAGAAAACCTTTCGGGTGGATTCTCGTAACCAAATTTACAATTTAAGAGTTCAAGGTGATTATTTCTATCATCTACATAAAATGAAGCTGCTCCTCCTAAATTGCCTGACTTAATAACAGAATAAGCTGTTTTATTATTCATATTAAAGGTGAGGTATGTTGGGTTTTCTATTTCGCAAGATAATATTGGAGCTGTTGTTTTTCTAGAGTCTGAAATAATGTTAAAACTATAAATGCCTCTGCTTTCTCCATTAGTATAAGTGCCTATATAAACCTTTTCATAATTGGACATATCAATACCTCCTTTTTATTGTAATTATACCATAAATACACTAATTATTTTTAGTTAGGGTGAACATAATAATAAAAGTAAAAAAAGAAAGGAAAATATTTATGGAGGATAACTATAAGAATCTTAAAATTGCAGAGAGAGGTGTCCGTATCAGTTTAATTATATATGTAGTACTTTCAATCTTTAAGTTTTTTATGGGCTATTTTTTTAAGTCAGAAGCACTTAAAGCAGATGGAATTAATAGTTCTACTGACATAATTGCGGCTATTGCAATTATTGTAGGGCTAAAAATAGCGAGAAAACCAGCAGATAAAGAGCATACATATGGGCATTTGAGGGCGGAAACTATATCATCACTTCTAGCATCGTTAATAATGATTGCAGTTGGAGTCGATGTTGTGTACAATGGAGTTAAAAATACTATATTTCTAAGAAATGAAAAGCCTGATATTAAAGCAGCTATTGTATCGTTGATTTGTGCCAGTGTTGTGTATACATTATATCGTTATAATAGGTCTGTAGCTGATAAAATTCACAGTTCGGCACTTATGGTTTCTTCAAAAGATAATCTTTCAGATTCAATGGTTGGTTTTGGTTCTGCATTTGGGATATTTGCATCTCAATTCGGATTCCCATGGATGGATTCAATAACAGCAGTTTTAGTTGGAATAATTATATGTAAGACTGGTTTTGGAATTTTCCGTGAAGCGGTAAATAATCTTACAGATGCGTTTGATCCAGAAAAACTTGAAAATATAACTAAAATTATAAAGGATATAGATGGCGTAAGTGATATTAAAGATATTAGGGCAAGGGTACATGGAAATAGTATTTTATTAGATGCCATTATATTAGTTGACCCTGGTTTGAGTGTTAGGGAGAGTCATGAGATTACGGAAGCTGTAGAAAAAATTCTTAAAGAAGAGTTTAATATAAGGAATGCAATTATTCACGTAGAACCAAATATAGATGAGTTGTAGTGTATAAATCGAGAGATATTAGGCTTTGATTTATATGAGAAATTGAATTAGTTTTATAAATATATAAAAATGGGAGTGATTTAATATGAAAAAAATAATATTTGCAGGAGGATGCTTTTGGGGAGTTGAGGCATACTTCAATACAATTGATGGAGTCTTAAATACAAAGGTAGGTTATGCAAATGGGAATACTGAAGATCCAACATATGAAGATGTATGTACAGATAGTACAGGATATGCAGAGGCTTGCTATATAGAATATGACGAAAAACAATTAAAACTTGAGAAACTAATAGATGCTTACTGGAAGGTAGTAGATCCAACATTGAAGAATAGACAGGGACACGATGAAGGAACACAATATCGTACAGGAATTTACTATGTAGATGAAGAAGACCTTAAAGTCATATTAGAGTCTAAAGATAAAGAACAAGAGAAATATGATGCTCCAATTGTTACAGAAATATTGCCTTTAAAGAATTTTTATGATGCAGAAGAATATCATCAAAAATATCTTGATAAGAATCCTAATGGATATTGTCATATACCAAAGGAATTGTTAAAAAAGCATTAATAAATATTTTTGCGATTAAATGGAGGCGTTTGTATGAGAATTTCAGTTATTGAACCACTTGGAATTTCTGAAGAAGAAATTAGAAGTATTGCAAAAACAATTACAGATAGAGGACATGAAATTGTAATCTATAATGAAAAAAGTACAGATACAAATGTATTAAAAGAAAGAGTAAAGGATTCAGAGGTAATAGTGCTTGCAAATATGCCACTTAAGGCAGAGGTAATAAATTCTGATAGTAAATTAAAAATGATGTCTATAGCTTTTACAGGAGTTGATCATGTTGAATTGAGTGCTCTTAATAATAAAGAAGTAGTGGTTTCAAATGCTTCAGGATATAGCACTGAATCAGTTACTGAATTAACTTTTGGACTTGTTTTTTCTGTATTAAGAAATATAGTTCCTTTGGATAAAGTAACAAGGGAAGGAAAAACAAAAAATGGCTTTTCTCAAAGTGATTTAAGTGGTAAAACCTTTGGAGTAATAGGCACAGGATTAATAGGTGCTTCAGTTTGTAGGATTGCAAAAGCTTTTGGCTGTAAGGTTATAGCATATAGCAGAAGTAAGAAAGAAGAACTGGAAGTAATTGGAGTTAATTATGTGACATTAGATGAGTTGTTAGCTAAAAGTGATGTGATTTCTGTCCATGTTCCTCAAACACAAGAAACAATAGGAATGATAAGTAAAGAGAAAATTAAGCTAATGAAGAAAACAGCAATATTAATAAATGTAGCAAGAGGGCCAATTGTTGATAATGAGGCTTTGGCAGAAGCATTGGAAAATGGAACTATTGCTGGAGCTGGAATTGATGTGTTTGATAAAGAACCTCCTCTTGATTTAGGGTATAGGCTTCTTAAAGCACCTAATACAGTTGTGTTACCGCATGTTGGTTTTGCAACAAAAGAAGCCATGGTAAGAAGAGCGCACATAACCTTCGAAAATATAGTTAAGTGGCTTGATGGGACCCCTCAAAATATTGTGAAATATTAAATAAGCATTCATATGATGTACGCTGACAATACTCAAACGGCAAAATCTTATAATAAATAATATTCCTTGTAATATAAAGCTTATTGTAGGACATCAAGGTACATGTAGTAAATATATTTACAAAAGAAAAGATATGCATAATGTCTTTATCAATGACCAGTTATGTATGATTTATTGGACTACAAGAGAAAGGTTTAACGAGAGTGCTTGAGGGTTATTCTAAAGCTTAGAAGAATAGAACTTATATGGCAGCGGCTGTTAATAATAAATCCTTAGGTAGACTGCCATTATGGACAAGATATAGGGGAATGAAGCAATCATAAAGCTTCATTCAAATTTAGGGTTGAGATTTCTAATAACAGTAAGATCTACTGGTTAATTAAATATGGGGTGGAAATTTGCATAAAAAAATAAATAAGCAAGATTTCAAGGAGAATCATTAATGAGAAGCAAACAAAAAAGAAAATTAAAAAGTGTATTTATAGTAGTTATAGCATTAATTGTTTTATTAAGTGCAGTGATAGCAGCAGTATTTAAGTTGCAAGGTAAAAAGAATGTAGATGACAATCAGGTATATAGCGCTAAGGATTTTCAAAAAAGTTATATGATAGTAACAAGTGCTCGTGAAGCTATGGCTAATCTAGAAAACCGTAGAGGAAATTCAGGAACGTTAACTGAACAGGTTTATAAGAATGATGGGAAAAAGATAGCATATTTAACATTTGACGATGGACCATCCACAACTGTTACACCCAAAATATTAGATACATTAGAGAGAGAAAATGTAAATGCAACTTTCTTTTTGATAGGTTCTAATATACAATTAAGCAATGAGTCACAGGAACTTGTTAGAAGAATGTTCTATGATGGTGATTCTATAGGTAATCATACATATGATCATAATCCTAATGAACTATTTCCTAATAACAAAACAAATATAGAAACATTTATTTCTCAAATCGATGCTACAAACTTTGCTCTAAAAAGTGTTTTGGGACAAGAATTTAATACTAGAATACTGCGAATACCTGGTGGCAGAATCACAAGAATACACACTAGAGATGCTAATCTAAATCAACTTGAGCAGATATTTAATCAAAGAGGACTAGTAGATATAGATTGGAATTGTTATGATTATGATGCAGAAGGAAAACCTAAGGTGGCAGAACAATTGATTCAAAATGTTAAGAAAACCTCTTATGGAAAGAATAAATTAGTTATTTTAATGCATGATACTTATGGAAAAGAAGAAACAGCGAAGGCACTTCCAAGTATAATAGATTATTTGAAAGTTCAAGGATACGAATTTGGCACTTTAAAATAACATAAGCATGGGTAGTTTTTGAAGGCTGCCCATTTTTGCCATAAGTACATTACATAAATTTCAATATTATGAAACTATTTTATTATAATTAGGGTAAGAATATAATTTGTAATTTATTAAAAAAGGGTAAATACAGTGACAAATTGTTATAGATACAACGTTTAAATAGAATTTTTATTAAAAAAACAAAAAAACTATTGACATTACATCAATTAGGTATTATTATCGTCACATACAGTAAATGTTAGTGCAGTAATTTTTAAAAATAAATAGTAATTACAAAGACAATGATGAGGAAGAGTAAATAGTGATTATTTTTTAGAGAGTGAGATACTGGTGGGAACTCATAAATATAGCTATTGAAGGTAGCCTTTGAGTCGAAAGTTGAATTTCAGTAGGCTTTTTCCGGTTTGAACCGTTATTATTTAAGTAAAAAATTTGGGTGGTACCGCGCGACCAAAAATTCTCGCCCCAAGCAGGGAATTTTGGCCGTTTTTTTATATAAATAAATTTCTAAATATTCTTAATTGAATAGCACCCACGGATTTCTACAGATTTATTATACAAAATATTCATAAAATTTCAATTGTCATAATTTTTATTCAATTGAATATTTAAATAAGATAATATTAAAAATTATTATAAACAATATTTTTTAGGAGGAAAAGTGTTATGGAAGAATTAAAAGTTTATTATGATGAGGATGCAGATTTAAATTATTTAAAGGATAAGAAAATAGCAATTATAGGTTTTGGAAGTCAAGGACATGCCCATGCTTTAAACTTAAAGGAAAGTGGTCTCAATGTAATAGTTGGACTATATGATGGAAGTAAATCATGGAAAGTTGCAGAGGATTATGGGTTTGAAGTTTATGAAGTTGCAGATGCCGTAAAGCAGGCTCAGGTTGTAATGATACTTTTACCAGATGAGAAACAAAAACAAATATATGAAGCAAGCATAAAAGATAATCTAGATGAAGGTGATGCACTATTTTTTGCTCATGGTTTCAACATACATTACAATCAAATAGTACCACCTAAAAATGTAGATGTACTTATGATAGCACCAAAGGGACCAGGACATATAGTTAGAAGGCAATATACAGAGGGTGGAGGAGTTCCTTGTCTTTATGCAGTACACCAAGATTATACTGGAAAAGGTAAAGAAATAGCATTAGCTTATGGTAAAGGAATTGGTGGAACTAAAGGAGGAGTTATGAACACTACCTTCAAAATAGAAACTGAAACTGATTTATTTGGTGAACAAGCAGTACTTTGCGGAGGAATATGTGCATTAATAAATGCAGGATATGATACATTAAGAGAAGCTGGATATTCAGCTGAAAATGCATATTTTGAGTGTTTTCACGAAATGAAGATGATAGTTGATTTAATGTATGAAGGCGGAATGGCTAAAATGAGATATTCAATTAGTGATACTGCAGAATACGGAGATTATGTTGTAGGGAATAGACTTATAAACGATAACGTAAGAGCAGAAATGAAGAAGGTACTTACTGAAATTCAAGATGGAACATTTGCAAAAAATTGGTTGCTTGAAAATCAGACAGGAAGACCAGCATTTAATGCTAGAAGAAGAATAGAGGCAGATAGAGAAATAGAGAAGGTTGGTAAGAGACTTAGAGGTATGATGAGTTGGATTAATGAAAATCCTTCAAACGAATAGTAAATAATATAGGGGGCTTTTAGTGCAATATAATTAAAGGTAATTGGGGCAACTTTACATATTGTACTTGCTATGAAAAGGACTGTTTAAAAATGGTAGAAAATCATTTTTAAACAGTCCTTTATTTTCCTAATAAAAATAGTTATTGACAGCTACTTGTGGATAATGTGGATAAGTATTAAAAAATATTTAATGCTGTGGATAACTCGGAATATATTAAAAAAATTTGAATAATAATTAATGTAATCTTGTTATGGAATGATGTAAATTGGAATCAAACATAATTTTAGTAGTAATACTCGGTATATCAATAGTAGGTAAAGCTACATCTGTAGCTATTTCTGTGGCTGCATTATTAATTTTAAAGCTTTTAGGGTTAGATAAATATATCTTTCCTTATTTGAATGATAAAGGAATGTTTTGGGGATTAGTTTTACTTACAGCAGCTATACTTATACCTATAGCTCAAGGAAATGTAAAGGCTATAGATATAAAAAACAATTTAGTTTCATTTGTTGGAATAACAGCATTAGTATTATCCTTTTTAACAACATATTTAAGTGGAGTTGGACTTAGATATCTTACAGTCCAAGGTCACAGTGACGTTATGCCTTCTCTTATTTTAGGTTCCGTTGCAGCAGCAGCCTTTCTAGGGGGAGTTCCGGTAGGACCACTTATAACCTCGGGGATTTTAGCATTGTTAGTAAAGATGGTAAAGAAATCATAAGTCATTTAGTTTTTGAATAAAAAGTTCAGCTACTTTAGATAAATTGTTTTTATGGCAGAGATATGAGAAGTATCTATGATATTCAGTTTTTGTTGGAATTATCTTTAAATCCTTATTTTTAACATCATCTTTAACTACAAGTGATGAAATAAAGGTTATTCCTAAATTGTTTTTTACAGCTTGTTTAATTGCATAGTTACTTCCTAAAATTATTATGTTTTTAGGATAGATGTTTTCAATATTTAAAAAAGTATTTAGATTTTCTCCTGTTCCAGATCCTTCTTCCCTATGTATCCAGGTCTGATTAGATAGGAATTTGTTTAATTCTATGTTTTTATCATATTTGAAAGAAGAGTGAGAAACAACCACCATAGTATCTTTATAAAAATTTTTTAACATATAGTTTTCTAAAGGAACGTTTCCCTCAATTAAAGCTACATCAATATCGTAGTTCTTAAATTTGTCATATATATGTTTAGTGTTTTCTATTGTTACCTCAATCTTAACATTTGGATATTCTTTTATGAAATCTCCTAATATTTTAGGAAGAATAAACTCGCCTATAGTCATACTTGAACCCAGCTTTAATGTACCTGAGGGAGAGTATGTATAGTTATTCAATTCTTCTTTTGTTTCGTTTAAAAGCGAGAGTATTTGTTTTGCACGTTTATAAAGAATTTTACCAGTACTTGTGATTAATATAGTTCTTTGTTTATTGGAACGTTCTATCAGCTTTGTACCAAAATATTTTTCTAAATTGGCGATGTGGAGGCTTACACCTGGTTGTGATATATTGATTGAGTTTGCTGCCTTAGTAAAGCTTTTGTTATCTACTACAGCAATAAACGTTTTTAATTCTTCTACCAAAAATCTCACCACCCATAAGAAATTGTGATAGGTATAATAAATAATATATATTATACTTATTGGTTGTAATAAAGTATACTATAGTTACAATATTACTACAATGAAAAATTGAAATAGTGAAAATAAGTCAGGAGAGGTATAGATGAAAGAATTAAATGAAATTTTACTAGGTGAAATTGAGGAATTTAGAAAGCTTGGACATGATTTTTTAGATGGAAAGGTAAGTAAAGTTGATTTTAAAGGAGCATCAGGTGGAATGGGAGTATATGCCCATAGAAGCGGAAAAGAATTCATGATAAGACTTAGAATACCTTCTGGAATAGCATCAAGAAAGGACCTTGAACTTATTCGTGACTTTGCAAGAAGGTATGAACTCGATTCAGTTCATCTTACAACACGTCAAGCTATTCAACTTCATGGAATTTCAATTGATACTGTTTGCGATATAATGGAAGAAGGAATAAGAAACGGATTATATTCAAGAGGAGCAGGAGGAAACTTTCCAAGAAATGTTGCAATTTCTCCTTTAAGTGGAGTAGATAAGAATGAAGCTTTTGATGTTTCACCTTATGCAGAAGCTGTGGGAAAGCACTTCTTGAAAAAAATATATACTTACAAATTCCCAAGAAAGTTAAAGGTAGCATTTTCAAATAATGCTGATGATATAGGACATGCAACTATAGCAGATTTAGGATTTTTGGCGATTAAAGAAAATGAACATGAATATTTTAAGGTATTCATAGGGGGAGGACTTGGAAGAAATCCTAAGGTTGCAGCTACTTTTATAGAACTTGCAGAGCCAAAGGATGTTCTTTATCACGTTGAAGCTATGACAAGGCTATTTATTAATGAGGGAGATTACAAGAATAAGGCAAAAGCTCGTATAAGATACATACTAGAAAGAATGGGAGAAGAAGAGTTTATAAGGTGTTATAGTAAATATTTATCTGAGGTAAAGAGTGAAGAAAAACTTGATTTAGAAATAGATAAAAAAGCATATACAAAGCATGGAATAGAAACTACTGTTAAGAATAAAAGACTAATTAGTCAGAAGCAAAATGGATTATATAGTGTGTATGTTCATCCAGTTGGTGGACAGCTTTCTATTAAGGATTTAGAGGATATATTAAAAGAAACCAGCAATATTGAAGATGTGGAGATAAGGCTTTCAATGTCAGAGGGATTCTATATAAGGAATTTAAATGGTAATGAGGCTGAAAGGATTCTTGAAATTACAGAACATATAGGCGGAAATACAAGGCTTGAGTACTCTACAGCATGCATAGGAGTACCAACCTGCCAAATAGGGCTTCTAGAAAGCCAAGCTACATTAAGAAATATAATAGATTACTTTAAAAAGATGAAATTTGAGTATGATGTTCTTCCGGCAGTTCATATATCAGGATGTCCTAATTCATGTAGTTGCCATGAAATAAGCGGCATAGGTTTTTGTGGAAAGAAGAAGAGGGTTTCTGAAGAGGTTAAGGATGTATTTGAGCTATATCTTAAAGGAAAATTAAAAAGTGGAGCTACAAGGCTTGGAGATTATTATGGAGATGTTTTAAAGGAAGAAGTTCCTTACCTTTTATATGATATTGCAAAGATTGTGCATGAAAGCGGCGAGGAGTTTTATAATTGGGTAGAAAGTAACGATGAGAAATTGAAAAGTATTGTAAATAAGTATTTAGTTTGATAATAATGTAGGGAAATCATTAATATAGATTTCCCTACATTGCATGTATAAGCACATTATATTTGTTGTTTATTGACTTTTCAAAGTATATAATGTAGATAGGTTTAGTATAATTATACTGAAATATATAAAGGCGGGGAGGGAAGCCGCTTTAAAATGTTTTATTGCGGAGATTTATGATACAACTTTTAGCATTGAAAAGAGATTTAAAAGTTGAAATAAGAGAAAAATTTTCAATAATAGAGAAAAGAATAGGAGATAAGGATGTACTTTTAAAGGAGGTATGCAATGAAGTTGTCATATTAAGTACATGCAATCGAATTGAGATATATTTTAATAGTGAGAAGAATAGGAAACAAATTATAGAAGAGATTTTTTCAAAGATGGGATGGAACATAAATTTTTTAGAGAATTTTTTCTATTGTAAAGGTGATGAGGCAATTAATCATCTAATGGAAGTGGCATGTGGCTTTGATTCTCTTATCTTAGGAGAAGATCAGATATTAGGGCAGATAAAAGCTGCATATGATACTGCGCTTAAAAATAAAACTTCAGGTAGTGAACTAAAGAAGCTGTTCCAGTTAGTTATTACCTGTGGTAAAGAATTTAGAAGTATATCTATGCTTAATAGAATACCTGTTTCATCTGCATCGATAGCTGTTAATAAGGCAAGACAGGAAAACTTAAGAAGATTTATGGTTTTTGGCTTTGGAGATGTAGGTTCTCTAGTATGCAAATATATATTATCAAGTGATTTTGATGTGTTATATATTGTTGTTAGAAATAAAGCAGCTGTAAGTATAAAAGATAAAAGAATAAAGGTCCTTTCCTTTAATGAAAAGAATAGTTACTATGATGATGTAGAGTGTATGATTTCCTGTACGTCAGCACCTCATCCTGTAATATGGGAGAAAGAGCTTCCTTACAGGAAATTCACTATTTTCGATTTGGCAGTACCGAGAGATGTTGAAGAGACTGTTTATGGTAGAAATAATATAGATATATATGACATAGATCAGATAAGCATGATAGATAATAATAACAGAAAAAAGAGAAAAGAAATAATGATGGCCAATAGACATATAATGTCCAAGTATATTGTAGAGTTCTATGATTGGCAAAAGGTTCAGGAAATAGTTCCTGATATTATAAAATTGAAGCTGTATGGTGAAAGCGTAAATAAAAGAAGATATGAAACCTTTAAGAATAAAAAAGCTACAAAGGATAATGATATGCTTGTAAATATGCTCATAAAAAGCACGTCAAATGTATATATAAATAGAGCAATAGAAGTGCTTAAAGAGGAGCAATTGAAAGGGCGTGGAGAAGATTGCCTAAGGATATTAAGAAGGATATTTCAGAAGTAGAAAATTTATTTATAGCGCTTGTCTCTCCTAAGTTAAAAATTCTAGTTATAGGGGGAGGAAATGCAGCTCTTATAAAGGTAAGAAACTTTATTAAAATGGGCTGTTTAATTACTATAGTTTCAAAGGAATTCAAGGAAGAGTTCAATATGCTTAGTGGATTTCCTAATATAAAACTGATAAAAGGAGAGTATTTAAGAGATTATCTTAAGCATTACCATATAATTATAATAGCAACAAATAATTTTAAGTTAAATGATAAAATAAGGCAGGATTGCGATTATATAAATAAAATGTATATGGACTGTGGTGAGCCTGAAAAGGGACTATATATTGTACCGTATCAAAATGATTCAAAAATGTTTTCGCTTTCTATTAAATCCAGATATAAAAGTCCTAAAACTTCAAAGTATGTTTTGGATAAAGCGATGACATTTATTAAAAGATATGAGGATTTTTCAGAATATACAGCAAACATAAGAAATAAAATTAAGGGAAGTAGAAAAAAAGAAATTATGAACTTTGTTTGTTCAGATGACTTTTATTTTTTTTATAAGAAAAGAAAAGCGGATATAGTGCTTCAGATGTTTTATAGAGAATTGAACGGGGAGTGAATTATATAATGAAGCTTACAATAGCAACTAGAAAGAGCAAGCTTGCTCAGGTGCAGACAGAACTAATAATTAATGTATTAAAAGATAAATATGGCATTTCCTCTGAAAAGCTACTGATGGAAACACTTGGAGATAAAATCCTAGATAAGTCACTAGCGGACATAGGGGGAAAAGGACTTTTTATAAAGGATATAGAAAGAATTCTCTTAGAGGATAAAGCGGATGCAGCAGTTCATAGTATGAAGGATGTTCCTTTTGAGGTTCCAGATATGTTTGAAATAGCGGCAGTCACCTTAAGGGTTGATGTAAGGGATGTCTTTGTATCTAGAGACGGGACTCATTTTAAGGACTTAAAAAATGGAGCGGTTATTGGAACTAGTAGTAACAGAAGAGCAGCTCAGCTTAAAATGTTAAGAGATGATATAAAGGTTGTACCCATAAGAGGAAATGTTCAAACCAGAATAAGAAAAATGGGAGAAGAAAAGCTTGATGGAATAATACTTGCAGCGGCAGGACTTAAGAGACTTAATATGGAGAATATAATTACAGATTATTTTTCTGTAGAGGAAATGATTCCAGCTGTTGGACAGGGAGCTCTTGGAGTAGAGATAAAGAAGGAAAACAAGAATAGAGATTTATTTAGAAAGTTAGATAATAAGAATAGCAGAATGTGTGTTGAAGCAGAAAGAAGCTTCATGAGAACTTTAAATGGGGACTGCCATTCTACAATTGGAGCTTATGCTGAAATAGTTAATGGGCAAATGAATGTATTGGGATTTTACGAAATTGATGGAAGAAGGGTAAAAAAAGATGTGAGTGGGAATATAGAGGACTATATGAGTTTAGGGAAAACACTTGCAGAAAAAATTTTGGAGGATAAGTAATGAAAAGATCTGGTAAGGTTTATATAATAGGAGCAGGACCTGGAGAGGAAGAGCTTATAACCTTAAAGGCAATAAGAAAAATGAAAGAATGCACAGCTGTGCTTTATGATAGACTTGTAGGACAGGGAATACTTAAATATTTGAATGAAAAGTGTGAGATTTATTATTGTGGAAAAGAGCCTGGGTGTCATTATAAAACCCAAGATGAGATAAATGAAATGATAATAAAGCTAGCTAAAGAAGGACATATTGTTGGTAGAATAAAAGGAGGAGACCCATATATTTTTGGAAGAGGAGGGGAAGAGGGACTAAGTCTTTTAAAAGAGAATATAGAATTTGAAGTGATTTCAGGGGTTACTTCTCCCGTAGCTGTTTTAAATTATGCTGGAATTCCTGTAACGCACAGGGGCATAGCAAGAAGCTTTCATGTATTTACGGCAAAAACAGCCAATGACGATTCTATAAATTTTAGTGCAGCGGCTAAAATTGATGGGACACTGATATTTTTAATGGGATATAGGCAGCTTAACGATATAACTAGAAAGCTAATAGAAAATGGAATGGATTCAAAAATGCCCTGCGCTGTTGTAATGAGGGGAACTACTAGTCTTCAGAAAAAGGTTATAGGAAATCTTAGTGATATAAAAGAAAAATGTGATAATGCTAATATGACTTCACCTTGTATAATAGTAGTAGGAAAAGTTGTTGGTTTCAATCAGCAGCTAAATTGGTATGAGAAAAAGCCTCTTTTTGGCAGAAATATATGTATAACAAGATCTAAAAATCAAAGCAAAACTATGAGAGAAGAGCTTCTTGACCTTGGAGCAGAAGTAACAGAAGTACATTCTATAGAAATAGAAAATACAGCCTCAAATTTAGAAGAATACATTAATAAAATTTCAGAGTATGATTATATAATCTTGACCAGTGTAAATGCTGTGGAGGTCTTATTTGATTATCTTGCTTCAAAGGATTATGATGTAAGAAAAGTAAGGGCCAAGTTTGCAGTTATAGGAAATGCTACAAAAGAAGCGCTAAAGAAAAGAGGAATTGTTCCAGAGATAGTATCTAGAAAACACAATGGAGAAGGTCTTTTTGATGAGATTAGAGGCTATTTAAAGAAGGATGATAAGATATTTATCCCCAGGAGTGAAAATTCTAGAAAGTATATAAAGGAACAACTTGTAAGCTTAGGGTTAAGTGTTGACGAGTGTTTTATATACAGAACAGTTCCTGGAAAGCTTTATGATAAGGCTGCTTTTGAAAATGCTGATACAATTGTTTTTACAAGTCCATCAACGGTAAAAAATATGATAGCTCTTTTTGGAGAAAAGAACATAAAGAAAAAGAGTATAATCGCCATAGGACCTATAACAGGAAGAGAGCTTGGAAAAATAAATGCAGAATATTCTACATGCAGTGAATGCAGTGTAGATGCAATAATTAGGGAGTGTTTGAACAGTGACAAATAAAGAAATTTTTGAGGAATCAAAAGAGTATATGCCAGGAGGAGTAAATAGTCCTGTAAGAGCGTATATGGATTTAAATATTGATCCTCCTATAATAAAAAGTGGTAAGGACTCGCATTTGTTTGATGAAGAAGGAAAAGAATATATTGATTTTATAGAAGCATGGGGGCCTATGATTTTAGGACATAAAAATCAAAAGGTTTTGAATGAGGTAAAAGAAGTTTTAGATGAGGGTGTAGGCTTTGGAGCACCTACAAGCTTGGAACTTAAGCTTGCTAAGTATATATGTACTACAGTAGATAATGTAGAGATGATTAGGATGGTTAATTCTGGTACAGAAGCTACTATGAGTGCAGTAAAGCTTGCAAGAGGCTATACTAAAAGAGATAAGATAATAAAATTTGCAGGTTGCTATCATGGTCATTTTGATGGCTTTCTAGTAGAGGCAGGCTCAGGTGTATTAACGCAAAATATACCTGGATCACCTGGAGTTCCAAAGGGAAGCATAGAGAATACACTTATAGCTGAGTATAACAACGTAGAAAGTGTTGAGGTGTTATTTAATAAGTATAAGGATGAAATAGCAGCGGTAATAATTGAGCCAGTTGCAGGTAATATGGGAGTTATACCAGCAAAAAAAGAATTTTTAGTAAAGCTTAGAGAGCTATGTACAGAAAATCAAAGTATATTGATATTTGATGAAGTTATGTCAGGCTTTAGAGTTGCTTATAAAGGTGCTCAAAGTTTATATGGTGTAACTCCGGATCTTATAACTTTTGCAAAGATAATGGGAGGTGGATTCCCATGTGGAGCGTACGGTGGAAAGAAAGAAATAATGAAGCAGTTATCTCCTCTTGGACCTGTATATCAGGCTGGAACCATGTCTGGAAATCCAGTTGTTATGGCAGCAGGATATGCGTCTCTTAGACAGCTTCACGAAAATCCTGAGTATTACACCTATATGGATAAGCTAGGAAGTAAGCTTGAAGCTGGGATATTAGAAATATCAAAAGAAAAAGGAATACCTTTGGTTGTAAACAGATGTGTGAATATGATGACTATATTCTTTAATAAGGCTAAGGAAGTTAAAAGCTATAGCGATGCAAAAGCATCAGATACAAAAATGTTTGCAAGGTTTGCAGAGCATATGATAACAAGCGGTATTTATGTTCCACCTTCTCAATTTGAAGCAATGTTTTTAGGAGTAAAACATACAGAAGAAGACATAGAAAGATTTTTAGACGTTATGAAAAAATTATAATTTTAAGGAGGGTTACCATGTTTAGAAGACATAGAAGATTAAGAAAGAATAGCTATATAAGGGATATGGTAAGAGAGACTACATTAAGCCCTAATGACTTTATTTATCCGCTTTTTGTGGTAGAAGGGATAAATATAAAAAAGGAAATACCATCACTGCCTAATAATTATCATTATTCTTTAGACAGGCTACCAGAGGTTATTTCTGAAATTAATGATGCAGGTGTTAAAGGTATAATTTTATTTGGAATACCAGATTATAAGGATGAAATTGGTTCTTCTGCTTTTGATGAGAATGGAATAATTCAAAAGGCAATAAGAAAAATAAGAGAAATTGATAAAGATCTATTTATAATAACAGATGTATGTATGTGTGAATATACAAGCCATGGACATTGCGGAATTATTCATGATGGATATGTTGATAATGATGAAACTCTAAAATATATAGGAAAAATCGCACTCTCTCATGCAAAGGCGGGAGCTGACATGATTGCACCGTCAGACATGATGGATGGTAGAATTGAAGAAATTAGGACTACTCTTGATGAAAACGGATATAAGAATGTATCTATAATGGCATATAGTGCTAAATATTGTTCTGCGTTCTATGGTCCGTTCAGAGATGCTGCGGATTCTGCACCTAAATTTGGAGATAGAAAGAGCTATCAAATGGACCCTGCAAATGCAAGAGAGGCTATGCTTGAGATTGAAGATGATATTGAAGAAGGCGCTGATGTAATAATGGTCAAGCCTGCACTAGCGTACCTTGATATATTAAGAACTGCTAAAAATAGATTTGATGTTCCAGTTGCTGCATACAGCGTTAGTGGTGAATATTCAATGATAAAGGCTGGAGCCAAAATGGGCTGGATAGATGAAAAGGCTATAGCACTTGAATCTTTATTATCAATTAAAAGAGCTGGTGCTGATATGATTATAACTTATTACGCATTGGAAGCTTCAAAGTGGTTAAAGTAGATACATGTGCATAGTTATATTTTTACAAAAGCGTCAACTATAGTTAATATGTTTAGAAGTAATTAATAAGGGATACCCCCATGCTATGAATTTAGCATGGGGGTATTTTGCGGAGAATTTATCTATTTTAATTGGTAAGATATATAATTCATAAAAAATGTTTAATGTAAATAAGTTCGAGTATATAGATATTAATGAATACTCTCTAAAATATAATACAATGTAGATCAATAGTATATATAAATATGAATTCTAAAGAAAAGTATAATATTAATATAATTAAAAGCTAAAAATAATTACAAATTATAACATTGGAGTTAATCAAATAAAGAGTTTACCCTTTATATGAAAATAAATATCCACAAAACGACAAAAAAACATTTAATATTACAAAAAAACATATATAATATATTAATGGGCATTAATAAAAATATGACAGTATATATATATGTAATTGTATTTGATGTTAAGGAGTATAAAGGGAATGAGGAGAGATAGTATGGGCTTTATTAGAAATTTTACAATTAGGTCTAAGTTGTTAAGTTTGTTATTGATAAATGTACTATTAATAGTTATAGTGGTTTTATTCATGATAGAGATAAGAGCAGAGTATTCAAAGAAGCGTGGAGATATAAATTCGGTTTATTGCTATAATGAGAAAGTAATAAATTCATTGAAGGATGATTTAGGAATATCACAAGATTACATTGTTCAATATGTTTACGATAGAAACACACATGAATATAGTAAAGTTGAACTGGATAGAAGAATAGATAAAGTAAAGCATTTGGATAATTATAAGGGATTAATAAACAAAATAGGTACAGGTATAAATGAATACAACTCAGTGCTTACGAAGATACAAAATTATGGTGACAATGATAATCAATATGAGCTAAAAGCTCAATTAAATAAAAATAAGGATATAAGAGCAGATATTATAGATTCATTAGACAGACTTATGGATGAAAACATAAATCAAGAATACATAGAGGAAAATAAACTTATAGATAAGTATCTAGAGTTTTCTATAGTTACAGTTTTAATAGCCTTTTTTGTAATTACTTTAATTGCGAGCTTTGTGTTTTATGACATACATGGTATGTTAAATAAGATATTAAATGTTATTGATAGAATTTTCCAGAGTGAGGCTGTAGATATGGAATACAAGATGAGTAGAAAGGATGAACTAGGGGTTATTTTAAATAAAGTTGTGGATTTTGGAAATCAATTAGATAATATTATAAAAAATATACTATTAAAGAGTCAAAGAGATGAGAACGAAAATCGAGTAAAAAATAGTAGTAAAGAAGGATTTGAGACACCTGGTGAAGTTTATAGAATCATTGAAGATTCATATAAGAATATTAATACTTTAGTTTCTAGAGCATATGCTCAATCTATGAAAGTTAGCAAAGAGATAAAAGAATTTAGCATTATATCAGATAAAATAAGGTTATTTACAGAAAAATCATATAATTCCGTGAACAATATAAGGGAAATAATAGACAAGCTACAAGATAAATTTGAAGATGCCATATATAATGGTAAGTGTTTAGTAAAAGAAATTAATAGCACTAACTCTTATGAAATAGATATACTTGAAATAGATAAAAATAAATATGTAAGTAATTTTAATAAATTGTTTGAAGTTTTATATGATGTGGATTATATTTTCTTTCGAGTTAAGGATATTATAGATGATGAAAGAAAGGTATATAAATCCATAGAGGAAATCCCTAAGGATATATTACTATGTTCAAATATGTTAACAGAAGATTTGAAAGACACAATCATGGACATGAAGGAATTAACAGCCATATCCCAAGGGCAATTGGTTCTAGTAGAAAGGCTTAATAAATTACTTAAAAATGAATAAATTATAAAAATAATTATAGATGTGCTAAAAATTATTGACATTTCCATAGTAAAGTGATAAATTTAATGTAAATTAAAACATAATATTCATATTAATATAGTAGGAATTAAGTGGTTAAAATAGGGTGAAAATTAAGTTTTTACCCTATTTTAACTAAAATGATCAAAAGTTTTAAGAGAAGTTTTTTTAATATTATATAGGCGCGAAACCTTAATTATTGGGAAATAAAGTACATGCTTATGCAATTGGTATTCAGTTGACATACAGAGATGAACTTTACATCATTACATAGTAAAGTAATATGTTTTATATGACATGCAAAAAGCGTTAAATAATAAGATAACAAGGGGCGTAGAGGTATGAAATTTTCAACAAAACTTATTCATGGAAACTATAATTTAGAAAATACAGGAGCAACTAATGTTCCGATATATATGTCAAATGCATATGCGCATAGTTCACCTCAGGAGCTAGAGAATGTATTTAAAGGAAAGTTTCCTGGTTATGTATACAGTAGATTTTCAAACCCAACAGTACTGGAGTTCGAAAGAAGAATGGCAAGCATTGAAGGAGGACTTACTGCAACTTCGGCAGCTTCGGGTATGAGTGCTATATATATGGCAATAACCAATATAGTTCATCCCGGGGACGAAATTATTGCTTCAACAGGACTTTATGGGGGTACCTATACTCTAATTTCAAACTTACAGAATATTGGAGTTAAGGTAATATTTTTAGAAGACATAAGCAAAAAGACACTTTTAAATAATATAAACGAAAATACAAAGCTTGTTTATACAGAAACTATAGGCAATCCTAAATTAGATATTTTGGATATTGAGTCAGTGGGAAGAGTATGCAAGGAAAAAGGGATAATTTTCATGGTGGATTCTACAATATCGACGCCATATCTAATAAATCCTTCAAAATACGGAGCAGACGTTATAATTCATTCAACGTCAAAGTATATCAATGGTACATCAAATGCTATAGGCGGAATGATTGTTGATTGTGGCAGTGAAAAGTATAAAAATCATAGATATGAAAATTTTCAAAAGTATGCTGAAAAGTATGATAAATTAGCATTCACTGCCAAGCTAAAAAGTACCTCAGGACTTGATATTGGTGCATCAATGTCACCTTTTAATGCATTTTTGTCACTAACAGGAATTGAGACTTTATCTTTAAGGATGAAAAAGCACTGTGAAAATGCAATGAAAATAGCATCGTATTTAGAGAAAAGTGACAAGGTAACAAATGTTAACTATCCTAATCTTAAAAGCTCAAAGTACTATGATTTGGCAACAAAATATTATGCAGATGGAGCTTCAGGAATACTTACCTTTAGACTTGGAACAAAGGAAAATGCATACAAGTTTTTAGCTAAATTAAAGCTTATACTAGATACTACTAATATAGGTGACTGCAAAACAATTATAATACATCCAGCATCTACAATTTGCATTAATAATACAGAGGAAGAAAGAGAAAAGATGGCGGTGTATGATGATCTTCTTAGGCTATCAGTAGGAATAGAGGATATCGAAGATATATTAGAAGATATAGATAGAGCGCTGGAAGCAATTTGAGGTGAGAGTATGAATAATAAAAAAAGTACAAATGTAGTGTGGCAGGAAACTAAAATAAAAAGACAGAATAGAGAAAAAATGTTAAAACAGAAGGGTGCAGTTTTATGGTTTACTGGACTTTCAGGTTCAGGTAAGTCAACGGTTGCATCTGCACTTGAAAAGAAGCTTTATGAAATGGGGTACTTGACATATTTATTGGATGGAGACAATTTAAGATATGGTCTTAATTCTGATCTTGGCTTTAAAAGTGAAGACAGAACTGAAAATATAAGAAGAGTATCAGAAGTTGCAAAACTGTTTGCTGATGCAGGAATCATAACAATAACAACATTTATTTCTCCATTCATAGAGGATAGAAATAATGCAAGAAAGCTTTTAGGGAAAGATTTTGTAGAGGTATATATAGATTGTCCTATTGAAGTCTGTGAGAAACGAGACCCAAAAGGCATATATAAAAAAGCTAGAAATGGTGAGATCAAAAATTTTACTGGCATCGATTCACCTTATGAAAAACCAGAAAAGCCAGAAATTACGGTTGAAACGTATAAGGATACTGAAGAAAAATGCGTTGACAATATAATTGAATATCTAAAACAACATAAAATTTTATAGGAGGCAGGGTATGGAATTATCACATGATATTTTAAAAACAGACCTTCTTATAGTTGGGGGAGGAACAGCAGGATGTTTTGCCGCAATAAGTGCTGCAAATAAACCTAGTATTCATATATTAATCGTAGAAAAATTCAACATAAAGAGAAGTGGATGTCTTGCGGCAGGTGTAAATGCTTTAAATGCATATATAACTAAAAATGAAACTCCTGAATCTTTTGTTGACTATGTTAAAAAGGAATTCAATGAGGTTGTCAGGGAAGACTTAATATATACAGCGGCTAAAAGGCTTAATAGGGTAACAGAAAAAGTAGAGAAAATGGGGTTAACTATACTTAAAAATGAAGCTGGAGAGTATGTATCAAGAGGAAAAAGAAGTATAAAAATAAATGGAGAAAATATAAAACCAATTTTAGTGGATGCTTTAAAGAAAAAAGAAAATATAGAAGTTTTAAATGGTGTTAACATAGTTGACTACATTGTTAGAGATGGAAAAGTTATAGGAGCCTTTGGGTTTTCAGTTAAGGAAGCTAAGGTTTACATTATTTATGCAAAGGCAGTTATATGTGCAACAGGTGGAGCGGCAGGTATATACAAGCCTAATAATCCAGGGTTCTCAAGGCACAAAATGTGGTATTCACCTTTTAATACAGGCGCAGGATACGCTATGGGAATAAGAGCAGGGGCAGAAATGACTACATTTGAGATGAGGTTTATAGCACTAAGATGCAAGGATACTATAGCCCCAACAGGAACTATAGCACAGGGAATAAAAACTCCTCAGGTTAATGCATTTGGCGAGAAATATGTTACAAGGTATGGAAAGCCTACAACAATAAACAGACTCTATAGCACTATTATGGAAAATTTAAATGGTAATGGTCCGTGCTATTTAAAAACTGAAGGAATTGAAGAAAGTCAGGTTCAAGATTTATTTAAAGCCTATTTAAATATGGCACCAGCGCAAGCTTTGAAGTGGTTTGATAGAGATATAAATCCTTCAAAGCAAAATATAGAAATAGAAGGTACAGAACCTTATATAGTTGGAGGACATGGGGCAAGTGGATATTGGGTTGATACTAGAAGAAAAACAACTTTAGATGGGCTTTATGCTGCTGGAGATGTTTCTGGTGGAAGTCCTAAAAAATATGTTACAGGGTGTTTTGCAGAAGGTGAGATTGCTGCTGAAAATGCAATAGAGTACATTTCAAATAAGCATTTAAATACAATTACTGATGATGAAATAGATGAAATAATACATAGAATAAAAGATTTCTTTGATGGAAAAAGTGATTTTAAGATTGAACAAATAGAAGAAGCAATGCAGAAGGTTATGGACGAATACGCGGGAGGTATATCTCAGCATTATAGGTATACTGAAGAAAAGCTTAATATAGCAGAGAAAAGAATAGAGGAGCTTTTAAAACTTTCATATAAGCTTAAAGCTAAGGGTTCACATGAGCTTTTGTTTATTTTTGAGCTTATAGATAGGCTTTATGTAGCAAAGGTTGTTATTGCTCATCTTAAGGCAAGACGTGAAACCAGATGGAAATGCTATGAGGAAAACGAAAGCTATACGGCTAGAGATGATGAAAATTTTCTTAAGTATGTAAACTCTATATATAAGGAAGGTAAAGTAAACATATTATACAGAAATCTTGTTGGAAGGAATGAGATTTATGAGCATTAAAATAGATCTAAACAAATGTGTAGGATGTCAAAAGTGTATAAACATATGCCCTGGAAGCTTAATAGATAAAAATAATGATGGTAAGGCATATATAAAATATCCTAAAGACTGTTGGGGATGTACTGCATGTCTTAAAGAATGCAAATTTAAAGCTATAAAGTATTTTTTGGGTGCTGATATAGGTGGTAATGGTTCCTACATGTATGTAAGTGAAAAAGGTGAAGAACTTGAGTGGCATATGATTAATGAGGATGGCAAGGAAAAGATTATTACGACTAGTAGGAAGGAATCAAATAAATATTAATAAGGGAGAGGGAAGTGAAGTGAAAAAAATAAAGATCGGTGTCTTGTTAAGTACCATTATCTTTACTATAGGTATTTTATCAGGATGTGAAACAAAAAGTGAAAAGCTGTCACAAGTTAAAATAGCTTATTTTGGTAATATAACACATTCACAGGCACTGCTTCAACGAGACGATGGTTCACTTCAAAAGGCACTTGGAAGCAATACTAAAATAAAATGGGAAAAGTTCAGCGCTGGGTCAGCCGAAGTTGAATCTTTACTGGCAGGGGAAGTAGATATAGGATACATTGGACCAGGACCAGCTATAAATGCATATACAAAGTCAAATGGAGATATACAAGTTATAGCAGGAGCAGCAGATGCAGGAGCAATACTTGTTTCAAAAAAAGGTGCAGACATAAAGAGTGTAAAAGATTTAAAGAATAAAAGAGTTGCTATACCGCAGTATGGAAATACTCAAGATTTAACTCTCAGAATTCTTCTTTATGAAAATGGACTTAAGGATAGAGCTAAGGGAGGAAACGTTGAAATTGTTGAAGCAGAGAATTCAGATATAAAAACGCTTTTGGGTAAGGGTTCAATAGATGCAGCTTTAGTTCCAGAGCCATGGGGCACTAGGCTTGTAAATGAAGTTAAGGCAAAGGTTGTACTTAACTATGAGGATATATGGAGAAAAGGACAATATCCAACAGCTATTGTTGTTGCAAGAAAAGAATTTGTAAAAGCTCATCCTGATATAGTAGAGAAATTTGTTAAAAATCTTGTAGAGGAAACTAATAAAGTAAATAGCAATAGAGATAATTCTGAAAAGGCTATAAATAGACAACTTAAAGAAATAACTGGAAAAGGCTTGTCTAAAAAGATATTGGATTCATCCTTTGAAAGAATAAAGGTTACAAATAATCCTGAAAAAGATGCAGTTTTAGATATGGCTAATTGGTCTTTTAAGGCAGGTTTTATAAAGAGTAAAGCAGATCTTAAGGATATGTTCAATTTGAGCTTTTTAAATAGGGCGCTTAAAGAGAGTGGAAAAGCCGAAATAAAGTAAAAAATTAATTATTTTGTGATCAAGGAGGATGAGGATTTGGGAATAGAAATAAAAGGTGTAAGTAAGGACTTTATATCAAAAGAAAAGAAAGTACACACTTTAGATGAAGTAAATCTTTCTATAAAAAAGGGAGAGTTTATATGTTTACTTGGCCCATCAGGATGTGGGAAATCTACCTTGCTTAATATAATTGCAGGTCTAGAGAAACCAACTAAAGGGATTGTATATTTAAATAATATGGAGATAAAAGCTCCTGGTCCTGATAGAGCGTTTATGTTTCAAGAATCCGCACTTTTCCCCTGGCTTAAGGTAATAGACAATGTTGAATTTGGCATGAAAATAAAAGATGTGCCAAAAGAAGAGAGACGAGAAAAAGCACTTAAATACCTTAAAATGGTTCACCTCACTAAGTTTCAAAACTCATATGTACACGAACTTTCAGGTGGAATGAGACAAAGAGTGGCTCTTGCTCGTGCGCTAACTTTAGATTCAGAAGTTCTTTTGATGGATGAGCCTTTTTCGGCTCTTGACAGCCAAACAAAAAGCATACTCCAGCTTGAACTTCAGAATATATGGTGGGAAACAAAGAAAACAATAGTATTTGTAACTCATAATGTGGAAGAAGCAGTGCTTTTGGCTGATAGAGTGGTTGTGATGGCGGCAAACCCAGGCAGAATAAAAAATATATTTGAAATAAAGCTAGCAAGGCCTAGGGAAGCGCAAAGTGTTGATTTATCATATGTTGCTCGTGAAGTAATGCGTGACCTTAAAGAGGAGGTGGAAAAGGTTGCAAAAACGGAGTACGACAGTGACTGGAATTTTCAGAAGAGTTCTGTTTTATATAATTCTGATAGCGATTTGGGAGCTAATTTATAAAGTTTTTGTAGATATATTAGGTGTTTGGAAAGCATATACCTTCCCTTCTCCAGGGGAAGTGTATAATGCTCTTGCTTATCTTGTTAAGGATAATACGCTTTTTATAGCTACAGGAGCTAGTCTAACAAGACTTGTTATAGGTTATATAATAGCTCTATTTATAGGAATAGCATTGGCACTAGTGTGTATTAAGTACAAATATGTAGATGAAAATTTGACTCCCCTTATGCTTGGACTTCAAACCCTTCCGAGTGTTTGCTGGATACCATTTGCAATACTTTGGTATGGAATAGATGAAAGATCAATAATATTTGTCACAGTTGTTGGGTCATTATTTTCCATAGCAATATCTACAATATCAGGAGTAAAAAATGTGAATCCCATATATGTTAAAGCTGCTAGGACCATGGGAGCAAGAGGAAAAAATCTTTATTTCGATGTTGTAATTCCATCAGCACTTCCTGAAATTATATCAGGTATGAGGCAAGGGTGGTCATTTGCCTGGAGAGCATTAATGGCTGGTGAAATGCTTTCAGCAACAAAAGGTTTAGGGCAGGTTTTGACGGCAGGTAGGGAATTGGGTGATATAAGCCAAGTTATGGCAGTTATGATTATTATCATTGCTTTTGGCCTTATATTTGACAAATTGTTATTTGAAAAAGTTGAAAAAAATATTAGATATAAATGTGGTCTTGAAAAGAAAAATTAAGGAGGATTTTAAATGGATCATTTAGACAGATTAGAAGCAGAAAGTATTTATATTTTAAGAGAGGCTTATAAGCATTTTGGAAAGCTTGGCATGTTGTGGTCTATAGGAAAGGACTCTACAGTAATGCTTTGGCTTGCAGAGAAAGCTTTCTTTGGAAATTGCCCTTTTCCACTTATACATGTGGATACTACGCATAAAATTCCAGAGATGATTAAATTTAGAGATGAAGTAGCTAAGAAATATGATTTGAATTTAATTGTTAATACAAATTGGGATGCACTTAATGCTGGTATGGGACCTCATAAAGGAAGACTTGAGTGCTGTAAGGCTTTAAAAACCGATGGGCTTCAACAAGTAGTTGATAAATATAAATTTGAAGGACTTATAGTTGGAGTAAGAAGAGATGAAGAGGGTTCTAGATCAAAGGAAAGAGTATTTAGTGAGAGAAACTCGGATTCAGAATGGGATTATACAGATCAACCACCAGAATTATGGGATCAATTTAAAACGGAATTTAAGAAAGGAAACCATATAAGGGTACATCCCCTTCTAGGTTGGACTGAACTTGATATATGGGAGTACATAAGAAGAGAGAATATTCCAGTAGTTAGTTTGTATTTTTCTAAAAATGGAAAGAGATATAGAAGTCTTGGATGTGCGCCATGTACATCACCAATAGATTCAAATGCTTCAACGCTTGATGAGATAATTGAAGAACTTAAAAATACAAATGAGACAGAAAGAAGTGGAAGAGCACAAGATAAAGCAGATCCACACGCACTTGAGAAACTTAGAAAACACGGATATATGTAGGAGGCGGGAGATTATGAGTTCAAGAGAAAATTTAAATGTAGTATTTGTTGGACATGTAGATCATGGTAAGTCTACTTTAATAGGAAGACTTCTTTATGATACAAATTCACTTCCAGATGGAGCTATAGAAAAGGTTAAAAAGATTTCAGCAGAGGAAGGAAAGAAATTTGAATATGCTTTTTTACTAGATGCATTTGAAGAAGAGCAGAGGCAAGGAATAACAATAGATATAACTATGATTCAGTTTTTCACAAAGAAAAGAGATTATGTCATAATTGATGCTCCAGGTCATAAGGAATTTCTTAAAAACATGATATCTGGAGCGGCAAGCGCAGAGGCAGCAATATTAGTAGTAGATGCCAAAGAAGGAATACAGGAGCAGTCCAAGAGGCATGGATATATATTATCACTATTAGGTATAAAAAAGGTATATGTAGCTGTAAATAAAATGGATTTAGTGGACTATTCAGAAGAAAGATATAATGAAATAGTTACACAATTTAATAGCTTTTTAGCTAACTTAAACATATACCCAGAGGCATATATTCCTATATCAGCTTTTCTTGGAGATAACGTGGCAAAAAAATCTGAAAAAATGCCGTGGTATAAAGGAAAGAGTATTTTAGATACTATGGATAGCGTAGATAAGGAGAAGGGGATTGAAAATAAGGCTTTAAGATTCCCTATTCAAGATATATATAAATTTGATAATAGAAGAATTATAGCAGGAAGAATAGAATCTGGAACTCTTAAAGAAGGAGATGAAATAGTATTCTATCCTTCAGGCAAAACAACAAAGGTTAAATCTGTGGAGTTTTGGCAAGAAAAGGACAAGAAGAAGCAGGTGTCTGCAAAAATGTCGGTAGGTATAACAGTAGAGGATGAGTTCTACAACAAAAGGGGAGAAATAATATGCCATAAGAATGATGGTGTAACTGTCTCAAATGCTTTTAATGCAAATGTATTTTGGATGGGAAAAGAACCATTAGAAAAGGGAAAGAAATATAAACTTAAAATTGCAACTCAGGAGATAGAAGCTGAAGTTGAAGAAATAAAAAAGGTAATAGATGCAGCTACTCTTGAAGAAATAACAGGTGCAGATCATATAAATAAAAATGATGTTGCTGAAATTGTTATAAAGTCAAAGAAGCCAATATGCTTTGATGCCTTTAATGATAACGAAGCACTTGGCAGATTTGTAATTATAGATAACTATAATACAAGTGGCGGTGGAATTATACTAAAAGGGTTAGAGACATATAGAGATAATAAAGAGATAAGAAGCCTTGTTACAAAAGAAGAGAGAGAAAAAAAGTTCGGTAGTTACGGAAAGATGATTGTAATAAATGGAGAAAACAAAGAAGTAACCGTGCAGTTTGCATTAAAGCTAGAGAGAAAGCTTTTTGATTTAGGACAAAGGGCATATTATTTGGCTTCAGATGAAAGCGGAATAGCAGCAGAGATTCTAAGAGAGAATGGAATAATAGTTATAGTAGCAAATAAAGAAAAGTCTGATGAGTATATAGAAATTACTGTAGATAAAGATGGTAAAATAAGTGATAATATTCTAGGTATAATTTAACAATAATGGCTAGCATTAAATAGATGCTAGCCATTATTTTTGCAAGATTTCAGAAAGCACTATGCAACGTTTTGGTTGACAATTAATATATTAATTAATATAATATTACTATGTTGATAATTGGCGAATAATAATGTTGCTATTTTTTAAAATCAGTAATTAACTTGAATTTTGACGTGAAAATTACAACAAAAACCAATTTGAGAAGTTAATGAGTTTATACATTAACTTTTTTATTTGAGATGATATATTGGTTTTAAAGTTAAACCTAATTTATGTATTTAATAAGAATTAAATTGAAAAAGTCTCGATGTATACGTAAATTAAAGGCTTAGCTATATATAATAAAACCTACAATAAATTAGTGAATATAACTTTTGGGGGGGTCAATTTGAAAAAGAAATTTTTAGTATTAGTTTTAGCTATAATGATGTGTTTTGCAATATTATTAACGGGGTGTGAAAATAGTAACAGTAATAGTGATAAAAGCAAGACTTCAAGTAAAAAATATACAATAGCAACAGATGCAACATATGCTCCATTCGAATTTAGGACAGGAAGTGACTACCAAGGAATAGATATAGATATTTTGAGTGCCATAGCTAAAAAAGAGAACTTTACTTATGACTTAAAACCTATGAATTTCAATGGTATAATACCAGCACTTCAATCCAATCAAGTTGATGGTTCTGTTTCTGGAATGAGCATAAATGATGAAAGAAAGAAAACTTTAGACTTTTCAAACTCGTATTACGATTCCGGTCTATGTGTAGTTGCTAAATCAGATAATAAAAGCGTTAAAACAATAAATGACATAAAAGGAAAGACGGCTGCACTTAAAAAGGGAACAGCTGGAGCTGCTTATGCAGAAGCAAACAAGGAAAAATACGGATTAACATTAAAATACTTCGATGATAGTCCTTCAATGTTTCAAGCAGTTATGAATGGTAATGCAGATATAACTCTTGAAGATTATCCTGTAATAGCTTATAAAATATCAATAGATAAAAATTCAGGCTTGAAAATAGTTGGAGATGAGAAAATTACAACTTCTCCTTACGGATTTGCAGTTAAGAAGGGTACTAATAAAGAACTTTTAAAGAAGTTTAATGATGGTCTTAAGAAAATAAAAGCAGATGGCGAGTATGATAAGATTATTAGTAAATATATAAAGACTGGTAAAGATTCAAAGAATGCTAAAGCTTTTAAGCCAGAACAAGATAACTTAGTTAAGCAGTATGCACCACAGCTTTTAAAGGGTCTTGGTATGACATTATTTATTACAGTTATAGCAATGATCATTGCACTTTTCATTGGAGCTATATTTGGATTCTTCAGTATAAGCACCAGCAAAGTACTTAATACACTTGCAAGATGGTTTGTAGATATAATAAGAGGAACACCTCTTTTAGTACAAGCATTTTTCATATTCTTCGGAATACCAGGACTTTCAGGTCTTAAAATAAATCCTGTAGTTGCAGGAATTATAGCGGTAAGCTTAAATGCGGGAGCCTATATGTCTGAGATCTTTAGAGGTGGTATACTTTCAATAAATCAAGGGCAGATGGAAGCGGCAAGAAGTTTGGGTATACCATATAGAACTGCTATGCTTAAAATAGTATTTCCACAAGCAGTAAAGGTAATGATACCTTCAATTGTAAATCAGTTTATAATTTCGCTTAAAGATACGTCAATATTATCTGTTATAGGAATACAGGAATTAACTAACACAGGACAGATAATAATAGGAGCTACCTTTAAGGCGTTCCAGATATGGTTAATAGTTGCGATTATGTACTTTATAGTAATCAAGTTATTATCTATCTTATCAAGGAAGATTGAGAGGTATGTTAAAATATGAGTAAGGATTTAGCAATAGAAGTTAAAGAATTAAAAAAGAGCTATGGTTCTAATGAAGTATTAAAAGAAATAAATCTTACAATTGATAGAAGTGAGGTTGTATGTATAATAGGACCTTCAGGTTCAGGAAAAAGTACTCTTTTAAGATGTATGAATAGACTTGAAGAAATAACAGCAGGACAGTTAATGATTGATGGAAAAGATATATCAGATAAAAATATTAACATAGATAAATTAAGAGAGAACGTAGGAATGGTGTTTCAGCATTTTAACCTATTCCCGCACTTAAGCGTTTTAAAAAATATAACCTTTGCACCAATAGAGTTAAATAAAATGTCAAAAGAAGAAGCTGAAAAGACAGCATTCAAGCTTCTTGATAAGGTTGGTCTTAATGATAAGGCAAATACTTATCCAGATAAGCTTTCAGGAGGTCAAAAACAGAGAGTTGCTATAGCTAGAGCTCTTGCTATGAATCCAGATATAATGCTTTTTGACGAGCCTACTTCAGCCTTAGACCCTGAGATGGTTGGAGAGGTTCTTGGAGTAATGAAGGATCTTGCAAAAGAAGGAATGACAATGGTTGTTGTTACTCATGAGATGGGCTTTGCAAGAGAAGTAGCAGACAGAGTTATATTTATGGCTGATGGATATATCGTTGAACAAGGAACACCAGATGATATATTTAAAAATCCAACTCAAGATAGAACAAAAGATTTTTTAAATAAAGTATTATAGATAAAAAATTGTTGGTAACTTAAAACACCTTTATAATTGGCGAGAAAGCTTATTTTAAGGGTGTTTTGTTATATAGCGTCAGTATGGTATAATTTATTTTATCGATAGTAATGGAGGTATTTAAATTTGTTTGCAAGAGAAAGATACGATACTATTCTCAACATTTTAAACAGAGAAGGAAAAGTAATTGTAAAAGATTTGAGCTCAAAATTCAATGTTACAGAGGACTGCATAAGGAAAGATCTTAGATACTTGGAGAATAATAATTTCCTAAAAAGAACATATGGTGGAGCAATACCCATAAGAAAGACTGCTCACTACAATAAAATAAGTGATAGAAGAAATGCGAATGTGAAAGAAAAGTTAATAATAGCAAAGAAGGCATTTGATTTAATAGAGGATGATGAGACAATATTTTTGGATATATCAACTACCAATATAATGTTAGCTGAATTTCTATCTAAAAGTGATAAGAAGGTAACGGTTATTACCAACATGATAGATATAATCTCTGTATTAAACATGGAAAATAATATAAAGGTAATATCTACAGGAGGTGTTCTCTCTAAAGATTTGAACGGTTATGCATGCTCAATGACTATAGATGTTATATCTAATTATAAATTTAATAAGGCATTTATAGGAAGCTGTGGTGTTGATTTATATGATAATAGTGTCACTACCTTCGAAGTAGAGGACGGAAATACTAAGAAGGCTATAATGAGAAATAGTAAAGTAGTATATCTAGTTATGGATAATAGCAAATTTTATTTTGGAGGAACATATAAATTCGCACATTTTGAAGATATAGATGTTATCATAACTGATAAGGTTCCAAGTGAGCAAATACTGGGGATAATGAAGAAGAATGATGTAGATATTATATAGAAAAATATGAAGCTAAAGAGGGGTAAAGTATGATATTTTTTGGACACTTAGGATTAACAACTGGAGCCGTAAAGATATGTGAAAATACTGTCTTATCAAAGAAAAAAGATATTGATTATAGATTTTTGCTTGTTGGCTCTATACTTCCGGATCTTATTGATAAACCTATAGGAGCATTTTTTTTCAGAAATGTATTTCATAATAGCAGAATATTCGGGCATACACTGTTGTTTTCAGCTGTACTGCTTTGCATTGGATTATACAGGCAATTAAGACACAAAAAAAATGGGATTTTGATGCTTGGAATAGGTAGCGCTATTCACCTTATTCTTGATAGTATGTGGCTATACGGAAGAATATTATTTTGGCCATTCTTAGGCGCTACATTTCCTACAAGACCTGAAGGACATTGGCTTAATGAGGGAATTTTAAGACTGTTATCAGATCCAGTTTACTTTTCTTCGGAAATAATAGGCTTTGTTATTATAATGTACTATTTTATAAAACTTATTAAAAGAGGAAAGTTAAGAAACTTTATAAAAAATGGGCAATTATAGAAAAACTATTGACAAGGGTAACCATAAGTAGTATATTAAAACTGTACTATTTAGGTATACTTTTGAACAGGAGAAGGATATGAGAATAACACAAGAAGCAGACTATAGTATGAGAGTTGTGCTATACCTATCTAAGCTTGGGTATGAACAAAAGATAGATGCAGCAACTATTGCAGAACATGAAAAGTTACCTCTAAGATTTTTACTTAAACTTTTAAGGAAACTTATAAAAAGTGGCATTGTAAAATCTTATAGGGGTGTAAAGGGTGGTTATGCGTTAAATAAGTACCCGAAGGATATTAATCTAAGAGAGGTAATAGAAGCGATAGATGGACCCATATGTGTCAATAGGTGCTTAACAGATTCGTCTTATTGTAATGCAAAGCGTACAGGTATTTGTGAAATACATAATGCTCTCTCTTTAGTTAGAAGTGACTTAATTAAAAACCTTGAAAAGATAAATTTTGAAGATTTGAAAGATGGAAAGCGGTAATAATCAGGGACTTAATTTATAAAAAGTCCCTTTCTATAAAACATAAACTATACCTAAAAGGTATACTTTAAGGAGGATTTTATAATGAGTGAATGTCAAAATTGTCATGTTTGCGATGATGCAGACAAAACTCTTCGTGATTTTATATGTGGGTTAAATAATGTTGAAACGTCAGAACATAGAGTGGAAAGTCAAAAGAATAAATGTAAGTTTGGTAAAGATGGTGTCTGTTGTAAGCTTTGTGCTAATGGACCATGTAGAATAACACCAAAGTCACCAAGAGGTATTTGTGGTGCAGATGCTGACACTATAGTAGCTAGAAACTTTTTAAGAGCAGTTGCAGCAGGAACAGCATGCTATGTTCACGTTGTGGAGACTACTGCTAGAAACTTAAAGGCTTTAGGAGAAAACAAGAAGCCTATAAAAGGAATGTATACTCTTAATAAGCTAGCAAATATGTTTAAAATAGATGAAAAAGATGATCACAAAAAAGCAGTTATGATAGCAGATAGAGTACTTTCTGATTTATATAAACCAAGATTTGAAAAAGCAGAATTAGTAAGCGAAATAGCATATGCACCAAGATTAAAAAAATGGCAGGAACTTAATATACTTCCAGGAGGAGCAAAATCAGAAGTATTTGATGCTATAGTAAAAACTTCAACAAATTTAAATAGTGATCCTGTAGATATGACTGTAAATTGTCTTACTCTTGGAATATCAACAGGACTATATGGTCTTACTTTAACTAACTTATTAAATGATGTTATACTTGGTGAACCAGTAATAAGACAGGCAAATGTTGGTTTCAAGGTAGTAGATCCGGATTATATAAATATAATGATAACAGGACATCAACATTCAGTAATAGAACATCTTCAAGAAAGATTAATAGATGAAGATATTACTAAGAAAGCTCAGGCTATAGGAGCTAAAGGATTTAAATTAGTGGGATGTACATGTGTTGGTCAAGATCTTCAACTAAGAGGAGAACATTATAAGGAAGTATTTTCAGGTCATGCAGGAAATAACTTTACAAGTGAAGCTTTAATTGCAACAGGTGGAATAGACCTTATTATGTCAGAGTTTAACTGTACTCTTCCAGGTATAGAACCTATTGCCGAAGAATTTGAAGTTAAAATGATTTGTGTTGATGATGTTGCTAAAAAGAAAAATGCTGATTTTATAAAGTATAGTTATGAAGAGAGAGAAAATATAACTGATAGTATAATAGAAGAAGCTCTTAAGAGTTATGAAAATAGAAGAAAAGATGTAACAATTAATATACCTAAAGATCATGGATATGATGATGTTGTAACTGGAGTCAGTGAAAAATCTCTTAAAGATTTTCTTGGAGGCACTTGGAAGCCACTTGTAGATTTGATTGCATCTGGCAAAATCAAAGGTGTTGCTGGAGTAGTAGGATGTTCTAACCTTACAGCAAAAGGTCATGATGTATTTACAGTAGAACTTACAAAAGAACTTATAAAAAGGAATATAATAGTTCTTTCAGCAGGATGCTCCAGTGGTGGACTTGAAAATGTAGGGCTTATGTCTCCTTCAGCAGCTGATCTTGCAGGAGATAGTCTAAAAGAAGTATGTAAATCTCTTGGTATTCCCCCAGTACTTAATTTTGGACCATGCCTTGCTATAGGAAGACTTGAGATTGTTGCTACAGAACTTGCTGAATACTTAGGAATAGATATACCACAACTTCCTCTAGTACTTTCTGCACCACAATGGTTAGAAGAACAAGCATTAGCTGATGGAGCTTTTGGACTTTCATTAGGACTTCCTCTTCATCTTGCAATTTCACCATTTATAGATGGAAGTGCTGTTGTTTCTAAGCTTCTAAAAGAGGATCTTACTGATATTACAGGAGGTAAGCTTATAATAGAAGAAGATGTAATAAAAGCAGCAGATAAGCTTGAGAGGGAAATTATTGATAGAAGAGAAAAATTAGGGCTTAATTAGATTTTCAATAAGTTAAAGAGCTAACGATAAAGTTGGCTCTTTACTTTTTTTTATAGCATTAAATAAATTGGCGAAAAAAGAAAAAGATACAATAAAATATATGTAAACAACTAAGTATATCATTCGATAATTATAATAATGTTCAATTATTTGTTTGAAAAAGTCAAAAAATATATTATAATGTACAATTTTGTATGTTTATATAAAGCAATCATAAGGAGGCATTAGCGTGGGAGAAAAAGTTCTAATTGTTGATGATGCAGCTTTTATAAGAAGGACGCTTAAAATGATGCTTGAAGCCAATGGTTTTGAAGTTGTTGATGAAGCTGAAAATGGGATTATTGGGCTTGCAAAATACAAAGAGCATAATCCGTCAATAGTCACTATGGATATTACTATGGATGGTATGGATGGAATTGAGGCTTTAAAAGCTATACTTAAATATGATCCAAAAGCAAAAGTTGTAATGATAACGGCTATGGGCCAGGAAAGTATGGTTAAGAGGGCTATAATAAGTGGAGCAAAATCATTTATTGTAAAACCTTTTAAACAAGAACAATTGATTGAAACTATTAATAAGGTGTTAGCTGTCTAAAACTTTGTTAGGTGGTGATTTAATGTCACAGGAATCTTTAAATGATTCAATGTTAGAGACGTATATGATTGAGACTTCAGGAATGGTAGATGATCTGGAAAATATAATACTTCAAAATGAAGAAGAAAAGTGTTACACGGATGAAGTAATCAATAAAATTTTCAGAATAGTTCATACCGTTAAAGGCTCATCTGCTATGATGAGTTTTAATGGTATTGCGGAATTGTCTCATTCCCTAGAGGATATTTTCTATTTTATAAGGGAAGAAAAAAGCCAAAGTGTAAGATGTTCAAATATTTCAGATTTGATCTTAGATAATGTTGATTTTATAAAGAAGGAACTAGATAAAATTAAAAATAAAGAGGAGGCTAATGGAGACCCTAGTGAATTAATTGCTAATAATAAAAAATTCTTTGATTCATTGAAAAAGCAGGAATTTTATAAAGGTATTGTATTTTTCCAGAAGGATTGCGGTATGGAAAATATAAGGGCATATACAGCTGTTGAAACTTTAAAAACGATTTCAAATGACATCTGTTATTTTCCGGAGAATATTTTAGAAGATGACGATACCTGCAATACAATAAAGGAATCTGGATTTAAGGTGTTTCTAAAATCAGATAAATCGAGAGAAGAAATTAATAAGGTTTTTGAAGCCATAGTGCTTTTAGAAAATTTTAAAATTTCTGAAATAACAGAAAATGAATACGTTTCTATAACAGAAAAAGATAAAAATAGAGATATTAATAAAATTCCAGTGAAAGAGGAAAAGAAGGAGAACATAACCAGCAGTGCCCCAAGCGTGATAAATGTTAATGTAAATAAAGTGGATAAGCTCATGGATTTACTTGGTGAACTTGTTATTACAGAGGCTATGGTTATTCAAAATCCAGACTTAAGAGGACTTGAAATTACTAATTTTAGTAAGGCGGCTACACAACTGCATAAAGTTATAAAAGAACTTCAAGACACAGTAATGGATATAAGAATGGTTCCCCTAGCAAATGTGTTTGCAAAAATGAAAAGAATTGTAAGAGACATGAGCAAAAAACTTGATAAAGATGTGGAACTTAAGCTTATAGGAGAAGAAACTGAGGTAGATAAAAATATAATTGAGCACATAGCGGATCCTTTAATGCACTTAGTGCGTAATTCGATAGATCACGGAATAGAAGATAGAGAGCAGAGGAAGAGATGTGGAAAAACTGAAAAAGGTTTAGTAGTCTTGGAAGCAAAAAACTTAGGTAGTGATGTAGTCATAAGAATTAAAGATGACGGTGGTGGACTCGATAAAAATAAGATTTTACAAAAGGCTAAAGAAAAAGGCTTGATAGGAGAAAACGAAATTGTTTCTGATGAAAAGACATGTAGCCTTATATTAGAACCAGGATTTTCCACCAATAATGAAGTTACAGAATTTAGTGGAAGGGGAGTTGGAATGGATGTTGTCTCCAGAAACATCGGAGATATGGGAGGAAGGATAAATGTAAGTAGTTCAGAAGGTAAGGGAACTACTATAATCCTTAAAATACCTCTTACTTTAGCAATAATAGATGGTATAAATGTTAAAGTTGGTAAATCCTATTACACCATACCTACATTAGATATAAAGGAATTTTTTAAACCTGATTCAAGTAAAATACTATCTAATATGGATGGCAGCGAGATGATTACTATAAGAGGAAGGTGTTATCCTGTAATAAGAATTCATGAAACTTATAATCTCAAAACATCAGTAAAGAATATCTCAGATGGAATACTCATAATGGTTGAAAAGAACAACAAAATGACCTGTATTTTCGCAGATGAAATTGTTGGACAGCAGCAGGTTGTAATAAAATCACTTCCTGAGTATATAAAAAATAATAATAACGTAAAAGGACTATCAGGATGTACCTTACTAGGAGATGGAAATATAAGTTTAATATTAGATGTTGGTGAGTTTATAAATGCTTCCTTAAAGAAGGTATAAGCATTTCATTATAAAAAATTCAGCTTGATTTTTAGTGGAGAGGAGATGGAGAAATGTCTGAATTCGAGGGGAACATTATAAATGAGGAAGACACACAAAATGGCAAGTTTTTAATTTTTATTACTGACGGAGAGCAGTATGGTATAGAAATTAAACATGTAATTGAAATAATAGGAATAAGCCCTATTAGTGAGATCCCTGAATTGCCTCAATATATAATGGGAGTTATTAACCTTAGAGGAAAGGTTATACCTGTAATCGATATAAGACTTAGATTTAATAAAATTTTCAAGGAGTATAATGATAGAACATGTATAGTAATAATAGATGTTCAGGACATGTTGATTGGCATTATAGTTGATAAGGTTCTGGAGGTATTGAAAATAAGCGAGAATGAGATAATGGATCCTCCAGAGATAAGTAAGGATAAAAATGGATATATCAAAGCCATTGGAAAAACCCACGATGGTATGAATTTTATATTAGACTGTGGAAAATTAATTAGCTCTGAGGAAATAAATAAACTGGGACCAAAAAACAAAATTAGGGAGGATAAATAGATGAGATGGTATGATGATATGAAGATTAGTTCCAAAATTTTAGTTGGTTTTGTTGTTATAATATTTATTTCTGCAGTTTCAGGTGTTTTTGGAATTTTGAATTTAAATAAGGTTAATAATTCAAACACGGAGACCTACGAGAAAATGTTAGTACCTACAGGAGAATTGGTTTCAATATCAAATGATTTTGGAACTATGCGTGCAAGAGTTAGAGATGTTGTAATAGAAACTCAAATGGATAAAATGGATAAGTTTTCAAGTGATTTTAATGCAGCAAGTAGCGATTTTGATAAAGTATTGGAATCATTTTCGCAAACTATTTTAACTGCAGATGGAAAGACTATTTTAAGTGAAATAAAGGATGCTAAGAAAGAATATGTACAATATGCTCAGCAGGCAATGGAATTAAGCAAACAAAATAAAAATGTAGAAGCTATGGCTATAGTTAGAAATCAGCTTACAGTAGCACATGATAAACTTGCAACTTCTATAAAAAATGTTACAGATATGAAAAAAGAATTAGCTAAAGAGTCCACAGATCAAAATTCTGCAACAGCCAAGACATCAATTATTGAAACAATCATTCTTGTGATTTTAGGGGCTGGACTTGGTGTAGCTATGGCTGTTTTAACATCTCGTTCAATAGGAAATCCTATGAAAAAGATAACTGAGGTATCTGAAAAAATAGCAGATGGTGAATTAGATGTTGAGCTTAAAACTGACAGAAAAGATGAAATTGGGGTTCTTATGAATACCTTTAATAAAATGGTTTCTAACCTTAACCTAGTTATGTCCAGCATGAATACGGCTGCAGATCAGGTCGCTATTGGTTCTAAGCAAGTATCTGATTCAAGTATAATGCTTTCTCAAGGTTCTTCAGATCAAGCTAGTGCTGTAGAAGAATTGACTTCATCAATGGAAGAAATAGCTTCACAAACAAAGGTAAATGCTAATAATGCAACTGAAGCTAGTGAACTTGGTAATGAAGTTAAAAGTAATGCTGAAAAAGGCAATAATCAAATGAAGCAAATGTTAAATAGCATGGATGATATAAATGCTGCATCAAAGAATATATCAAAAATAATAAAAGTTATAGATGACATTGCTTTCCAGACAAATATTCTTTCATTAAACGCAGCAGTTGAGGCAGCAAGAGCTGGCCAATATGGAAAGGGCTTTGCAGTTGTTGCAGAAGAGGTTAGAAATTTAGCAGCTAAATCAGCTAATGCAGCAAGAGAAACAACAGAAATGATAGAAAACTCCATTAGAAAAGTAGAAACTGGAACTGAGTTTGCTAAAGAAACAGCAGCTGCACTTGATGAAATAGTTCAAGGAATATCTAAATCAGCACAATTACTGGATAACATAGCAAGTTCATCTAATGAGCAAGCAATCGCAATTGATCAAATAAATAAGGGAATAGTACAAGTATCTAGCGTTGTTCAAGATAATTCAGCAACTTCAGAGGAAACAGCAGCAGCTAGTGAAGAACTTGCAAGCCAAGCTAGTCTTCTTAAGAATGAAATTTCAAAGTTTAAGCTAAAAGGAAAAGGTGGATTTAATTATGGCGAAAACTATGGAATGGAGCATGCAGCAACTAAAGGTGGCTCAAAAACATATGAAATGTCTAATATGGATATGTACGGAAGCGACTTTGGAAAATATTAATGAGAATTCTAAACGAAACACAATTTAAGGAGATTTCTGATTATATAAGGAGGAACTTTGGAATCAACTTAAAAAGTAGCGACAGACATATATTTGCAAACAAATTTGATAAATTTTTAAATATCATAAAAGCAAATAGTTTTGAAGAGGGCTATCATAGAATATTGAATGATAGGACAGGGGAATGTGTAAGGATATTTCTTGATATTATAACTATAAATCATACATTTTTTATGAGAGAGCCTGAACATTTTTATTATTTTAGAGATGAAGTTCTTCCTTATCTTAAAAGTACAATTAAGGATAATGATCTTAGAATATGGTGTGCTGCATGTTCTTCTGGAGAAGAAGCATATACAATTGCTATGATATTAGATGAATTTTTTATGAGAGACGATTCCCTTTGGGAAAGACAAGTTTTAGCAACAGATATATCCTGTAAGGTTCTTAATAAAGCTGTAAGAGGTGTATATAGTGCTAAAGAAATACAAGACGTTATGATTAATTGGAAGATTAATTATTTCAAAAAAATAGACAGTAATAACTTTGAGGTGAGAAAGGAGATTAAGGATAATATAATTTATAGAAGATTTAATCTTATGGAAGAAGTGTTTCCGTTCAAGAAAAAGTTTCATGTTATATTCTGTAGAAATGTTATGATGTATTTTGATAAATATACTAAGAAGAGATTAATAAAAAAATTCTATGATAATACTGAAAAGGGTGGATATTTATTTATAGGACATTCCGAGGGGATTGATATAGAAGATATAGGATATAAGTATGTTATGCCAGCTGTATATAGAAAATAATACAATAGAGCATTGCAAATTTTGCAGTGCTCTATTGTATTATAAAAAAGTATGTTGAAAAAAAATACATTATAGTATATGCTAACAATATAAAATTAGTTTAAAAATTGTAATTATGGTGATTAAAAGGTATTGAATTAAAAAGGAGATTGAGGTTATGAAAAAAACAGTACTTATCATTGATGATTCTGCACTTGCTCGCAGGACTGTCAAGAATTTACTTGAAAATGATGGCTTCGAGGTGGTTGGAGAAGTTGAAGGTGGACCTAACGCAATTAATCAATTTAAAGAATTGAAGCCGGAGATTGTTACAATGGATGTTTCAATGGATAAGATGGATGGATTTAAAGCTTTAAATGATATTTTAAATTATAATCCAGAGGCTAAGGTGGTAGTTATAACTAGTATGGCACAAGAAGATGCTGTTAAAAGGTCGGTTGAATTAGGTGCAAAATATTTTATTGCCAAGCCGTTTGAAGGAACTGAACTAGTCGAAATAATAGAAAAGGTATTAAATAATCAAGTTTTTGAGCATTAACTATAAATTAGGGTTTTATAGTTAACTTGATTAATAGAGAGATTAGATTTTATAATTAATAAGGGAACAGTTATAGTTATATACATATATACTGTTAAGATTTTCATTTTGAAATATGTACAAATTAAGTTTAACTATAAAACCCTTAATACAAGAAAAATAAGCTTGTGGTGATGTTGGAAAATGAAAAATGAATTTTTAAATGAAGCAATAAAGGAAGCTAAGCTTGCAAAAAAAGAAGGAGAAGTGCCTGTTGGAGCTGTTATTGTGAAGGACAATAAGATTATAGCAACTTCGCATAATCTTAAAGAAAGCCTTAAGAATCCATCAGCACACGCGGAGATTATTGCAATTGAAAGAGCGGCAAAATATTTAAATAATTGGAGACTTAATGGATGTGAGATGTATGTTACCTTAGAGCCGTGCCCTATGTGTGCAGCTTGTATATGCCAAAGTAGAATTAGTAAGGTATACGTAGGCACTTTTGATCCAATATCAGGAGCCTGTGGTTCTGTAGTGAATATAACTGAAAATGATTATTTAAGATATCATACAGAAGTAGAATGGCTATATTCTAATGAATGCAGCGATATTCTAAAAGGCTTTTTCAAAGCTAGACGCGTTTGATTTTTATAACTAAGTTTAGTATAATGTTTTAGTGTTATGGAGAGATGTCGGAGTGGTCTATCGTGCATGACTCGAAATCATGTGTACGGTTTAACCCGTACCGAGGGTTCAAATCCCTCTCTCTCCGCCAAAGTTAGGGACTTTAGCAGTTTGTGCTAGAGTCCCTTTTTAGTATTTACATATTAAAACTATATTTAGAGCCTCTTATTTTAATAAATGCCTTTAATTACAAAAAACGAGCCGCGAACTGTTCCAGCTAATTTAGATTTTTGTCTAGCAAATTTGAAGTTGCCTTCTAACTCTTTTGGTATTTCCATGCCCTCAGATAGTTTAAAACCAACAGCTCGTTTTTTAGGATTATCAACTGTATACATAACGTTCACCACGAGACCATTTTCGTAAAAGATGTAGGCAAATTTGATATTTTCTATTTGAAAATGCGACGTCTCTAGGGGTTTAGCTGAAAATTCAATATTACGTTCTTTTTTTAAAATTTGATTTACATAATTAATAGTATCATTGCTTTCGGTGACAGGTACAACTGTAAACTTATGTTTGTATTTATTCATAAAATAACGGGCTTCATTAGCACGTAAACCAGCAAGTGAATTTACCACAGGTGAGGAATCTAAACCCACGGTAGAAATATTTTTAAAATCAACTATATATGACATTTTCAGCCTCCTTTTATAATTTTATTTATTGATAAATCAATAGTAGTGTTCTCATATTAATAAATAGTAACCTAAATAAGCAATAAGTATAATTTATAATAATTCCCAATATTTTAAGTGGATTAATTAAAAGAGCAGTATTTTTATTGGGATTAATAGCAATAAATAACAGCAAAAAATGTCTAAAATAGTTGTATAGAGTCATATGCTGAAATGAATATTCTAAAGTATTTCAAAAAAATGTAATAAAAACAACAAAAAAAAGAACAAAAATTAAAAAAATGTTGAATATTATATTAAAACATGTTATTATAAATATGTAAGGTATAGTAAGGGATATATGAAATTTATGGTCAAAATTAGGGTGTTTTTATAGAGAGATGGTATTGAGATATATGGGGAAAAGTATTTATATAGAATTTAAGTTTTATCACTACTATACCTTTCCTGTATGTAAAAACGTTGAATAACATGTAAAATTTCTTTAAGATTGAAAAAGTATCTTAATTTTTTTTTCTCTAAAGTAGTTGAAATTGTTCATAACTAATAGTATAATATGATTGCTGTGTTAGACTAATAACACACAAATTAATTATAAATAATATGGAGAGATGTCCGAGTGGTTTAAGGAGCACGCCTGGAACGCGTGTGTAGGGGAAACTCTACCGAGGGTTCGAATCCCTCTTTCTCCGCCATTTAATCTTTGCTGTGCTAGACGGGGAGTTAGCGGTGCCTTGTACCTGCAATCCGCTGTAGCAGGGTTGAATTCCTTGTTTGAGGCTATAATTTGTGGGGTTTGCCTCATCTTGGTCAATGTTGAGAATTGGGTCCCACGCAACGGAAATTCATGAACTCCGTCAGGTCCGGAAGGAAGCAGCGGTAAGTGAAATCTTCCGTGTGCCGTGGATAAATCTGATTTGAGTTGACCAGGTGAGTAACACTCATAGATTATTGTCGATTCAAGGTGCACAGCTTTAAAAATTATAAAGAATTTACAAAGATGCTTTGCTAGGCATCTTTTTTTGTAGTAAGATATAGTTATGTAAAACTAAGTCTAATGGGGATTTTAAAATCTATATAAAGAAGGTGTTTTTTTGGCATATACTGCATTGTACAGGGAATGGAGACCTAAGACATTTGGTGAGGTTGTTGGTCAGGAACATGTCACAACGACCCTTAAGAATCAAGTAAAAAACAATAGAATAGCACATGCATATCTCATGTGTGGTACAAGAGGAACGGGAAAGACTACCACAGCTAAGATTCTGTCAAAGGCAGTAAATTGTCTCAATCCTCAAGATGGTGAACCATGTAATGAGTGTGAGATGTGCAAAAAAATAAATGCTGGAATTGCAATAGATGTTACAGAACTCGATGCGGCTTCAAATAACAGTGTAGATGATATAAGGAATATTATTGATGACGTGCAATATCCTCCACATGAGTCGAAATTTAAAGTCTACATAATAGATGAGGTACACATGCTTTCTCAAGGAGCTGTTAATGCTTTTCTTAAAACCCTTGAAGAGCCCCCTCAAAATGTGGTTTTTATACTGGCAACCACAGATCCGCAAAAGCTTCCAGTAACTATACTTTCTAGATGTCAAAGATTTGATTTTAAAAGAATAAAAAGAGAAAGTATGATAGGAAGGTTACGGGAAATTGTAAATGAAAAAGGTGTTTTTGCAGATGATAGAAGTCTAGGTGTCATAGCAAGAATGTCAGATGGTGCTTTAAGAGATGCTGTTAGTATATTAGACCAAGCTATAGCAGAAGGAAATGGTAAAGTAGATTATGAAAAGGTTCTTCAAATGCTTGGCATTGTAACTAATGAGTATATATTTGACCTAATGGACCATGTTATTAATAAGGATATAGAAGGTTCTATAAAAATAGTAGATAAAATTATTCTTCAGGGAAAAGAAATTACAGTATTCATGAAAGATTTCATAGCACATGTTAGAAATCTTATGGTAGTGAAGGTAAGTAAAAAGCCAGAAGAAGTTATAGATATGTCTGAAGAAAACTTAAAAACCCTTAAAGAGCAGTCTTCTAAGATCAGAATAGAAGAAACTATGAGGGATATAAATATACTTCAGGAGGCCGAAGAAAAAGCTAGGAAAAGCATGAATTCAAGAATTTACATGGAAATGGCTATAATTAAAATGTGCAAAATAGAATACGATACTTCAAGTGAAATATTACTGGCAAGGATAAATAAGCTAGAAACAATTATTAGAGAAGGAAAGATATCGGTTCAAAAGGTAGAAGCGAAACAAAAGCCTTCAAGTAGTCAGAAGGTTCCAAGGCTTACTGTAAATAAAGCAGAGGAACATGACGAGGCGAAACCTGAAGAGGAATTTTCAAGTGATTTAAATATAAGTCTTGATGATGTTAGAAAGATATGGCGAGATGTAATAGAAATGTTTAAATCAAGAAGAAATATGGTCATGGGAGTTCATTTAAGTAATGGAGTTCCGTTCTCCTGTAAAGACGGAGTTATTGAGGTAAGATTCACAAAAGAGTATAATTTCAGTAAGCAGCACCTTGAAAAACCACAAAATAATAAAAAAGTCGAAGAGGTTCTACAAGATATGCTTCATGGAAGAGTTAGAGTTATATATTCTCTTGAAAAGGGTGATGGTACAACTAATCAAGGTAGCACAGAGGATATACTAAAGAAAACTTTTGGTGAAGAAGAGCTTCATATTATTGATGAATGATTTAGGAAATGATAAAATATTATGTACGGAGTTGAAACGTTAGAAATTAAAACTCTATAAAAAGAAAAATAATTTGATTCATATAGGAGGTTTTTATTATGGCAAAAGGTGGATTCCCAGGAATGGGCGGAGGAAATATGAATAACCTTATAAAGCAAGCTCAAAAATTCCAAAAGCAAATGGAAGATATGCAAAAAGAAATTGAAAACAAAGAATTTACAGCAACAGTTGGAGGCGGTGCGGTAAGCGCAACTGTTTCAGGCAAAAAAGAAATAACTGAAATAAAGATAAAACCAGAAGTTGTAGATCCAGATGATGTTGAAATGCTTCAAGATTTAATTTTAAGTGCATGTAATGAAGCTCTTAAAAAGGCTGAGGAAGAGACATCAGGAGAAATGAAGAAGTTAACAGGTGGATTAAATATACCTGGCTTATAAAATTAAAATTATATATCAAGATATGAAGTGTATTTGGGCTTTTTTATTCATAAAGCCCTTATATGATTTTATAATAGACGAGGTGAATACACATGGAATTCTATCCTGTGGCAATTGAGAAATTAATAGAAGAATTTGCAAAACTGCCAGGTGTCGGATATAAAACAGCACAAAGGCTTACAATGCATGTTTTAAATCTACCAAAGGAAGAGGTTGAAGGTTTTGCAGATGCACTAAAAAAGGCAAGAGGAACTATAAAATACTGTTCTGTTTGTGGTAATTATACAGATACTGATCCGTGTGCAATTTGTTCTAATCCTAACAGAGATAAGAGTCTTGTTTGTGTTGTTGAAGAGCCAAAGGATATAATATCTATGGAAAAGGTAAGAGAATTCAATGGTGTTTACCATGTTCTTCATGGAGTAATATCTCCAATGCTTGGAAAAGGTCCAGATTCTATAAAACTTAGAGAACTTGTTAGTAGGATGAATGGAAAAGTTAAGGAAGTTATTGTTGCAACCAATCCTAATGTAGATGGAGAGGCTACAGCTATGTATATATCAAAAATCTTAAAACCGCTTGGAGTTAAAGTTACTAGAATAGCTCATGGTATTCCGGTTGGAGGAGACCTTGAGTATGCAGATGAGGTGACTCTAGCTAAAGCGCTTGAAGGAAGAAGAGAAATATAGGAATATAATTCCCAATTTATGGCTATAATTTAATGAGACATAAATTGGGAGGTTTTTTATATGAAAAAGAATATGTCAGATAAAGGCAGCGGCTTCCAAGTTGATGTACAAAGTCTCATTCTTGAAATAGAGCAGGCAAGGAGAGAAATGCAGAATTGCATGAATTATTTTCAAAATGTAGGTAATGAACCTAACTTAATAGATTATGCTATATACAAAGAGGCTGCTGCGAGAGCTAAGTATATGTATCTTTTGACAAAGGCTAGAAAATTAAACGTAAAGGTCAATAGATATGATTTTAATAAAAAAATGAGCTCTTAGTAAATTTATGAGGGGTGGGGGTATTTTGGATTATATAGGATACTTTCTTGTGGCCATAATTGTAATATTTGTTGTAGTTAAACTTCTAGAATGGCCAATTAAGATGCTTGTAAAGTTAATTATAAATGGCGTAATAGGAGCAATAATGCTATTTGCGTTAAATATTTTTGGAAAATACATAGGAATAAGTATTGGTATAAATATAGTTACTGCGCTTATAGCCGGGATTTTCGGAATTCCAGGAGTTATATTCTTGGTTATATTAAAGTTCATTATGTAAGGAATAAAAAAGCCAAATGGGTACATTGTACCTATTTGGCTTTGTCTTTTTAAAGAAATAGCTGATACATAGCCAGGAGAATAATTACTATTCCAGAGATAAGTTCGCCGTAATCTCCAAATAATTTATAAAAATATTTGCTTCCAACGGTGTAACCGAGAGGAATAGAGATTATGCTAAAAACGAATATGGATATTGCAGCTTCATACATATTAATACCTAACATGCTTGCACCTGCTCCAATACCTATGTTGTTTAGTGATAGTGCAAGACCCAAAGTTATAGATTCTTTTATGTCAATTTGTCCTGAATTGTCCACATCAGCTTTTTCAGGATTATCTAAAATACTCTTTTGATCACCAGGGTTTCCTTTCTTGATTTTAATTCTTTTTACGAAAAAGCTTATTATATAGTATAAACCCATTATCGATAGAATTAAGCTTCCAAATATATTTGAAATGGATTTTGGTAGAAAGTAGTACAGAAACTTCCCCAGAACCATAGAAATCAATGTTAAAAGAAAAGACATAAAAGCTATTACAAAGTTAATTAAAAATGTTATTTTTACTTTTCGTATTCCATACGCAACACCAACAATAAAGTTATCAATGTTGATTATAATTGCGAATAATACTATTTCAAGAATATTCATAACCACCTCATAAGATAGTGCTTCGTAATATTATACTCAATATGCTTATAAGGTGTTACCTGTAAGAGGTATAAAGCTTAAGTCTATTTAATGAGGGGAGTATATTTCAATGAATTAATAGTTATTTTAGCTCATTAATAATTTTTGTAATACCAGTAGTCACTATTTTTCCTATTTCATTAGCATATGATGAATTAGGATCTTTTTGAGCATCAAGCTTTTTCTTAAAATTGCCTTTAATCATTATTCTTATGCCTATAACTTTTTCTTCAGTTTCAGAATTAACTAATTCATCCTGAATAATTGGGCATTTTCTTCATAATTGTGTCAAGTATTTTTTTTATATCGCCATCTATAACAATAGTAACGCCTATTACTTCTTCATTTGTATTCGAATCAATAAAAATCTCCTCTAATAATTGTAAAGCCTTTTTCATAAATTATTTCCTCCAATATATCATGTTAGTAGGTATTATTTTCTTCAAGATCTTCTGTTAATATATCAAATCTTATTAGATCATTTTTAGTAAGATTTATTTCATATACTGTTTTTATAGTAATTTATTTTATCAGAAGTATTTTACTTATCTATATTATTGATAAATTCCAATGCTTTTCACAAAGTATGTTTATTCTTAATACTTCAGACCACATACCTTCTGGTTTTCCCATACCCTCCCATTCGAAATAACTCTTTAAATCAGCCTTATTGGATATTAATGAATTTTTAAGCTTACTAAGTATTTTAGCTTTATTAATTCTAAATGGTGCTGAGCCAAATGATTCCTCTATTAATTGAGAATAGATAGTTGATAATGCACAGTATATATCAACTATACCTCCATCCATCATTTTTAACAGCGTTTCTTCTAATAATTTATCAATTTTAACACTCGGATTTTCTTTATATATTTCATATATTCCTTTTGCTAAAATGCTTCCGACATCTGTTGGAACATGTGCACCAACCCATTGGTGTAACTCCACTTTATATGATCCTGTTCCTTCTAATAAATAAATAAATTCATTATTATTTACTGCATTTATTGTTTTCGTTTTAATATCTATATCTAATTACTCCTTACTTTAAGAATGTAATATTTACAAAATCATTATTATTAATTATCGATTATACTATTTCACCATCGATAATTCTCTTAGTCTTTCATACATTAAACACAGGTGATAAAGATTATATTGGTAATAAACTTGTATCTTTTAATTAAGCTGTATATCATTTACTACCCAGGAAGTACAAAATATGGTCTACACTTAATGTTTTTTTTAGGTATCCTTTTTTAATGCAATTGGGATACATCTTGATTTTGTTTGACCAATAGTTTTTAAATATTCGTTTCCGGAGCCGTCTATATACTCAGTGTGCCACCCATGACTATCTTGAAAAATACAAATAGAATTATATTTTTTACTAGTATAACTTATATACGATTTGTCAATTCCTATTTTATTTAACGCTAATTCTAAATCTTCTTCGTTTGATACATCTCTTTTGGCTGATAAAATATATTTATCTAAATAATACGACTCTAATCTATTTAACAAAAAATGTAGACATGCTTCCTCTTCATTATTATATTCACCTAACAGTTTTATCTCTTTTCTTCTCTCATTATTTATGTGGTAAAAAAACCACTTACCATTACCTTTTTCTATTTTATAGTAATCATCTTCTGGATAGGACATTTTTTCTTTTAATTCATCTTTAGTAACAATTAATTCCTTATTGTAGTCTTCGTCTTTTAATATTTTTACAACATCATAAATATTCATTTTTCCCACTGTATTTTAGCTACTTCGCTCACGATTATCACAGAACACTATATGAACTCTATATTTAAATTAATTCATTTTACTAAGATTCAAATGTTGTTTTATTAGGAAAGTTGCCCTCTTCTTTGATGAAACATCTAGCTAATCGTTGGGCTGCCCTATTAAAATAAAATTGTGGTGATTGTAATGAATCTTGAACAGATTCCAGTTCGTTAAACATCTTTGTTTTCTTAGTAAGCTCTATCTTTCCCATCACTTTCTCATTAGGACCAAATTTATATACTACTCTAGCATCATCTTCAAAGTCTTTAATTAGTAACAGAAATGACGCCATTTTACTACCTCCTTTGATTTAAACAACTCATGATTTTATAAGTGAATATCATTTTGCTCATAGCTTCCATTACTTAGCCTATTCCAAGATTGTACTATATCATAGTATGGATTAAACTGACTTACATCATCTTACAAAATAAGTTCTTTATTAAATACATGGTATTTTATTCCTTAAACTTGTTATTCTGACATATTACAAGTTCCAGTGGATATAGGCACGCACCCGTATCACATAGATATATCTTCGATATTTTCAATAACCTCATTTATTCTATTTATGCTAGCGGTGCCCCTAGGTTCTGGTTCCAGAATTTACTTAAGTATTATATAATTTTTACACAATGAATTAATATAAGAATAATTATTTGATTTTTGTTTTTTCTTCAGTAATTACTATATCTTTTTTTAATACCTTACCTTGATGATAGTATTTATCACAACGTTCTAATCCTAATTTTTTTGCAATCTCTAAGCTGCTTGTACCAACTATATAACAATCTTCTAATTCATTTTCTACATTAACTTCCAAGTTTTCTATTTTGCCCAATGTATGAATTTTATAAAGTTCTTCAATTTGTTTTTTATCAACATTTTTGCTATATACTCCACTATTATATTCATCTATAAATGATGAATCTATCTTAGTTTTGTCTTCCGTAATTATTAAAGTGTTGCCATCTAGATCACTATTTATTTCATATTCAATATTATTATATATGCAATAATATCCATTTCTTATCATTAATCTATTGTTCTCCAATCTTTTTATAACTTTATGTAATTCACTACCTTTAACGGGTGTTACTCTATTATTTAATATCCACTGTTGCCTTTGTTTTAAATTTAATATATCCATATGTATTAGCACTTTTTGGATAGGGCCTATTTTTATCTGCAGTAACATAATCTAGTCTTGATGATTCAACAACATCATTATAATTTTTGATGTGTGACACATTACCATACTTTGCTACGTAATTACCAATTTGACAAATAACCTTCAATATCACTTTTAGGAATAGTTTTTTGAATAAATGTATTCTTGTCAATTTTAGGTATTGCATCTCTAATGGCTTTCATTGTTTCTATTTGTTTTGGTGACAATTCACTAGGATTAGTTAAACGCAATTTATTAAATTCATCAATATTTAATCCGTTTTTATTAATTATATTGGATGTTACTTTAAGATTATTATTAACAGCTTTACTCGAACAATTACTCTTTCCTATATTAACAACTACAGGCCTCTCTTCGCTATTTTCCATAACTTCATTTATTCTATCCATGCTAGCGAGACCTCTAGCTCCTGTTTCAAGCTCATTTTGAAGTTCAGCTACAGCATTTTGGTTACTAAAAGCCATTTCTGTTAACTGTGCATCAATTACTTCTTCACCTTGAGTTCTAACTCTAGGCTTTTTTCCGGTAACCCAGTACTCTATTTTATCAAAGATATCTTCCTTTGCAGGCTTATTCCACCAAGCATTTTTTTCTATTTTTTCCTCGTTATCTAGTTCCTTTAAAAGATTGTCAGCTTCCTTTAAAGTTTTATCAGTTTCTTTTAATGTTTCATCTATATTCTCGTCATCATTACCTCTATATAATATACTAGCACAAGTTAATCCCATTGCACTTGCTAAATTTTTATCAGCATTTGCAAGGGTAATTCTCGCTTTATGGAGCTTATTGGATAATTTATATAGATAATTTTGTAATAATATGGATTGTTGGTTGTATATTTGTAATTAGAATAATTTTTTAAGAAGTAGAGGGAAAGAAATATCAGTTGTTGGTTCAACAATTTTTATAGCCATTGAAACATCACTTATATCCGTAAAAATTATTCATTAAAAAATTTTAACTAAGATGCTATTGTAATAATAAAGCTATTGTTATATTATATATATAACAATAGCTTTATTTATTGAAATTAAGGAAAAATTAAGAAATAAGTAAATATTACTTTATCTTTATGGTTTATTATATATTTTGGTTGATGAAGTGATATTTCATGTATAAGAAATAAGGAGGTTAAAGCATGGGAGTAGTCCTTGAGGTTAAAGACGTAAAGAAGCACATTGGGAAGAGAGAAATAATAAAGGGAATTAGCTTCTCTGTAGAAGAAGGGCAAATTTTTGGATTCCTTGGACCTAATGGCGCTGGTAAAACTACCACTATAAGAATGTTGGTGGGACTTATAAAGCCTAATTCTGGTAGTATAAAAATAATGGGACATGATATTCAAAAAGAAAAAGAGAAAGCTCTTAGTAATGTGGGATGTATAGTTGAAAATCCTGATATGTATGGTTTTTTAACTGGAAGAGAAAATCTTATTCAATACGCAAAAATGTATGGAAGTGTTAGCAAGGAAAGAATAGATGAGGTAGCAGAGATAATAGGTCTTAAAGATAGAATTAATGATAAGGTAAAAAAATACTCACTTGGAATGAAACAGAGACTTGGGTTAGGTCAAGCACTTTTAGTAAGACCTAAGCTTCTGATTCTAGATGAGCCTACAAATGGACTTGATCCTGTTGGAATAATGGATTTTAGAAGAATAGTAAGGCTTATGGCTGAGGAAAATAAGTCTGCAGTTTTTATTTCCTCACATATACTTGCAGAAATACAGCAGGTATGTGATACTGTTGCATTTATAAATGGAGGAGAAATAAAGTCTGTTGAGAGTACAAAGGAAAGCGAAGGCAAGGGAACTAAGGAGAACTTTGGAATAGCAACTAGTAATATTAATTTAGCTATGGAAACATTGTCAAAGCTGCCATTTGTATATGAGGTTAAAAATAATGAGGACAAGATTTCAGCAGCTATACAATACGGTACGTCTCCGAAGGTAATAGCAGAGCTTATGAAAAATAGCGTTGAAGTTATTGAATTTTATAAAGAGCACAAGACCCTTGAAGATAGATTTATGCAGATAGTAGAAGGGGAGGAGGAGAAAGATGTGGCCTCTAATAAGTAATGAGCTTTATAAAATAATAAAAAAGAAAAAGTTTTGGATAACCTTTATAGTCTTTTTTGCTTTATTCTTAGCTTATTCTATTGTCCAATATTCAAGTGAAAAGAAGTACTATGAACCAAAACAGAGAATAGCAATGGATAAACTAGAAATAAAAACTGAAAAAAAGCAATTAAATAGCCCAGGGATTAATGCCGAGCAGAAGAAAAAGATAAAACAATACATTAAGCAAGATGAGAAAGATATAAAGGATAAAAAAAAGGAAGATGCAAGCAAAGACTTAGATTGGCATTTAAGGCTTAATAAAGAACTGATACAAAAAAAATATGAATATATAAAAGATAAAGGCAAAGGGAAGAATGAAGATACTGAAGATGCAAGTATAAGTGTCATGAAGGATGAATATTACAGAGATAATAATTTAAATCCATATGATAAAACTGGAGATCTTGCAATGGATTCTTTTCTTAGTTCAAAGGCATTTATGCAGATTTTAGTGGTATTTATTATAATTGCAGTGGCAACGTCAGATATAGTAAGTTCGGAATATTCTCCTGCTACTATAAAAATGCTTTTAGCAAAACCTGCGTCTAGGGCAAAAATACTTTTTTCTAAATTTATTGCAATATTAGTTGGAAATATATTTATCATAGGAATCCCTCAAGTAATAACATATTTAATTTTATCGTTTATGAATGGTTTCCCAAATTTATCGCAACCAATTGCTGTAGGTAGAATGTACCAATATGATTCTTCTGTTATTCTTTCCAATCATAATGTTGGTGTTTCACCAATACTTGGATCATCTTATCTTATAACAGAGGGTAAGTATCTATTGTATCTTGCATTATTGGATTTACTATTTATATTAGGCTGCGTTTCTATATGTTTTTTAATTTCTGTACTAATAAAGAACTCAGCTATAACAATAGGAATAAATGTAGGGTTAGGAGTTGTTATGTCAATAATAGGTTTAATGACACTAGAAGGAGCTATACCTAAGGCATTGTCAGCTATAACACCATTTCTTATAATGACCTATTCGTCTACGGATGTACTTTTAATGGGTGATATGGCTAAAAGGGCAAACAATCCTGGGATAACTGTGGGCATGGGCATAGTGGTGTTTATTGTTTATACGGTAGTATGCATGGGAATTTCAACCTTTGTGTTTTCTAAAAAAGATATGCTTGCTTAAATTTTAAGAGAGGAGGGGATAATTTGTATAGACTTATAACAAATGAGCTCCAAAAAATATTTAAAAGACGAAAAGTTTTAGTTGTGAGTATAGTGTTTATAGCTATAATATTATTTTTTTCACTGGTTCAGTATAAAGAATCTCATAAGACACCAGTTCAAACTATAGTACAAAATGAAAAGTATATATCTGTATATAAAGAGGAAATGGCATACTTAGATGCAGATACACAAAAAAGAGTTAAGGAGAATATTGCTCAATACAAAAATGAGATACAAGAAGCTTATCGAGCAGAAGATTTGGATAAGCTTAATTGGAAGGATAGAATAAAATATCAGATAAGTGACGATGAAAAGAAGAAAAAGCTGCCAGATATAGTTTCAGATGATACCAAAATAGAGCAAGTGAATGCACAAATACTATCTAAAAAATATGCACTTAAAAATAGTGTGCCTGATGCAGCAGATGATTATAATGAAAAGGCTTTAGATGTATTCATAAAAATGGTATCATACGTTTCTCTTATAATTCTACCTGTTATAATATGTGTAATAGTTCTTGATGTTGTTTCGGGAGAATGCAGTCCACCTACTATGAAGATGCTCTTGACCAAGCCTTTTTCTAGAGGGAAGATATTATTTTCTAAATTTATGGCGGCATCTATTGCGAGTATAATAGCCATAGTTTTTTCTGAATTAATATCGCTTATAATACTTGGAATTGTAATAGGTTTTGGAAGCATTAATGCACCTGTAAGTCTTGGTACTAAATATCAATTTAATGCAGATAAAGTGCTTGCGGGGAATTGGCATGATGTAAAGGCTATTATTGGAAGCACTTATGTAGAACCTCAGTGGAAGGTCATGCTTGAGATGTTTGGGCTTGAAATACTTTTTATATTGGCATTTACAAGTATATGTATTCTTATATCGGTATTAGTTAATAGCAATACGGTATCTATGACCTCAGGAATAATTATTGCAGTTATTATGAGTTTTATAGTGCTTAAGATAATGGCTGGAGATGGTAGTAGTGCCGGTGATGTACCATTTAGAAAAATAGCACCTTATTTAATAAATACTTATAGTTCTCCGGGATTTCTCTTAAGTGGAGATATGACATCACAAATAAGGAATCCTGATATTTCAGTGGGACTTGGAGTATTAGTTAATGTGATTACTGGAGCTGTGTGTTATATAATTGCTCATATTAGGTTTACAAGAAAAGATATGTTAGTATAAATAAAATTGGAAGAGAGGAATTTTAGTTATGAATAAGAGTAAATTGGCTATTGCAGCCGTTCTTGTATGTGCTACATCATTATCAGTAGGATGTGGGGGGAGTAGTGCATCAACTAATGGTAAGGCAAATGGTAAGAAGGATGCTAATGCAATACAGGTAACTGGAACCGTAAAATCTAAAAATATAGAAAGTATATCACTTGGATTGCCGGAAACAGTTTCTATAGGAGTAACAGGTGTTGATGTTAAATTAGGACAAGAAGTTAGAAAGAATGATAAATTAGTAGATTTAGATTTGAGTGATTACAATTCAAATATAGATAAAATACAGAATGAAATTGATGCTGAAAATATAAAAAAGGATAAAATGACAGATCAAGATCAAAAGGATATGGAACAGAAGACGATTGATGGATATAATGATGAGATTACTTCTATAAAAAGCAAATTAAATAAAACTTATGTTAATGGAAGCTCGATAATATGTGATATGGATGATGCGGCAGTTACTAGCATTGGATACTCAAAGGGAGATATACTAAATTCACAAGAGAAAATTGTTACTCTGGAAGATTTAAAGAATCTTCAGGTTATGGCAAAAGTACCTCAAGAGAGTATAAATGATATAAAGGAAGGTCAAAATGTAACTATATCTACACAGTCATATTCAGGTAAAAGTTATAAGGGAAAGGTAACTTATGTAGGTAAAAGCGTAGTTACAAGTACTAATGGAGCTTCGTCTTCTATAAGTTCAAATTCGAATTCAGATGATGATGATTCTTACATTCCGGTTGAGATTTCTGTTGATGATAATGATGGAAAATTGTTGCCAGAATCATCAGTTGATTTAAGTATAAGTAGAAAATAAATAAAAACAAACTGTTTTAAAATTAAATTTATTTTAAAGCAGTTTGTTTTTTTGTAGTATAAAACGCATATAAGATAAGGATTAGTTGTTATGTGACAATTTAGAGCGCTTTGTAAATTTCTTACCATTGCTCCTTGAACCGATTTTTTCACCATCGATTATTCCTATGTCATCACCTGATTTAGGGAACATTTTTCTTAATTCTGCATTGGATTTGTCTCTATCCCTTTGCCTGTATTTGTTATTGTCCAAGATAAACTCCTCCTTTGTAGGATTCATTCTTAATTAATTTAACCTAAGTTCTTTTAATTTATACAAAAAATTATTGGAAAATGATAGTAAGGGGTGCTTTGTGTATAAATTAAAGTTATTAACAATAATTATGAGTAGCAGTTTACAAATGAGTGCATATGTTGTATAAATAAAGTACTTAAATGTCAATATATTGTGGTGTTGATATTGTGGATAACTTATGCACATGTTTAATGTCAATTAACGTATAAAAATAGGTTGTTTGGGAGGTACTGTTGAAAAAACATATAGTTATCAACAGCTAAATGTTCATAAGTAGGCAAAAATGTGGATAACATAAATTTATAGTGGGTTATAATATAAATTTAATATTAAAATCTGTGGATTATTATAAGGAGGAAAATGTAATTGAAGATAGATAATATGACGAAACTTGCCAAATTTGTAAAAAGGCCAAATAGATTTCAAGCATATATAGAATTAGAAGGCGAAGAAATGATGGTTCATGTACCCAATACCGGAAGATGCAGGGAAATATTACTTCCAAATTGTACTGTGGTACTGCGAGAGGAAAATAATCCAAATAGAAAAACTAAATATGATTTAATTGGAGCATATAAGGGAGAAAAATTTATAAATATAGATTCTCAAATTCCTAATAAAGTTGTTTATGAGGCGCTTTACAATAAGAAAGTGGAGAGCTTAGCTAAATATAATATTATAATGAAAGAAAAGACCTTTAAAAACAGCAGATTTGATTTTAGATTGGAAAATGATGAGGGAGAGGTTTATTTCCTGGAGGTTAAGGGAGTAACACTTGAGGATAAAGGAGTTGCTAGATTTCCAGATGCACCAACTGAAAGAGGAGCAAAGCATTTAAAAGAACTTGTTGAGGCCAAAAAAAGCGGATATGGGGCAGGTGTATTATTTCTTATGCAAATGGATAATATAAGTGAGTTCAGACCACATGATGAGATGGACAAAATGTTTGGAGAAGCACTTAGATATGCAGCAATAAATGGTGTAGATGTGATGGCTTACGAGTGTTCTGTTGATGAAAAAAGTATAACTCTTACAAAGAGTGTTAAGATAGTTCTTTAAAATTTCATAATAATAAATTATAATTGGTTTATTAAAGCATTGATGGAGGATTTATTATGAAGTACGAGTATTGCCCTATATGTGGGAAAAAGCTTGAAAAAAAGTACAGCTATGATGAGGGAGATGTGCCTTATTGCCAAAAAGACAAAATTATGTTCTTTGATGTACCTAAACCATGCGTGCTAGTAGCAGTTATAAAAGGACAGGAAATTTTGTTGTTAAAACAGGAGTACACATTTAAAGACTCAAAAATATTAGTTTCTGGTTATGTAGCTAATGGTGAAACAGTTGAGGAAACTGTAGTTAGAGAGGTTAAAGAGGAGGTAGGTATAATTGTAGAGAAACCCGAATACCTGGGAAGTTACTATTTCAAACCTAAAGAATTAATAATGCTTACCTTTATGGTTAGGTATGTATCCGGGGAAATAACCAAATCGCAAGAGGTAGATGAGGCTTACTGGGTAAATATGAGAGATGTTCTTCAAGAAATGAATGAAGACAAAGTAGGCAAGGATGTAGTTAAGAAGGTATTTAAGAGAATAGGATATAACGAAGAGAAGTATTTACATAAAGAAAAATAGGGAATTACCATTAAGGTAATATCCCTATTTTTATTATACAGTCATATCTTTTTTCTTGAATGAATAATTAGCTATTCCGTAACATAGTATAGTAAAGATAATTAAGTATATAACTCCAAATATAGCTGTTGTGAAGGTAAGCCCTGAAGTTGAAGGTATACTATTTGTAAGTATATCGTAAGGCGAACCATAGTTAGTAAACAAGAATGGCATAATAACATGCAAAGCTGATATTTGAGAAATTATATTTAAAGCTATTACTATCATTATACTTAATGTCATAGATAAAACGCTGCTTCTTAAAACAACTGATAATAGTAAGAAGAAAGAACAGCAACCTATAATAAATAGTATCTGGAATAAGAACATTTCTATTAAGAATTGCCAAAGAGGAATTACGTATGAACTTCCTAAAATAGGTATAAGTCCTGTGCTGTCCTGTGTAAGTTTAATTCCAGAATTCATATATTTAGTTCCTACAAGTACTGGGTAGCTAGGATTATCGAAGCCGTAAGCTATACCGGTTATTAAGTAGGTTATAAGTTCTATTAAAAGTATTATAGCAATACATGATATAGCAGAAGCTATAAACTTTGAAGCCAATATTTTTGCTCTGCTAGCTGGTTTTGATAAAAGAACTTTAATTGTAGGAGGTGTATATTCTCCAGATACAATATCAGCAGAGAAAATTGCTATAATAATAGGAATTAGTATGTAGCCTATAAGCTTTAATAATGATTGCAAAAGCTGAAATGTTGATAAGCTATTGTTGTCTTGAGGCTTTATATTATGATTTAAAAGGTACTGATAAAATACTATTTGCTTATTGTATGATTCCTTTGCAGTGTTTTCGGTAATATCAGCAGCCTGATTCTTCTCATCTTTAAGAGAATCTATAGTGTTTTTTAATTGTTTTTTCCAATTTGAGTTACCTTGATTTTTGCTTTGTTGATACTGTTTTATTTGCTCATCCAATTGAGATATTTGTTGGTCATATTGCTGTTTTAAGGTTGCATCCTTAATATTTTTTTCCTTTGATTGTAATGATGATTTTGCATCTTTATAATATTGAATTGCAGCATCAGGTGTACTTGCCTTCTGCATTTTCACATAAACAGCACAAAAACCAATACATATTAGTGCAAATACAATTGTGCATATAATGTATTTTCTTTTATACCTTAACTTAATAAATTCGTTTTTAATGAGATTCCACATCATTTTTTCCTCCATTTACAAGTTCAATATATCTATCTTCAAGATTCTGTTGTCTCTTATAGATTTGTTCAATTCTAATCTTCTTCTCTGCTAAGCTTGAAGTGATATCAGGAACAGAATCCAGTTTTGCTTTTGCTTCGAAAGTGTAAATACCATTACTTTCATCTGCTAGTTTAAAGTCGATAATAAATGAAATTTCTTTTAATGCTTCGGTACATTTATCTTTTTCTTTTGTCATTATAACAACATTTTCAAAAGATTCAGTTTTGTGATCTTTGTTAGTTCCTTTTAATGTTTCAAAGGATTTTATTATTCCTCCATCTATAAAAGCAACTCTGTCACAAAGTTGTTCTATTTCTGAAAGGATATGTGATGAAACAAAAATAGCCATTTTGTTTTCTTTTGCTTGTTTTTTCAAAAGGTTTCTGAACTCGATTATTCCGGTAGGATCAAGACCATTTGTAGGTTCGTCTAGTATTAAAAGCTTTGGTTTGCTGATTAATGCTTCAGCAAGGCCTAAACGCTGTTTCATACCTAAAGAGTATTTTTTTACCTTTTCATCAAGTCTTCCACTTAATCCAACTGTATTACCTATTTTTTCGATATCTTCTTTAGTTATATCTTTGTAGAATCTAGCTACCTGTTCTAAATTTTGTCTTCCTGTAAGGTAGCTGTATAATTCTGGGTTTTCCACAACAGCACCTACACAAGAAAGAGCTTCTTCTGCTTCCTTAGTTATATCGTGGCCTGAAATCATTACAGAACCTTTATCTGGAGTGATTAGCCCTACGAGCATTTTAATTGTAGTAGTTTTACCTGCTCCATTACGGCCTAAAAAGCCTAAGATTTCTCCTTCTTTTATAGAGAAACTTATACCTTTAATTATTTCTTTATTACCCAGCTTCTTGTATAAGTCTGTTACCTCAAGTACGTTTGACATGAGTTATCCTCCTTTATATTGATTTGCTTATTATTAATAAATTAATTTACCTTTAAATATTGAAAAGGATTTTTTTACAGTATAAAGTTTATATAAATAATTAAACTATTACTATTAAAATAGTAACTTGAAATGCATAAAATGTCAATGTGTAACAAAAGATGCAAATTAGTAAAAAAAACTTTTAACATTTAGTAAAAATGTACTTTAAAAAAATGCATATGTGGGTAAAATGTTGTAAATAAGGCTTTTTATAAAAAGTTATTTGAAAATACAGCTACATTAATAATTCTAACGATTAAAATTATTCAAATATACTTAATAAAAAATTAATATATATAAATATCCATAATTTTGAAATTTGATATTGAAAATTATATGAAAAATAACTATAATTAAATAACTTAATAAATATATTAAGCTTCGGCTTAGCAATGAAGTAGGCAATATATCTAAATATTTATATAAAGAAGGGGGAAAGAAAAAACTATGACTAATAACGATAAGAATAAGAAAATTGTACCTGAAGTAAAAGGAACACTTAGAAGCCATATGATTGAACTGCCAGAGGTTATTAGAAACGCCACAGGTATAAGGGTTTTTGGCAAAAGACTTAAATCTTTTGTTTTTTCAACAGACGTTGCAGTAATAAGAAACACTAATGCAGATGCTGTAATTGCAGTCTATCCCTTTACTCCCCAACCAGTTATAACTGCGGCTATTGTGCTTGCAGCTGATGTTCCTGTATTTTGCGGTGTGGGTGGTGGCCTAACAATGGGCAAGAGAGTTGTAAATTTAGCTTTAGATGCTGAATTTAAAGGGGCTATGGGCGTTGTAGTTAATAGTCCTACACCCAATGACATTATTAGAGAAGTTAGAGAGACCATAGATATTCCTATAATTGTTACTGTTGTTTCTGAATATGAAGATGTTCAAGCAAGGATTGATTCTGGAGCTACAATATTAAATGTATCAGGTGCTAAAAGAACCTCTCATATAGTAAGAAGTATAAGAGAAAAGTTCCCTAGCATTCCCATAATAGCAACAGGAGGTAATAATGAAGCATCTATAATTGAGACTATAGAGGCTGGAGCAAATGCTATAACGTATACTCCACCAACAACTGGAAAAATATTTGGAGATACAATGAACAGCTATAGAAAGAAATTTGAGTAGAAGTATAAAACTTTATATATTCTAAGGTATGGGGCTTCAAAAGTATGAACTTAGGTTATTTTTTAGTAATTATATATAGAAGGAATCAATTCACTTTTGAAGAAACCCATTGAAATTGACTATATTTACGTAAAAATAAGAGGTGAAGAGCATGATAGCTGAAGGAAATAATTGCAAACATTGTGATGAATTTAAGAACAAAGCATGTAATGGAGAAGTTAATGACTGTATGTGTAAGAAGTGTCCAAGAAACTTAGGACAGTGTATAGTTACAAAGTATTGTAGAGAAACTGAATCAATTATTTATATTAATACATAGGGCACAACAAGAAAAATAGCAATAAAACGTTATCATAACGTGGTAATAAAAAATAAAATGATATAATAGGCTAAAATAGCAAAAAATCGCTAGATATTAAGATTGATGAAAAATTATGAAGATGATATAATGTAAACGTAATCAAGAATGATTGCACAAAGTAATTGTTTTAAATGCTAGGGGATTCTAAAGTTATTTAATTAGTAGGAGTTCAATGTTATATGTTAAGGTTTTTATTATGTGGGTGGTAAAAACAAAAGCATATTTCTTAGAGGCTCTTACAGGTTTCCAATGTAAAAGGGGTCTTACATTGGAAGGGCGCTTTAACTTTGTCGGCGGAAATATAACATATATGGATGACAAGGTTAAAGCAAGTTTTTTAGGGTTTAATTTAGGGAGTTTAATATAAAATAAAAGCTGTTATTTTAGGGATAATAACAGCCTTTATTTTTTTATTTTTTGAATTTTATGTTCAGATAATATTTAACACCGCTATTGTCTAGTATAGAATTTAATATGTTCTTTATAGATTTTTTTGAGTTTGAAAGAGCTTTATTATAATACGTATCTTCTAGCATTTTAGTGCTCATATCTTTTTTTACATTTTGCATAATAGCTTCATGCTCTTCAGTAGTTAATTTTATTTCGCCAAATCTAAAAAGACCGTTATCGGTTTGATATTGTGTTTTACTATCATCAATATTTATAGATTCTATTTGTGGGGTTGAAACATTAAGAGTTATTATTCTACTTTTGTTGTCTATACTTATATTCTCATTTTTTAAATTAGATAAGTCAATGGAATAAGTGCCTGTACCAGTAAAAGATATATTTTGTAGCTTCTTAAAGATATCAAGATTTCCCCAGCTATTATCAATAGTTACTTTTTCACTTATCTGTGCCTCTGTTGTTATAAGCTTTTGTTTTTGTTCTATTTTTTTTATTAAGGTTTCCTTACTTATAAATTTTTTAGAAATGTCGTCTGCATCTGCAACTACCCAAGGTTTAGACTGGGATGTAGACATTTTATTAAAAACCTTATAAGCAGCAAAGAAACCAATTAGTATACATAAGAACATTATTATAAAGAAAGTTTTCTTTTGTACTTTTATTTTCAATTTAATACCTCATTTCTTAATTAGTAGGTTTGAAGAAAATCATATAATGCTGGATATACGTTTAAATCAGCCATTAATTTCATATATGAGTCCATTGCTTCTTCATTTGAATCAGTCTTTTTTATGGCTCTAATAAGTAAGTTCTTAGGTGTTTCAAGAGGAGATATGTATTCTACTGGAGTTACATCATACCCCTTTGCCTCTAACATAAGACTTCTCATTCCGTCTGTTAACACATCTGCAAATCTTGCTTTGAAAATACCATGCTTTAATATATCTTTAAATGGTTCATAACTATATTGAGATAACATCTCCTTGTGACAGCAAGGTACAGCAATAATAGCATCACTTTCTAACCTTATGCCAAGAGCTAAAGCCATATCTGTAGCAGTATCACATGCGTGAAGAGAAATAACCATGTTAATCTTTCTATCTGGTTTATAGTCATGTATATCCATAGCGTAAAAATCCATATTTCTATACCCGAGTGTTTGGGCTATAGATTTTGATTTTTGGATTACAGCTTCAGATATATCAATGCCTATAAAACTACACTTTACTTTTTTTACTTCTGTAAGATAGTAATTAAGAGCAAAGGTCAAGTACGATTTTCCGCAGCCACAGTCTAGTATGGTAATATGTTTATTTCTAGATATTGAATCCAATGTGGAGTCTATTAACTCAATAAAGTGATCTATTTGATTGTACTTTCTTATTTTGTCGTTTTTCACCTTATTGTCCTTTGTCATTATATCTATGGCTTTTAATAAATCATTTGCTGGGCCGATTTTTATAAGGTAATTTCTATTTAATAAGGTTGAAGTTTTATCTTTCTCACTAGACTTTTCTATTATATTGATGTTTTTTATATTAACGTTTTTATCATCAGCGGTAACAAGTACATTTGTTCCACGTTCGCTATAAATAAGTTCTAAAGAATCATAAGACACACAATTATTAATTATGGCTTCAATTAAAGAATCTATAGTGAATAAATCGGTTTTACCATTAAAATTAAAAGCGAGTTTATTATCGTTACTGTAAACAGCCTTTCCTGTAAAATGCTTAAGTCCTGAAGTGTATGTTATAGTAATTTCTTTAAAAATAGCCTCATTCTCTAGAAATCTATTTTTTATTCCAGATAATATTAAAGTTAATTTAGATAAATTCTTCTTATTCATATTTTAGCACCGTCCTTGAAATGTGGTTAAATATTTAAATTGATGTTATTTATATAAGATTCACTTTGGTTTTCATATATCAAATATGTTACAAAATTAAGTTAATTATTCATTTAGAAATCCTATAATAAAAATGTAATTATATTTTATCATATTATGTATGTATATGATATAATTTAAAATGTGCGTTTGTTGCATAATAGAGTTAGAAATTTTAAAAATATTAGTGAAAATTGGGTGAAGGTCATATGCTAAAAGGCAAATATACAAAAATTGAAAAAGTAAATGGTGTGGAGAGGGAATACCTTATAACTGATAAATACGGTATAACAATAGGAAGAATATTTATAGTGGATTTAAACAAAGATAATAGATTCTGTATGTTTAGAATGAAGATATATAAGCAAGGTAAAAGTATAAATACATACATTAAAGAGATCTTATCTGTTTTCATGGAGTTCCTATTTAAAAGTAATGATATCAATAAGGTAAATATAATTGTAGACGAGGAAGTAAGCACACAGCCGTTTGTTGAATTAGGATTTGCTTTTGAGGGAATTATTAATAAAAGTATTATTGAAAAAAATGTACTTAAAGATGAGTTTTTATTTGGAATGGATTATAAGAACTATAATAGTGATAGAATAAATGTTTTTAAGCTATATGGTAAAAGTATAACACTAAAAGTATTGACGCCAGAGGATGCTGAGAATATGCTTCAATATTATATTAAAAATAAAGAGCACCTAAAGCCTTTTGAACCCGAGAGAGAAGAAAGTTTTTATACGTTTGAAGCACAAAAACAGATGCTTATAGAGAATTATAAGCAATTTATAAATGGTGAAGGTACTAATTTTGGAATTTATAAGGACGCTAAGTTAATAGGTAAGATTCAAATATCCGGTACAATATATGGAGTATTTAAAAGTGCAATAATAGGATATTCTATTGATAAAGACTATCAAGGAAAAGGGTATATGAAGGATGCACTTAGAGTTGCAGAAGCATACGCTTTTAATGTTATGAATTTGCATAGAATAGAAGCATCTGCACTAGTAGATAATTTGAGATCACAAAATGTTTTAATTGGATGTGGTTTTGAAAAATTAGGAATAAATAAAAACTATCTATTTATAAATGGAAGATGGCAAGATCATATAACCTTTTATAAAACCAATAACAATTAAAGGGGTATATAGGTATACTATAAGAAGAAAAATTTAATGATTTAGAGAATTTCAATATAAACTTAGCCTTGAGTATCAGTAGAGTTTAAATGTAGTAAACGTAAAGAAAGGCTAATTAAACAAAGATAATTTGTAATAATAAGATATAAGACTAAGAAACTGTTTTAAAAAAAGTAGTACTATATTACATGTCGTCACCGAGAACTTGTTTCTTACAGTATTAAACATTTTTAAAATATTAAATAAAAGATGTTGACAAAGTTAAATGATGATGATATTATGTATAAGCTGTCTAGTGCAGCGGATAATTGAACTTTGAAAATTAAACAGAGAATTAAAGAACCAGCAATTCTTTTGAATAGAATTTATTCTATTTAAATAAATTTAGCGATGAGCTAAAGGAATACAGACTAGCATCTGTATTATATCAAACTTTTAAATTGAGAGTTTGATCCTGGCTCAGGACGAACGCTGGCGGCGTGCTTAACACATGCAAGTCGAGCGGGGAACTTCGGTTCCCAGCGGCGGACGGGTGAGTAACACGTGGGTAACCTACCTCATAGTGGGGAATAGCCTTTCGAAAGGAAGATTAATACCGCATAATACTCGAGAATCGCATGATTCTTGAGCCAAAGGATTTATTCGCTATGAGATGGACCCGCGGCGCATTAGCTTGTTGGTGAGGTAACGGCTCACCAAGGCTTCGATGCGTAGCCGACCTGAGAGGGTGATCGGCCACATTGGAACTGAGACACGGTCCAGACTCCTACGGGAGGCAGCAGTGGGGAATATTGCACAATGGGGGAAACCCTGATGCAGCAACGCCGCGTGAGTGATGAAGGTCTTCGGATCGTAAAACTCTGTCTTATGGGACGATAATGACGGTACCATAGGAGGAAGCCACGGCTAACTACGTGCCAGCAGCCGCGGTAATACGTAGGTGGCAAGCGTTGTCCGGATTTACTGGGCGTAAAGGATGTGTAGGCGGATATTTAAGTGAGATGTGAAATCCCCGGGCTTAACTTGGGGGCTGCATTTCAAACTGGATGTCTGGAGTGCAGGAGAGGAAGGCAGAATTCCTAGTGTAGCGGTGAAATGCGTAGAGATTAGGAAGAATACCAGTGGCGAAGGCGGCCTTCTGGACTGTAACTGACGCTGAGGCATGAAAGCGTGGGGAGCAAACAGGATTAGATACCCTGGTAGTCCACGCCGTAAACGATGAATACTAGGTGTAGGAGGTATCGACTCCTTCTGTGCCGCAGTTAACACAATAAGTATTCCGCCTGGGAAGTACGGTCGCAAGATTAAAACTCAAAGGAATTGACGGGGACCCGCACAAGCAGCGGAGCATGTGGTTTAATTCGAAGCAACGCGAAGAACCTTACCTAGACTTGACATCTCCTGAATTAGTCCGTAATGGATGAAGTCCCTTCGGGGACAGGATGACAGGTGGTGCATGGTTGTCGTCAGCTCGTGTCGTGAGATGTTGGGTTAAGTCCCGCAACGAGCGCAACCCTTATCATTAGTTGCTAACATTTAGTTGAGCACTCTAGTGAGACTGCCCGGGTTAACCGGGAGGAAGGTGGGGATGACGTCAAATCATCATGCCCCTTATGTCTAGGGCTACACACGTGCTACAATGGTGGGGACAAAAAGATGCAATATCGCAAGGTGGAGCAAAACTCAAAACCCCATCCCAGTTCGGATTGTAGGCTGAAACTCGCCTACATGAAGCCGGAGTTGCTAGTAATCGCGAATCAGAATGTCGCGGTGAATACGTTCCCGGGTCTTGTACACACCGCCCGTCACACCATGAGAGTCGGCAACACCCGAAGCCCGTGAGGTAACCTTTTGGAACCAGCGGTCGAAGGTGGGGTTGATAATTGGGGTGAAGTCGTAACAAGGTAGCCGTAGGAGAACCTGCGGCTGGATCACCTCCTTTCTAAGGAGTCGACATGGAAATGTAATTTCCATGAAGGTTCTTTGTTCTCTGTTTAATTTTGAGAGTTTAATTCTCTCTAAATTTGTACTTTGAAAATTGCATAGTAATCAATATAGAGTAATACTCTAAAGCAAGGCAAAGTTAATTCTTTGTTGTTTGAATTTAAATATATTTACTTAAGGTCAAGCTACAAAGGGCGCATGGTGAATGCCTTGGCACTAGGAGCCGATGAAGGACGTGATAAGCTGCGATAAGCTTCGGGTAGGCGCAAATAGCCTGTGAACCGAAGATTTCCGAATGAGGAAACTCTCATGGGTAACCCCATGAACTGTATACTGAATTCATAGGTATATAGAGGTAAACCCGGGGAACTGAAACATCTAAGTACCTGGAGGAAGAGAAAGAAAAATCGATTTCCTTAGTAGCGGCGAGCGAAACGGAAAGAGCCCAAACCGGAAACTTGTTTCCGGGGTTGCGGTCAGATCATTAAGGCTTTATATCTTAACCGAAGATTTCTGGAAAGTTAAACCATAGAAGGTAATAGTCCTGTAGGTAAAAAGAGAAAAAAGCCCGATTTGTACCAGAGTACCACGAGACACGTGAAACCTTGTGGGAAGCTGGGAGGACCACCTCCCAAGGCTAAATACTACCTAGTGACCGATAGTGAAGAAGTACCGTGAGGGAAAGGTGAAAAGAACCCCAGGAGGGGAGTGAAATAGAACCTGAAACCGTGTGTCCACAACCGATCAAAACACGTTAATGTGTGATGATGTGCTTTTTGTAGAACGAGCCAGCGAGTTACGGTATGCAGCAAGGTTAAGCACTTAAGGTGCGCAGCCGAAGGGAAACCAAGTCTGAATAGGGCGTATAGTTGCATGCTGTAGACCCGAAACCGGGTGACCTATCCATGGCCAGGGTGAAGCGGAAGTAAAATTCCGTGGAGGCCCGAACCACAATGGTGTTGAAAAACCATGGGATGAGCTGTGGATAGGGGAGAAATTCCAATCGAACTCGGATATAGCTGGTTCTCCTCGAAATAGCTTTAGGGCTAGCGCCATGAATGAGTACCGGAGGTAGAGCACTGAATGAGGTAGGGGCTGACAACAGTTACCGAACTTTATCAAACTCCGAATGCTGGATACTTGAATCATGGTAGTCAGACTGCGAATGATAAGATCCGTAGTCAAAAGGGAAACAGCCCAGATCACCAGCTAAGGTCCCAAAGTATAGATTAAGTGGTAAAGGATGTGGGATTTCTAAGACAACTAGGATGTTGGCTCAGAAGCAGCCATACATTAAAAGAGTGCGTAATAGCTCACTAGTCAAGAGATCCTGCGCCGAAAATGTCCGGGGCTAAAATCTAACACCGAAGCTGTGAACTTGTACTTCGTACAAGTGGTAGAGGAGCATCCTGTATGGGCTGAAGTCGTACCGAAAGGAGCGGTGGACTGTACAGGAGAGAGTATGCTGGCATAAGTAGCGAGAACTAAGTGAGAATCTTAGTGGTCGAAAACCTAAGGTTTCCTGGGGAAGGTTCGTCCGCCCAGGGTAAGTCGGGACCTAAACCGAGGCCGAAAGGCGTAGGTGATGGACAATCGGTTGATATTCCGATACCGCAGAGTAACGTTATGAGAAATGGGATGACGCAGGAGGATAGGATATGCGTACGTTATTGGAAGTACGTCTAAGCACTGAGGATGAAAGATAGGAAAATCCGTCTTTCGTTAAGTCTGGGGTGTAATGGTGAGGTAGTTTACTACCGAAATATCTGATTTCATGCTGCCAAGAAAAGTCTCTATCCAGGAGCTCTGTGCCCGTACCGCAAACCGACACAGGTAGGTGAGGAGAGAATCCTAAGACCATCGGAAGAATTGCTGTTAAGGAACTCGGCAAATTGACCCCGTAACTTCGGGAGAAGGGGTGCCTACGAGAGTAGGTCGCAGAGAATAGGCCCAAGCAACTGTTTATCAAAAACACAGGTTTCTGCTAAAGCGAAAGCTGAAGTATAGGAGCTGACGCCTGCCCGGTGCTGGAAGGTTAAGGGGAATGCTTAGCGCAAGCGAAGGCATGAACTTAAGCCCCAGTAAACGGCGGCCGTAACTATAACGGTCCTAAGGTAGCGAAATTCCTTGTCGGGTAAGTTCCGACCCGCACGAATGGCGTAATGATTTGGGCACTGTCTCAACAGCAAATCCGGCGAAATTGTAGTGCAAGTGAAGATGCTTGCTACCCGCGATTGGACGGAAAGACCCCGTAGAGCTTTACTGTATCTTAGCATTGAATCTCGGTATTGTCTGTACAGAATAGGTGGGAGACTTGGAAGCAGTTCCGTCAGGGATTGTGGAGTCGTCTTTGGGATACCACCCTGACAGTACTGGGGTTCTAACCGGAGGCCATGAAACTGGTCACGGGACATAGCTAGGAGGGCAGTTTGACTGGGGCGGTCGCCTCCTAAAAAGTAACGGAGGCGCCCAAAGGTTCCCTCAGCGCGGTTGGAAACCGCGCGTAGAGTGCAAAGGCAGAAGGGAGCCTGACTGCGACACAAACAAGTGGAGCAGAGACGAAAGTCGGGCTTAGTGATCCGGTGACACCTCGTGGGAGGGTCATCGCTCAACGGATAAAAGCTACCTCGGGGATAACAGGCTGATCTCCCCCAA
>NC_003030.1:165000-167500 GCF_000008765.1 Clostridium acetobutylicum ATCC 824
ATGTAATTTCCATGAAGGTTCTTTGTTCTCTGTTTAATTTTGAGAGTTTAATTCTCTCTAAATTTGTACTTTGAAAATTGCATAGTAATCAATATAGAGTAATACTCTAAAGCAAGGCAAAGTTAATTCTTTGTTGTTTGAATTTAAATATATTTACTTAAGGTCAAGCTACAAAGGGCGCATGGTGAATGCCTTGGCACTAGAAGCCGATGAAGGACGTGATAAGCTGCGATAAGCTTCGGGTAGGCGCAAATAGCCTGTGAACCGAAGATTTCCGAATGAGGAAACTCTCATGGGTAACCCCATGAACTGTATACTGAATTCATAGGTATATAGAGGTAAACCCGGGGAACTGAAACATCTAAGTACCTGGAGGAAGAGAAAGAAAAATCGATTTCCTTAGTAGCGGCGAGCGAAACGGAAAGAGCCCAAACCGGAAACTTGTTTCCGGGGTTGCGGTCAGATCATTAAGGCTTTATATCTTAACCGAAGATTTCTGGAAAGTTAAACCATAGAAGGTAATAGTCCTGTAGGTAAAAAGAGAAAAAAGCCCGATCTGTACCAGAGTACCACGAGACACGTGAAACCTTGTGGGAAGCTGGGAGGACCACCTCCCAAGGCTAAATACTACCTAGTGACCGATAGTGAAGAAGTACCGTGAGGGAAAGGTGAAAAGAACCCCAGGAGGGGAGTGAAATAGAACCTGAAACCGTGTGTCCACAACCGATCAAAACACGTTAATGTGTGATGATGTGCTTTTTGTAGAACGAGCCAGCGAGTTACGGTATGCAGCAAGGTTAAGCACTTAAGGTGCGCAGCCGAAGGGAAACCAAGTCTGAATAGGGCGTATAGTTGCATGCTGTAGACCCGAAACCGGGTGACCTATCCATGGCCAGGGTGAAGCGGAAGTAAAATTCCGTGGAGGCCCGAACCACAATGGTGTTGAAAAACCATGGGATGAGCTGTGGATAGGGGAGAAATTCCAATCGAACTCGGATATAGCTGGTTCTCCTCGAAATAGCTTTAGGGCTAGCGCCATGAATGAGTACCGGAGGTAGAGCACTGAATGAGGTAGGGGCTGACAACAGTTACCGAACTTTATCAAACTCCGAATGCTGGATACTTGAATCATGGTAGTCAGACTGCGAATGATAAGATCCGTAGTCAAAAGGGAAACAGCCCAGATCACCAGCTAAGGTCCCAAAGTATAGATTAAGTGGTAAAGGATGTGGGATTTCTAAGACAACTAGGATGTTGGCTCAGAAGCAGCCATACATTAAAAGAGTGCGTAATAGCTCACTAGTCAAGAGATCCTGCGCCGAAAATGTCCGGGGCTAAAATCTAACACCGAAGCTGTGAACTTGTACTTCGTACAAGTGGTAGAGGAGCATCCTGTATGGGCTGAAGTCGTACCGAAAGGAGCGGTGGACTGTACAGGAGAGAGTATGCTGGCATAAGTAGCGAGAACTAAGTGAGAATCTTAGTGGTCGAAAACCTAAGGTTTCCTGGGGAAGGTTCGTCCGCCCAGGGTAAGTCGGGACCTAAGCCGAGGCCGAAAGGCGTAGGTGATGGACAATCGGTTGATATTCCGATACCGCAGAGTAACGTTATGAGAAATGGGATGACGCAGGAGGATAGGATATGCGTACGTTATTGGAAGTACGTCTAAGCACTGAGGATGAAAGATAGGAAAATCCGTCTTTCGTTAAGTCTGGGGTGTAATGGTGAGGTAGTTTACTACCGAAATATCTGATTTCATGCTGCCAAGAAAAGTCTCTATCCAGGAGCTCTGTGCCCGTACCGCAAACCGACACAGGTAGGTGAGGAGAGAATCCTAAGACCATCGGAAGAATTGCTGTTAAGGAACTCGGCAAATTGACCCCGTAACTTCGGGAGAAGGGGTGCCTACGAGAGTAGGTCGCAGAGAATAGGCCCAAGCAACTGTTTATCAAAAACACAGGTTTCTGCTAAAGCGAAAGCTGAAGTATAGGAGCTGACGCCTGCCCGGTGCTGGAAGGTTAAGGGGAATGCTTAGCGCAAGCGAAGGCATGAACTTAAGCCCCAGTAAACGGCGGCCGTAACTATAACGGTCCTAAGGTAGCGAAATTCCTTGTCGGGTAAGTTCCGACCCGCACGAATGGCGTAATGATTTGGGCACTGTCTCAACAGCAAATCCGGCGAAATTGTAGTGCAAGTGAAGATGCTTGCTACCCGCGATTGGACGGAAAGACCCCGTAGAGCTTTACTGTATCTTAGCATTGAATCTCGGTATTGTCTGTACAGAATAGGTGGGAGACTTGGAAGCAGTTCCGTCAGGGATTGTGGAGTCGTCTTTGGGATACCACCCTGACAGTACTGGGGTTCTAACCGGAGGCCATGAAACTGGTCACGGGACATAGCTAGGAGGGCAGTTTGACTGGGGCGGTCGCCTCCTAAAAAGTAACGGAGGCGCCCAAAGGTTCCCTCAGCGCGGTTGGAAACCGCGCGTAGAGTGCAAAGG
>NC_003030.1:170000-335000 GCF_000008765.1 Clostridium acetobutylicum ATCC 824
GCAACACCCGAAGCCCGTGAGGTAACCTGAGGTAACCTTTTGGAACCAGCGGTCGAAGGTGGGGTTGATAATTGGGGTGAAGTCGTAACAAGGTAGCCGTAGGAGAACCTGCGGCTGGATCACCTCCTTTCTAAGGAGTCGACATGGAAATGTAATTTCCATGAAGGTTCTTTGTTCTCTGTTTAATTTTGAGAGTTTAATTCTCTCTAATTTGTACTTTGAAAATTGCATAGTAATCAATATAGAGTAATACTCTAAAGCAAGGCAAAGTTAATTCTTTGTTGTTTGAATTTAAATATATTTACTTAAGGTCAAGCTACAAAGGGCGCATGGTGAATGCCTTGGCACTAGGAGCCGATGAAGGACGTGATAAGCTGCGATAAGCTTCGGGTAGGCGCAAATAGCCTGTGAACCGAAGATTTCCGAATGAGGAAACTCTCATGGGTAACCCCATGAACTGTATACTGAATTCATAGGTATATAGAGGTAAACCCGGGGAACTGAAACATCTAAGTACCTGGAGGAAGAGAAAGAAAAATCGATTTCCTTAGTAGCGGCGAGCGAAACGGAAAGAGCCCAAACCGGAAACTTGTTTCCGGGGTTGCGGTTAGATCATTAAAGCTTTATATCTTAACCGAAGATTTCTGGAAAGTTAAACCATAGAAGGTAATAGTCCTGTAGGTAAAAAGAGAAAAAAGCCCGATCTGTACCAGAGTACCACGAGACACGTGAAACCTTGTGGGAAGCTGGGAGGACCACCTCCCAAGGCTAAATACTACCTAGTGACCGATAGTGAAGAAGTACCGTGAGGGAAAGGTGAAAAGAACCCCAGGAGGGGAGTGAAATAGAACCTGAAACCGTGTGTCCACAACCGATCAAAACACGTTAATGTGTGATGATGTGCTTTTTGTAGAACGAGCCAGCGAGTTACGGTATGCAGCAAGGTTAAGCACTTAAGGTGCGCAGCCGAAGGGAAACCAAGTCTAAATAGGGCGTATAGTTGCATGCTGTAGACCCGAAACCGGGTGACCTATCCATGGCCAGGGTGAAGCGGAAGTAAAATTCCGTGGAGGCCCGAACCACAATGGTGTTGAAAAACCATGGGATGAGCTGTGGATAGGGGAGAAATTCCAATCGAACTCGGATATAGCTGGTTCTCCTCGAAATAGCTTTAGGGCTAGCGCCATGAATGAGTACCGGAGGTAGAGCACTGAATGAGGTAGGGGCTGACAACAGTTACCGAACTTTATCAAACTCCGAATGCTGGATACTTGAATCATGGTAGTCAGACTGCGAATGATAAGATCCGTAGTCAAAAGGGAAACAGCCCAGATCACCAGCTAAGGTCCCAAAGTATAGATTAAGTGGTAAAGGATGTGGGATTTCTAAGACAACTAGGATGTTGGCTCAGAAGCAGCCATACATTAAAAGAGTGCGTAATAGCTCACTAGTCAAGAGATCCTGCGCCGAAAATGTCCGGGGCTAAAATCTAACACCGAAGCTGTGAACTTGTACTTCGTACAAGTGGTAGAGGAGCATCCTGTATGGGCTGAAGTCGTACCGAAAGGAGCGGTGGACTGTACAGGAGAGAGTATGCTGGCATAAGTAGCGAGAACTAAGTGAGAATCTTAGTGGTCGAAAACCTAAGGTTTCCTGGGGAAGGTTCGTCCGCCCAGGGTAAGTCGGGACCTAAGCCGAGGCCGAAAGGCGTAGGTGATGGACAATCGGTTGATATTCCGATACCGCAGAGTAACGTTATGAGAAATGGGATGACGCAGGAGGATAGGATATGCGTACGTTATTGGAAGTACGTCTAAGCACTGAGGATGAAAGATAGGAAAATCCGTCTTTCGTTAAGTCTGGGGTGTAATGGTGAGGTAGTTTACTACCGAAATATCTGATTTCATGCTGCCAAGAAAAGTCTCTATCCAGGAGCTCTGTGCCCGTACCGCAAACCGACACAGGTAGGTGAGGAGAGAATCCTAAGACCATCGGAAGAATTGCTGTTAAGGAACTCGGCAAATTGACCCCGTAACTTCGGGAGAAGGGGTGCCTACGAGAGTAGGTCGCAGAGAATAGGCCCAAGCAACTGTTTATCAAAAACACAGGTTTCTGCTAAAGCGAAAGCTGAAGTATAGGAGCTGACGCCTGCCCGGTGCTGGAAGGTTAAGGGGAATGCTTAGCGCAAGCGAAGGCATGAACTTAAGCCCCAGTAAACGGCGGCCGTAACTATAACGGTCCTAAGGTAGCGAAATTCCTTGTCGGGTAAGTTCCGACCCGCACGAATGGCGTAATGATTTGGGCACTGTCTCAACAGCAAATCCGGCGAAATTGTAGTGCAAGTGAAGATGCTTGCTACCCGCGATTGGACGGAAAGACCCCGTAGAGCTTTACTGTATCTTAGCATTGAATCTCGGTATTGTCTGTACAGAATAGGTGGGAGACTTGGAAGCAGTTCCGTCAGGGATTGTGGAGTCGTCTTTGGGATACCACCCTGACAGTACTGGGGTTCTAACCGGAGGCCATGAAACTGGTCACGGGACATAGCTAGGAGGGCAGTTTGACTGGGGCGGTCGCCTCCTAAAAAGTAACGGAGGCGCCCAAAGGTTCCCTCAGCGCGGTTGGAAACCGCGCGTAGAGTGCAAAGGCAGAAGGGAGCCTGACTGCGACACAAACAAGTGGAGCAGAGACGAAAGTCGGGCTTAGTGATCCGGTGACACCTCGTGGGAGGGTCATCGCTCAACGGATAAAAGCTACCTCGGGGATAACAGGCTGATCTCCCCCAAGAGTCCACATCGACGGGGAGGTTTGGCACCTCGATGTCGGCTCGTCGCATCCTGGGGCTGAAGTAGGTCCCAAGGGTTGGGCTGTTCGCCCATTAAAGCGGCACGCGAGCTGGGTTCAGAACGTCGTGAGACAGTTCGGTCCCTATCCGTCGCGGGCGAAGGAAATTTGAGAGGAGCTGTCCTTAGTACGAGAGGACCGGGATGGACTGACCTCTGGTGTACCAGTTGTCTTACCAAAGGCACGGCTGGGTAGCTATGTCGGGAAGGGATAAACGCTGAAGGCATCTAAGCGTGAAGCCCACCTCAAGATTAGATTTCCCATAACATAAGTTAGTAAGACCCCTGTAAGAACAACAGGTGATAGGTCAGAGGTGTAAGAATGGTAACATTTTAAGCTGACTGATACTAATAGGTCGAGGGCTTGACCAATATAAAGGTAAATATATTAAGATTACTATGCAATTTTGAAAGTACAAAGTACTTTTGAAAACTAAATAAATTAATCCGGTGACTATAGCTTGGTTGTAACACCCGTTCCCATACCGAACACGAAGGTTAAGAACCAAAGCGCCGATGGTACTGCAGGGGCAGCCCTGTGGGAGAGTAGGTCATTGCCGGGTAATTTGGTTTATTAGCTCAGTTGGTAGAGCACATGACTTTTAATCATGGTGTCCGGGGTTCGACTCCCCGATAAGCCACCATAAACGCTTTGAAATTTAATTTTAAAGCGTTTTTTTACATATTTATTTTACGATAGGAGAAGAATATATGAGCGATAAGATAGTAATATTTGATATGGATGGAGTAATAGTTGATACGGAGCCCATATATAGAAAATTAAGTGATAGATTGTATGAGAGTTTAGGAATAAATCTCACAAAGGAAGATCAATATGCACTTGCAGGAAGTGTATCACAAGATAAATGGACACTTTTAAAGAAGCAATTCAATCTCAAGTATCCTATTGAAGAGTTAATGAAGATGTCTTCAGGAATTAAATATGATTATTTAGCTAATGAGGAAAATGAAATACCATTAATTGAAGGTGTTGACAAACTTATTTTAAGCCTAAAGAGTAGAGGAATTATGATGTGTGTTGCATCGTCATCTCGTAGAAAAAATATAGAAATTATTCTTAAAAGGGTAGGACTTATTAGCTATTTTGAGTATATAGTAAGTGGCAGCGATGTAGAGAAGGGAAAACCACATCCGGAAATATTCTTAAGAGCAGCATCTATGTTTGATGACAATATCTTAAATTTTACTGTAATTGAAGATACAAATAATGGTGTTAGAGCTGCAAAGAGTGCAAAAATGAAATGTGTAGGGTTTAGTAATCCAAATTCGGGAACTCAAAATATTAGCAGTGCGGATATTATTGTAGATAATTTCGGTGATGAAAGCATAAGTAGAATTATAAATTTAGTTTTAAAATAGTGATTTTTTATTAACAGAGGTTAGGATTTTAATTAAAATCCTAACCTCTGTTTTGTTTTCAAGAACTTATTTTTTTCTTTTTTAAGTTGTAATAAGATGTTGCAATGTGGCCTAAATCCTAGTAATTTTAATAACTTTAAAAGTGTCATTGAAAACGTATACCAAAAATGAACTTGTCCACGTTGAAAACGATCGCATTTTGTTTTATCATGTTAATTGTAAGGAATAATAATAATATAAAATAATATGGAGGATACGATATGGAAACTTATAAAGATTCTACACAAGTATCAAAATCATCATTAAAGAAAAAGATTCAAGGTTTTGGTGGTTTTTTAAGTGGCATGGTAATGCCCAATATAGGAGCCTTTATAGCTTGGGGTTTAATAACGGCATTATTTATTAAAACAGGGTGGTTACCCAACGATAATCTTTCCAAACTTGTAGATCCAATGATACATTATATGCTTCCTATGCTTATAGGATATCAAGGTGGTAAGCTTGTATATGATACAAGAGGTGGTGTAGTAGGAGCAATAGCTACCATGGGTATGATAGTAGGAGCTTCAATACCAATGTTCCTTGGAGGAATGATAATAGGTCCTTTAGGCGGATATGTTATAAAGAAGTTCGATAAGGCTATTGAAAATAAAATTCCAACAGGCTTTGAGATGTTAGTTAATAACTTTTCAGCTGGAATTTTAGGTGCGGCTCTTGCAATAATCTCATATGTTGCAGTTGGTCCTGTAGTTGCAGGAGCATCAACAGGATTAGGTTCGATAGCATTAGCTATTACAAATCAAGGATTACTTCCACTAATAGCGGTAGTAGTAGAGCCAGCTAAGATATTATTTTTAAACAATGCTATTAACCACGGTGTATTCTCACCACTTGGAATTGAACAAGTACAACATCTTGGTAAATCAGTATTCTTCTTACTTGAAGCAGATCCAGGTCCGGGACTAGGAATTCTTTTAGCTTACTCTTTATATGGCAAGGGTTCAGCAAAAAATTCAGCTCCAGGGGCAGTTATAATACATTTTCTTGGCGGAATACATGAAATTTACTTCCCTTATGTTTTAATGAAACCGTTTTTACTTTTAGCAGTAATAGCTGGTGGAATTTGTGCAGATTTAACGTTTGTTTTATTAAAAGCAGGTTTAGTTGCAGCAGCTTCACCAGGAAGTATCATAGCTATACTGGCAATGAGTCCTAAAGGTGGGCAACTTCCAGTATTAGCAGGAGTTGCGGTAGGAGCAATAGTATCTTTCGTAGTAGCATCAATTATCCTAAAAGGAAGTAAAGAAAAATCAAAAGATAATTTTGAAGAAGCTCAAAACAAGATGAAAGAAATGAAAAAAGAAAGCAAAAATCAAACAACTGCTAATAGTGAAAATGTTAAAAATAATGATGAATTAGTAAGTTCTGATATTAAATTAATAGTTTTTGCATGTGATGCAGGTATGGGATCATCAGCAATGGGAGAATCTATATTAAAGAAAGAACTAAAAAATGCAAATATCGATGGAATAAAAGTTCAACATTATTCAGTAGATAGTATTCCAAAAGAAGCAGATGTAGTATTTGTGCAAGAAAATTTAAGCGAAAGAGCAAGAAAAAGTGCTCCAGATGCTAATATAGTAACAATAAAAAATTTCTTAGATCGTTCAACTTATGAAGGGTTTATGAAAAAAATTAAAAAATAAATAGTAACTAGGTGAGTGAGTATGAATTCTTTAACTCCTAGACAGCAGTATATACTAAGTGAGTTAATAAAAAAAAAGGTGTCTAATGTAGATGTTCTTCATAAAGAGCTTGCAGTAAGTATAAGAACTATTTTAAGAGAGGTTGCATCTATAAATAAGGTTTTAAAAAAAGATAAAATAACTATCTATGATTATGAAAATATGAATTTGGTTATATCTGGGGATAGAGATAGTATTAAAAATTTGGAAAATTCAATTAATTATATCCCCATTTTATGGCTATGCAATAAAGATCAAAGGCAGATAGCAATTACATGTAAATTGTTATCCGAAGAAGAATATTTAAAAGCATCATATTTTAGCTACAAATTTAATGTAGTAATGGGAAGCATAAGTCAGGATTTGGATAATATTCAGACATTACTTGTAAACAAGAACCTACATCTTATAAGAAAAAGAACCTATGGAATAATGATAGATGGTTCCGAATGGAATAAAAGAAATGCTTTTGTTGAGTTATTTTTCAGATTTAAACCTTTTGAATATTTGTTATCATTCCTTTATGGACATAAGACAGATGAAACAGTGGAAGCTTTTTTTAAAGATATATTTGATGCAAAAACAATAGATATTGTTAAGGAAATTTTCAAAAAACTTCATTTTGGTAGTACTAATGTTAATGATATTAAGTATTTTAGCTTATTTTTACTAACACTTCTTGCTATAAAAAAGACAGAAAGCAAAAAAAATATAAATCTACCGAATAAAGTAAAGCAGGATATGAAAAGTAGCATTATATATAACACACTAAGATCACTGCAAGAAAAATTGATGGAAAATAATATAATATTACCTGAAGATGAGTTAAGTTATTTATGTTTACATTTAAATGATTACAAATACTATAATGATGCCGAAGAAAATAACATTGAGGCAGACATTAATTATACAGAGATAAGCAATGAATTGGTTACAGGGGTATCAAAAAAAATAGGAATAAATATTACTAAAGATAAAAAATTGGTAGAGGATTTATCTAATCATTTAAAACAAACCTTCCATATGCTTAGTGTAGGACTTGATATTATAAATCCTCTATTAAATGAAATTAAAGAACACTATTCTCAATTGTTTGCCATAATAAACAATGAGTGTAAACTTATTTTTTCTAGATATAATATAAAAATATTGGAAGAAGAAATTGGATATATAACAATGCATATAGATGTAGCCATTCAAAGACAACAGATATTCAGTAAAAAGATAAATCTGCTTATTGTATGTCCTAATGGTATGAGTAGTGGAAACATATTAGGTAATAAGGTTAAATCACTTTTTTCAGATATAGAAAGTATAACTATTAGTTCTATACATGATGCTTATGAAAAGATGGTTAATAATGAGTATGATTTAATTTTATCAACAGTGCCAATAAGTTTACAAATAAGCAATGTAATAGTCGTTTCACCTTTTATGACAAATGAGGACATTGAAGAAGTAAGAAATTTTATCTTTAAAATAAAAATGGAGAAGCAGAATATAGCTATAGATTTTTCAGATAGACTTAAAATCGATGCTACAAATATGGAGTATGAAACTATTAGTTCCATATTGAAAAGTTTTGATGTAAGGGAGGTAAAAGTTAATACTTTTGATGAATTGATAGATTATATTGTAACAGACATTTATGATAGTAATTTAAGCAAAAGCAAAGAAGCAATTAAAAAGCTAATACTAAAAAGAGAGGAAAAAGGTAATGTTGTAGTTCCTAAAAGTGGAATAGCATTACTTCATACTAGAAGTAATGAACTTATGAATCCAGTTATAAGAGTGTATCGTAATAATAAATATTTTTCGATGTCAAGTGAAGGTTTTTCAACAGAGGACATAAATACTTTTTTAGTGCTTTTAGCTAGAAATGATGAGAGTAACTATGTGTTACAGTTCTTAGGGAAAGTAAGTATTTCATTAATGGAAAGAAAAGGATTTGTTCAAATGTTGAGATATAGTAATTCGCAGGATATTAGGAACTGCTTAATAGATATTGCCAATAAGGAGGAAGTTATTTATGAATAGACAGATTTTATCAGGAGATAACATTTTATTAGAGTTGAAATCAGAATCTAAGGATGCTGCAATAGAAAGAGCTGGAAAACTTTTAGTTTCTAGAGGTTATGTTAAGGAAAACTATATAAATGGAATGAAAGCCAGAGAAGAAGAAGTTACAACATATATGGGGAATGGTGTCGCTATACCTCATGGTATGAATGAATATAAAAAAGATATTATGGATTCGGGTATAGTTATAGCTCAATATCCTGAAGGCGTTGACTTTGGTGAAGGAAATATAGCTTATATAGTTATAGGAATTGCAGGTAGAGGAGAAGAACATATGCAAATACTATCTCAAATAGCCCTTACGGTTCAATATGAAGAAAATGTTGAAAGACTTAGAAATGCTAAAAATAAAGAGGAAATTATTAAGATAATAGAGGAAGGTGATGACTAGAATGAAAGCACTTCATTTTGGAGCAGGAAACATAGGAAGAGGTTTTATAGGTTATTTACTGTATAAGTCTAATTACGAAACTACCTTCGTTGATATATTTGATAAAGTAGTGGATGATATCAATAAATATAAAAGATATACAGTAATAACTTTGAGTACATCTAAGAATAAGGAGAAAGTTGAGAATGTACGAGCAGTCAATTTGAAAGATAGTGTTGCTCTTGAAAAAGAAGTTTTAGAAGCTGATTTAATAACTACATCATTAGGATTAAACAATTTAAAAAGTACAGGAGAGCTTTTAAGAGGATTCCTTAAAAAGAGATCAGAAATCAATGACAAGCCACTTGATATAATAGCATGTGAAAATGCACTATTTGCAAGTGATGTACTAAAAAAAGCTATACTTGATGGTGCAGATGAAGAGTTGAAAAAATACTTGGAAAAAAGTGTTGGATTTCCAAATTGTACAGTTGATAGGATTGTGCCAAATGTGGACATAGAAAAAGAATTGCCTATAGATGTAGCAGTAGAAGATTTTTATGAATGGGATATAGAAAAAAATAAGGTTAAAATTAATAACAAGATAATTGGTGCAGAATATGTTGAAAAATTAGACCCTTATCTTGAAAGAAAGTTATTCCTTTTAAATGGTGCACATGCTACAATTGCATATTTAGGATATCTTAAAGGATATAAATATATACATGAAGCTATAAAAGATAAGGAAATTAATAAGATTATAGTTGGTTTTCATAGCGAAGCGGTACAAGCTCTTAGTGAAAAGCATAAAATAGATATACAAATCTTAAAGGAATATTCTAATAAACTTCTAAAGAGATTTGAAAATGAATACTTAAAGGACGATGTAAGTCGTGTAGGTAGAGATCCGATGAGAAAATTATCGTCTAATGATAGATTGATAACTCCTTTAAAATTATGTTGCGATTTGAAAATAGATTTTACTAATATATTATTTGGAGTTGCTTCTGGATATCTATTTAATTATAAAGAGGATGAAAAAGCTCAAGGAATTCAAAACATAATAACTAAAGAGGGAATTAAAAAAGCTATTTCAAATGTATCTCAAATAAAAGAAGGAGATTATTTGAATAATATGATAGCGTACAAGTATGAGGAGCTAAAAAAGCAAAATTAAAATTTGGAATATTCATAATCTTCAAAATATTATTGCTCTAATTGTTTTTTAAGAATTGAATTCGATTTATTTTAGGGGGGGAAATATTTATTAAAATAATTTATATAATTTGCTATTTGGTATAATTATGTAAATATATTAAAAATATTTTCCTCATTTTATTAAACTTAATACATATACTTGCATAATATATTTTATGTATAAAAGTAAAAAAAATCAATAAATGTGTTTTTATAATCATTGACAGGCTAATAAAAGTAATAGTATAATGACAATGTCTTATAGACAAGTAAATTGTAGAGGAGGAAAGTAGTGTTAAAATTATAGTTAAAGCGCCCGAACTTGAGTGATATAGTTCATTTAAGTTGACGAGGATGGGGAGAATCGAATCTTCGGCGGATGCCCCACGGTACCGCACTACCGTTAGCGGTTGGTAAAAGCAGAAAGTGATTTCTGTCACAAAGCCAATCTGGTGTTAAAACCTATTTTGTTAAAAGCCTAAAATCCTTTAAAAAAGAGGTCGTTTTAGGTGTATTAAAGTTAATTTAAAAATAAGAAGGGAAGATTTTTATGTGCGGAATAGTTGGATATAGTGGTAAGAAAGAGGCATCTTCAATTTTAGTTGAGGGATTAAGTAAACTTGAGTATAGAGGTTACGACTCAGCAGGAGTTGCCATATTAAACGATGGAAAAATTAATGTTTCAAAATGTAAAGGAAGACTTGTAAATCTTGAAAATAAATTAGAAGAGAATCCTATCGCGGGAAATATTGGAATTGGACATACAAGATGGGCAACACATGGAGAACCATCAGATTTAAATGCACATCCTCATAGTAATAAAGATAATACAATAAGCGTTGTTCACAATGGAATAATAGAAAATTACATGCAATTAAGAACATGGCTTAAATCAAAGGGATATGAATTCAAATCTGAAACTGATACAGAGGTTATACCTAATCTTGTGGACTATTTTTATGAAGGTAACTTATTAGATGCAGTTATAAAGGCAATATCTAAGGTAGAAGGAAGCTATGCACTTGGAATAGTTTCATCAAAAGAACCTGATAAGGTAGTAGCAGTAAGAAAAGATAGCCCGCTTATAGTTGGTATTAGTGAAGATGGAAACTTCATAGCATCAGATGTTCCAGCTATATTAAATCATACTAGAGATATATATTATATAAAAGATAAAGAGTTCGTAGTTTTAACTTCTGAAGGAGTAGAATTCTACTCTAATGAGGGAGAAAAAATAGAAAAAGAACTTAATCATATAGAATGGGATGCTAATGCTGCTGAAAAAGGCGGATATGAGCACTTCATGTTAAAAGAAATATATGAACAACCTAAAGCAATAAGAGATACTATGACTTCTAGAATTATAGCAGGTCAACCAATAAAATTGGACGATATCAGCATAACAAAGGAGCAAATAGAGAATATTGATAAAATATATATAGTAGCTTGTGGAACGGCTTATCATGCAGGAGTAGTTGGTAAATACGTTATAGAAAAATTTGCAAGAATACCTGTTGAGGTTGATATAGCATCTGAATTTAGATACAGAGATCCAATAATTACGAAAAACACTTTGATGATAGTATTAAGTCAATCTGGAGAAACTGCTGATACTTTAGCGGCTTTAAGAGAAGCTAAGTCAATAGGAGCAAGAGTTATTGCCGTGACAAATGTAGTTGGAAGCTCAGTTGCTAGAGCAGCCGATGATATATTATATACTTGGGCAGGACCAGAAATTGCAGTTGCATCTACAAAGGCATATACTACACAGCTTATAACAATGTATATTTTAGGATTGTTCTTTGCACAAAACAAAAACACTTTAACTAATGAAGAGATAGAGAAAATTAAGGCAGATATGCTTACACTTCCAGAAAAGGCAGAAGAGGTATTAGCAAGCAAGGAGAAAGTTCAAAAATTTGCAGCAAACACTTATATGCATAAAGATATGTTCTACTTAGGTAGAGGAATTGATTATGCAGTAGCTATGGAAGGTGCATTAAAGCTTAAAGAAATTTCTTATATACACGCTGAGGCTTATGCAGGAGGAGAATTAAAGCATGGTACTATAGCTCTAATCGAGGAAGGTACTGTTGTAGTAGCTCTTGGAACTCAAAGTGATATATATGATAAAATGGTAAGTAATATTAAGGAAGTAACAACAAGAGGTGCTAAAGTTCTTGGAATTGCTGCAGAAGGCAGAAAAGGAATGGAAGAAGTTGTTGATTCAGTAATATATGTACCTGAAGTGAATGATATGCTTTTACCTGTACTTTCAGTAATGCAATTACAATTATTAGCATACTATGTTTCAGTGGAAAAAGGCTGTGACGTTGATAAGCCAAGAAATTTAGCAAAATCAGTTACTGTTGAATAAGAGCAACTTATATAGAAAAGATATGTAGTTTTATAACAAAGTTGTATCGTTTAGAATAAAGTTTGAATAAAAAATAAAAGGAATATTATACATGATAAGTGTATTATATGACAAAATTTAATAAATAATATGGCGAAGTCGCATATTCTTGATTTAATGAGAGTATGCGACTTTCTATTTATTTGTATAGATAATGCTAGACTTTTGACAAAATGCTCTTCCAATATTTGCAAGTAAATGATACTATTATATTATGAGGTTAATTCGGACTTGTAAGATATTGTAGAGTAAGGGATGTTTGTATAGTATATAGATAAATAGTAATTTGTATGGATATTAGAAAGATTAAAAAAGTTAGAATATGGAGGTCTATTATGAAAAAATGGTATGATGAGGAGTATGAATGGGAAATCGAGGTTATAGGATTTCTTCGTAGTGACCATACTGAGAGATATTGCCGAAATGGTGAGGAAATTGGAGATAAGTATACCTGCACCTATGGCTGTCCTGTAAATGCTGATGGACAAGGTATTTGTTCTAAAGCTATGATGATTATGTTTCCAATAATGGAGGCAGTCAGAAGTGGCGGTGATTTAGAGAATATCGGTGGAACTAGTAAATATAGCAAGGATATTGTATGCCCAGATGGTTGTGTTATATTTAGGCTTACGGCAAAAAAACTTGGAAATGAGAATTTTTATAAGGGAAAGTTTTTTGAGTAGTATGATTCTTATTTCATTCAGATTAAGATAAGTCCAAATGTACAAATTCTAATTTGGCACCATAAATAATAATTTGTAAAGTTACAGTAACATAATCTTAACTTCAATTATGTCGAATCTTTTTATATAAAGAACCAAAATATAAAATCAATATTTTTTTAAGAGTAGCTATCCTGCTTTATTAGCAAATGTTTGAAAATTTAATACTGTGATATTTACAAAATATAATATAATTAACTGGAAGATAAATTGTAATTTACAGGAGGAAATATGATGAATTATAGAAAAGCAGATATGAAAGACATATCTTTACTTGTGAGTATTAGAAAGAGGCAACTCATTGATGAAGGTATAGAGCCTAATATTGATATTGATAAGGAATTGACGAGATATTTTAATAACAAACTGGCTAATAATTTATTGGTTGAATGGATTGCAGAAGAGAATAACCAAATTATAGCTACAGCTGCTATTGCATTTATTGATTTTCCACCAACATATACTAATAAAACTGGAAGAAAAGGTTATATAACTAATATGTATACAGAACCGACTTCTCGTGGTAATGGTATAGCTACAGGAATGTTAGATAGATTAGTAAATGAAGCAAAGGAACGAAACATTCATAAGATTTGTTTAGTAGCATCAAAACTTGGAAGACCTGTCTATAAAAAATATGGATTTCAAGATACAGATGAATGGTTGGAATTGAATTTATAAGTGTAAATTCCAATTTAAAAAGTGAATAGTATTCTTATAAAACGTCACAACTAGTATAAAAACTAAACATTTATTTGAACACTGCATTATTCAGAAATAAATTTTGTGGTGTTTTTAGTTTGTAACTCAAGCATAATGTCGTGTGATTTTTTAAAAGTTTGATCAAACTTTATTATAAAAATTTAATGTGTTAAATTTTAAAAATCTGTAGTTTTGATCAAACTTTTTTTCAAAACAAACACTAAATGTGTGATGTTATTATAAGTAGTTGTATTTAATATACAGATTGCGTGATGCACCTAACCCAGCAAACAAGCATAATCCGGAAGCACCGATTAAGACAATAAGTGGTAAATGCCAGTTGTTGGCTGCATCATGTAGAAAACCAAAAAGCATCGGACCAAAAGCAGCGAGTAGGTAGCCGACTGACTGTGCCATGCCGGACAGTCTTGCCGCTTCATCTGCATTTCTTGTACGAGAACTAAAAAATATCATAGCTAGGCAAAAAGTAAGTGTTCCTCCAATGCCCAACATAATCATCCATAGGAATGTAAGCTCTGTCCATTCTAAGGATATGCCCAAAAGTCCCACCAAAACACATAGAGAGGCAGTAATAACTAATGGACGTTGATTGGCTTTGCGTTCAGCAAGGACAGAGCCTAAAAACGATGTAGGGAGCGATACCAATTGATAAAGGGAGAGCATCCATCCTGCTTTGTTTGAATTCATACCCTGCTGGATTAAAATAGCCGGTAACCATGCAACCATGCAATAGAGTAGCATAGACTGTAATCCCATATATACTGTTACCTGCCATGCCAAAGTAGATTTCCATAGATTAACCTTGTTAATCGCATTTCCGTTAATACTCTCTATTTCATTTTTTCCTTCATGGATGTCTTTTACTTTTGTTTTAATGTCATTATCGATCGTTTTTTTAACAATAGACATTTCTTGCTTTCTACGTATTATTTGAGGTATCCAGATGATAATTGATAAGAAACTAAGTGCAGCCCAAATGCTTAACGCTCCGCTCCATCCCAATCTTGATTCTTCTGCAACAGGGACACTGATACCGGAGGCTATCGCCCCTAAAAGGCCCATAGAAGCAGTATAGATGCCAGTTATCACGCCGACCCGTTTAGAAAATTCATGTTTGATTAGACTGGGTATTAGCACATTGCCGACAGAAATTGATAATCCCAGGATCAATGTTCCAAGAAATAGTCCCACCCCTCCAAACAATGAACGTAATATAATTCCGAAAGTCAGAAAAATAAGTGACCAAAACAGCACCAATTTAGTGCCAAATTTTCGCGCCAGTCGTGGAGCGAAAGGTGAGAATCCTGCAAAAGCGAATAATGGAAGGGTTGTAATCATACCTGCTAATGTATTTGAAATATGTAAGCTACCACGAATTTCATTGACCAACGGGCCAACCGCTGTTAAAGGTGAGCGCAAATTTGCTGCAATAAATGCAATTCCGATTATCAGCATTATAGGCGCATTTCTTTTTGAATACAGGTTCTTTTTGTGTTCGTTATATAATTGATTCATTTGTATAGTCTCTCCTTAAAATGTAATACGCTCTTTTTTACATAAATTATAGGCAAAAGATGTATGGATGCTATACACTTGAATACAATTGGTTATTCATTCTGCCTCTTTAAGAGTTTATTAATAGTATTTTACGTTTATAATTTTGCTCACTCACTTCAATATTATCAGAACTCATATATAGCTTTGATGATTTTTTACTTTTGATGATAGTACCTCCTAATTTAATTATACTAAAAATGTGTATAGCAACCATACACTTGGATACAATTGTGTATTCATCTTGCTTTTTTAAGAGTTCATCAATTTTATTATTTATTAAAAGAATTGGCTGGCGGAGATATTAGGTATTCATATGGATAAAAACCAAATGGAACGAATGAGGCTAAAGAATTATAGATAACCCATAAAGCCCTTTCATTAGCTTCAAGTATTTGTTTATACCTTCGCTCACTCACTTTACTATTATCAGAAGACATATATGGCTTTGATGATTTTTTTCTTTTGATATTAACACCTCCTAACCTAATTATACTAAAAATGTGTATAGCAACCATACACTTGCGTAAAATTTTTATTCATCAAAATTTTTATTGAAAAATTCAACTTTGTTTATCAGGGTCGACAAAAAGTTTGATAAAAACTCCAATTCATGTTCGGAGGCATTTTGTAGTTCCTCTTCAACCATATTATTTATAATAGAATGATAGAGCATATGGTTGCTATGAGCTTTTTTACCTTTTTCAGTTAGACTTAATGAATATCTAGATAAATTAAGACTATCAATTTCTTTTATAACCAGAGCCTTTCTCTCTAGCTTTTTGAGAATTTCGGAAACAGCCCCTTTTGTTACTCCTAAAATATCGGCCAGTCCACCAACATGAATGCCAGGATGCTCGGCAATGGCCTTTATTACATGTATTTCAGAGTGAAAAATCGGTACATCCGTTCCGAAGTAGCGAGTCTTTTTATCAAGGTCAGTCAAGGCAAATGCTAAATTCAGAGAATTATATGCAATTTCATGTTTATTATTTATAATTTTATCCATGTCAATAGTATATGGTTGCTATACGCTTTTGTCAAGTCATTATTAAATCAATTTTCTTATATAGTGATGAGAGATATTATAGTGGGGGGAAAGGTTAAAAAACTGCTTTTGCAAAGTAACACTCTCTTTATTTAAAGCATATGAAAACAGCCTTGGAAAATGGAGTTGTTGTTCAATATTTTCTGACACCGTTTTATTTCGGAACAGTTGCCATTTTATGAAGTGTACTATTAACATAATTATGCTTAGAAGATTTAATTATTTTAAATTTAATTCTTTTAGTACATAATTAACAAAAAATATGAATACTCGTATAATTATTATTGTATAAATTATTAAATAAAGTGATTAAAAAAAGCATAAGATCACAAAATTATGTGTTTAAGGGTAATCAAAGTGGTGAATATATAAAGCATAATATTGAGGAGTATATAAAATTTTATGCGGGTGTTAAATAAAAGAAGGTGAAAAATTATAATTATTAGAGAGGCAAAAATTAAAGACGTTAATAATATTGCTAAGGTTCATGTTGACACATGGAATACAACCTATTCTGATTTCATTCCAAAGGAGGAGCTCAAATGCCGTACTTATGAGTGGCAAGCTAACAAATGGATGGATAGAATGTTTAATAATATTACCAAAGAATTTATGTATGTAGCAGAAAACAGTCAAGGAGAGATAATAGGCTTTGCTTCAGGTGAGACAAATAAAATAGAAGAAAAGTATGACAGTATTTTGTACACAATCTATATTTTAAAGAATTATCAAAGGCAAGGGGTAGGCAAAAGGCTATTTAAGGTTGTAGCAGATAGGCTCAGGAGTGAAGGTGCAGAAAATATGGTGGTTTGGACTTTTAATGAAAATAAGTCTCGAGGTTTTTATGAGCGATTAGGAGGAAGCTTAGTTGATAAAAAGAAGATTTTTAAGGATAAAACCGAACTAGAGGAGGTTGCTTATATTTTTTATTTATAATTGAAAGGTAGAGGAAATTTATATTTAAAAGAAGCACAAAGAATTATTAAACAAAATAATACGACAAGTACTTTTAATTTTAAAGATTAATCTGGTGAGGGGACAATAAAAAATCTATATGGCTAGCAATGTTTATGTACTTTATTCTGCACTGTAGATTTAGTATAGAGAACTCTAAAATGATGTATACAATTAGTGGCAATAAAACTCTATTACGGCATGTATAAAAGTATAAATATAAATGTATGTTTTTTATTAGAGTAAAATATATACTTAAATAGTAATTTTGTTATATAATTAGATATAGAGCAAATTTAATAATGGAAGTAGGGGAAGAATGACAATAATTGAAAACGCTATCATTAAGTATTGAAGAAGAGTTTACATGAACGGGGGATTTAGGGTGAAAAATATAATAACTGCGAAAAATATTATTAAAGTATATGGCGATAAGGATAAGGCAAGAGTTTTGAATAATGTTAATCTTGAGGTTAATGAAGGGGATTTTATATGTATAATGGGTCCATCAGGATCAGGAAAATCCACATTCTTAAATATATTATCAACAGTGGATAGGCCTACAAAAGGAGTGGTCAAGATTAATAATCAAAATGTGTATGGAATGGTAGAGTTGAGGTTAGGACAGCTCAGGTATGAAAATATAGGATTTGTATTCCAAGATTTTAATCTTATAGATTCTATGACGATAAGAGAAAATATATCAATACCGTTAGTTTTAGCAAGTATTAAGGCAAAGGAGATTAAAGAAAAAACAGATGAAATTGCAACGAAGCTATCTATCTTTGACACACTAGAGAAATTTCCAAATGAATGTTCAGGTGGACAAAAACAGAGAGCTGCAGCGGCAAGGGCGTTAATTACAAATCCAAAGATAATTGTTGCAGATGAACCAACAGGAAGTTTGGATACAAAGAATTCACATGAGCTATTAAAGATTTTTGAAGAGCGCAATAAAGAAAGAGGAACTGCTATTTTAATGGTTACGCATGATGCAATGATTGCAAGCTATGCAAAAAAACTTATATTTTTAAGAGACGGCAAAATTGATGAGCAGCTTGAAAGAGGAAGTTTAAGTCAAAAAGAATTTTTTTATAAAATTGTCGACATAACCTCTAAGGAGTCTCAAAGCTTATTTGATAAAATGTAATAGTAAAGGTGGATTTAAGATGGGTGCGTATATTTTTGCTTTCAAAATGCTAAAAAAGAACACTAAAAAGAATCTAATATATTTAATATCTATAATATTTACCATGGCAATTGTATTTAATCTTTTAAATGTGATTAATAATACTAATTTTTTCGCTGCGGAGGTAACTGGTGGAAAGAATGATATAGCAGCAGATATAATATTTTTACTGGTATTGCTTATGTGTATATTTACCTTCTATGCAAATTCATATTTTATTATGGGAAAGTCAAAGGAGATGGCGATAGCTGAACTAAGTGGTATATGGCCTGGGAAACTATCCAGAATGCTTCTCTTTCAAAATGCCATTATTGAGATAATAGGATGTGCTCTGGGAATATTAATTGGTATGTTACTAATGCCTATTTTTCTTTCAATAATGTATACCATAATGGGTAAGACAGGTGGTTTGTGGGTAATATCCAATTATTCAATTGGGGGAACTATAGCTATTTTATTTTTGCAGCTTGTGTATGTCACTATTGGTGATTACAGCTACACATCAACTCGAGAAGTTATTGATTTGTTAGAATCAGAAAAAAGATCTCGCCCTAAGGAAAAAAGGTATTTATCCATTGCAGAAATTATTGAAATAATAGGTATGAAGAAGAAAACTTCACATTACAAAATTAAAATTTTAAATGAAGACATAGATTTATGTTTAATTAGTTATTTTATCCCTGTTATATTTTTATTTATATGTCCAAGGTATATTCCTATGTCTATTGCTCAGATATTTATTATTCTTCTTAGCGTTTACAGTATAGAGGGAATTCTAAGACATTCAATTCCGGAAAAAATATTAAAACTAAAGAAGGAGAAGTATTCGGATGATAAAATAAAGTTAATAGCGTTGAGTAATGTTTATGTGTCTTTAAAAAATTTAAAGTTTTTGCTCATAACGTTAGTTATTAGTATAGAGGGAATTTTATTAGCTATAACGATGTTTAATTCTCTAAGGGTAAAAACAATTTGTTTATTTTCATATGTTACAGTAATAGTACTTATAGATATAAGTATCTTTTACAAGATTATTATGGAGGCAGATACTAAAAATCATATATTCAATCAATTGGCGCTGATAGGATATACAACGGAGCAAATTAGGGAAATAGTAAAGCAAGAATTTAGAATATATTATGGAATAATTATAACGCTTCCTTTATTTCACGTAATAATATTTTTTATTTTACTTTTAAAGATTGGCATGGTATCTTTTGATACTCTTTTAATAATGCTCTTTATATATCTAGGGATATTCTTTATTACGGGTATTGGTTGCTATTATTTATACAGAAAGCTAATACTTAGGAAAAATATATTTAGATTTTTATGATATAAGAATTCTTTTAAATAATAACCGCTAAGAAGAGGCTAAGCTCTCCTTAGCGGTTATTATTTACTTATTTTATCAGCAATGCAAGACGCAGCATAAGAATAAGGTTTAATTTGATATTTATATCCTTCACCAGTTATCCAACCTGTAATTTCATTAATAAGAGGATAGGTTTTGCCTTTTCTGTTACTTCCTATGTCAGCATGAATCTCGATGTCCTCCTGTATATTAGCTTCTGCAAAAGCATGAGACACCTTAGAGGCTAACTCAAGACTTAATGCTGTTTCATAGTATATCTTTTGTCTTACATTTGAGATTTTGTGAACATGTTTAATATCATAGAAGAAAATTCCACCACTTCCGATTCTATGGATAGCAACTACCACTACGACTTTTGTTAGGTTTTTATTTTGAGAATCGGTTCCTATGGTGATTTTATAATTGCAATTATTGTCTTTTAGTATAAACTCCTTTATGCGCGATACCATTTCGTCTATAGAAACATCACCAAAAGTTTTACTATGCATAATTTTACCTCCTAGACTAAGAGTAAATCATTATAGTTTATTTTAAGCAATTCTCATAAAATTATTATATTTCCCTATACTTTTATAGTATGATAGTTTAAATATCAGAGTGTTTATATGGTATCTTTTACATTAAAATTGACTGGGTTTTAATATATAATATATATTATATAAAGAAATTAATATAAGTTAAGGAGAAGTTAAAATGAGTAAAGTTACTTTTTATTTTATGAGACATGGTGAGACAATAATAAATAGGGCTGGAAGAGTACAAGGATGGTGTGATGGAGTACTTACAGATGAAGGAATTAGAGTAGCAGAATATGCGGGAGAGGGACTTAGTGATATTGAATTTAAAGCATTTTACAGTAGTGATTTAGGGAGGGCTATAAAAACTGCAAGAATTGTACTTGGCAAAAATAAAAGAAGTGAAAATGCTGAATTAAAGGAAGTACCTGAATTGAGGGAGGTATATTGTGGAAAGTATGAGGGGGAATTTGAGAAGGTAATGTTTAGTGACATACTGAAGTATTTAAAGGTAGAGTCTATTGAAGAAGCACTAAGAAAAGTTCCTAATTTTGAAAGAGCTTATGTAGATAGTTGTGCCGCAATGGACGAGACTAATGAAGCAGAGGATTATGATATTTTGTCTAAAAGAATCAATAAAGCTATTACCGATATAGGAGAAGAGACTTCAAAAAATGGAGGAGGAAATGTCTTAGTAGTAGTACATGGGGGAATGCTTAGGGTTTTACTTAGAAATTTAGGGTACAAGCAACATATACATAATATGGAGAACTGTAGTATTTCTACTGTTCAATATCAAGAGGGGAAATTTAGAATTTTATCTATAAATGATAATAGCTATAAAAGAAGGGGAAAGGAAATGTAATTTTAATTAAACATATAATGCAATAATGAAAAATATATATAGAGGGAGTAATGAAAAGGACTTCTGTAAAATGAAAAGGCTATTATTAGATTTAATTTCAAGATTTAATGAGGATGATGTTCCAGCACTGGGATCTCAATTGGCGTATTACCTGGTCTTGTCATTTTTCCCATTTATAATTTTTATTATGACACTTATAGGATATACCTCTTTAAATAATAAGGAAATACTAATGGTTTTGAGTAGGATAATGCCGGAAAGTGCATTTAATCTTATACATGCTGCAGTTGCGGAGGTGATTAGTACAAAGCATAGTCAGCTTATGTCCTTAAGTTTAGTACTCACTATATGGTCTGCTTCTGCAGGATTTACAGCTGTCATAAAAGGATTGAATAAAGCTTATGGAGTTCAAGAGGCAAGAAACTTTATTAAGGTTAGATTTGTTTCAATACTTTGTACTATTGGAGTGGCGTTTATAATACTAACCATGATGTTTTTATTGATACTAGGACGTATTATATTGAACTACTTAGCATATAAATTAGGTTTCTCACATAAAGTAATCGCCGTATGGGAAGCTGTTAGGTATTTGATATTCGTATCTACGGCTATATTTATTTTTACAGCACTTTACAGGTATGCCCCATGCAAAAAGCTCATGTGGATAGAAGTACTTCCAGGTTCTTTATTTTCAACTTTAAATTTAATATTAGCATCATTTGGATTTGCATACTATGTAAATAACTTTGCGAATTACTCAGTTATCTACGGCAGCATAGGAGCAATAATAATTCTGTTAACCTGGCTATTTTTAGTGGCCGTTATTGTGATACTTGGAGGAGAAATAAATGCGGTATTATCTCAAGATATAAACATTGATAGAGAGAATTGATATACAAAAAAGAGAGTGTGGCAAAATGATTAAATTTTAATCATTTTGCCACACTCTCTTTTTTACTACACATTGAAAGTTATTACTAAAGTAACATATAAAGTTAGTACTAAAGTGAATATTAAAACAAATTTCTAAGAAGTATTATATAACTATAGAGAATGGGAGGCGTTAAGATGCTAGAATTAACTAATATAACAAAAAAGTATGGAGATTTTACAGCTGTAAATAATATTTCTTTTAAAATTGAAGATGGTGAAGTATTTGGACTTTTAGGGCCTAATGGCGCAGGAAAATCCACTATAGTATCAATGATAAGTACTGTGATATCACCAACAAGTGGAGATATTACAGTTGATAATAAATTATTAAGACAAAAGCCTACGGAAATAAAGAAAGTAATGGGTATAGTCCCTCAAGATATAGCTTTATACGAATCTCTAAGTGCAAAAGATAACTTAGAATTCTTTGGGTGTCTATATGGATTGAATGGAAAAGAGCTAAAAGAAAGAGTTAATGAAGTTTTAAAAATAATAGAACTTGAAGACAAAAAAGATCAAGCTGTTGAAGAATTTTCAGGTGGAATGAAAAGGAGAGTTAATATAGGTGTTGCATTGATGAATAATCCCAAACTTCTAATTCTAGACGAACCAACAGTTGGGATAGATCCACAATCAAGAAATCATATATTAGAAACAGTTAAGAAATTGAATAAGGAAAGAGGAATGACAGTAATTTATACAAGTCATTATATGGAGGAAGTCGAGTATCTTTGCAAAAGAATCGCTATTGTAGACCATGGAAAACTAATAGCACTAGGAACTAAAGATGAATTAAAGGAAAAATCAAAAGCAAAGGATACACTTACAGTTATATATAGTAACGGAGATAAAGGAGCTTTGGACAAAATTAAAAGTATTAATGGAATAGAAAATGTTTCAATAAGTAATAATCAGATATCGATGTTAGTTGATCAGCATAAAAGAAATATTATAGATATTGTTGAAGATGTAAGAAATTTAGGTGTTAAATTAACAAGCTTTAAGTATGAAGAGGTTAATTTGGAAAGTATTTTTTTACAAATTACAGGTAAATCGCTAAGAGACTAATTGGGAATGGAGGATAAAGGTTATGAATAAGTTGTTACACCTATTTTTATTAGATACAAAACTCTTACTAAAATCAAAAGTATTTTATCTTAAATTAGTACTGTTTCCAATTGCTATTATTTTAATAATTGGGGCGATTAATGGTAAGAATGAAAATACATTAAAGGTGTTCAATGTAGCATATTACAGTGCAGATACAGGTTATCAAAGTTTAAATGTATCTAAAAATTTAAGTGATAATGTATTTGAAAATAAGGATATTAAAAAGATAATAAATTTGAAAAAAGTTAGAAGCTATGCTGAAGCTAAAGAACTTGTAAGCAATGGAACAGCTTCTGCTCTTGTATATGTTCCAACAAATTTTACAAAAGACTATTTAAATGGTAATAATGTTGAAATTAGTGTTGTTGGAGATAACAATAAGATTAATGATGTTTCAATAGTAAAAACAATTGTAAATAGTTTCAATGAGAATATATCTACAATTAGAGCAGAACAAAATGAAGTTGAAGCTGAAGTGAAAAATAAGGCTTTTTTAAAGCAAGTAGATATTGATAAATTGATAAAATCTATAGAGAATACTAATGGCATATCGGCTAAGATTTCTAAGGTCGCTTCAAAAAGTGGCGTTAAACCTTTAAATATAATGCAATATGAAATTTTTGCAATGGTAGTAATGTTCTCTATAATAACAGCATTTGAGCTTACACAGAATATAGTAAGTGATAAGCTAAATAATACTATGAATAGAATAAAATCTACATCAACATCAAATTTTCAATATATATTAAGTAAGATAATTGGTATGGTAATAGCGATAATAGTACAAATGGTTACAGTGATGGTGATAAGTAGTGTGGTTTTTAGAGTGAAGTATGATAATATACCAGGAATTATATTAATAACTGTTGTTTATGGTTTTGCAATAGGGAGTATAGTAGTCTGTGCTGGATTATTTGCGAAAGATCATATGGCAGTTTCAAGTGTTATGTCGCCAATTGTATGGGGATTTAGTTTTCTTGGTGGAAGCTTATTTGATAAAAATAATTTTCCTGATGTTCTTGCATGCATTCAAAGAATAATTCCAAATGGAAAAGCAATTAATTGTTATCTTGAAGTTTGTGAGGGGAATAGTATTGGTTTTATATATAAAGATCTTCTTGAATTATTAGGGATATCAGTGGTCTTTGTACTCATAGCTTTAATGTTATCAAGTAAAGATAAAAGGATTAGGCTTGTAAATAATAATAGAAATACTTTGGTAAATAGTACGTTAATTAAATAATATTGAGAGGACGGTAAAAATGCATATATTAAGTATGATAAAGAGTCAATTAAAACTTTTATTTAATAATAGACTAGCTGTTTTTGCTATAATATTAGCCCCAATTTTGCTTACGTTTTTAGTGTCATATTCAAGTAGTAGTAATAGTAAAACAAATGTCTATTTTGCAGATCAAGACAATACTGAAGCCTCAAGACAATTAGTGAATATGCTAAAAAATAATCATGACTTAAATTTAATAAGTTCATCTGAAAGTGAGATAAAAAATAAGGTCGATGATGACAATATTACAGTCGGAGTTTTAATAAATAAAGGATTCGGTTATAAATTACAAAATAATAAAGCTTTAGATATCACTCTTATTGAGGACTATGATAGTGTCGATGGAGAAAAGCTTTCAGATATTATTTTATCTACTGAGAATACACTACAAAAAGTTAATTTGGATTCTAAAAGTATTTCAAGGGTACTGAGTAGCAATGAGAGTAGTATATCAAATAAGATTATAAAAAAAATAAATAATGGAAGCGGTGTTAAGCTCTTATATAAAAATTTAAAAAGTAGTCAGAATGTAGAGGATAAAAATGCACAAAATTTAATTGGATTCCTACTGATGTTTTTATGGTTTATTGTAATTCAGGGATTTAGAACTCTAATAGAAGAAAAAGAAAATAACACGTTCAATAGAATAAAAGGGACACCAACAAATTACAGCAAGTATTTGTTAAGCAAAATCATAGCAAATTATATATTTGGAATGATAATTATAGCTATAATACTGATAGTGGGAAAGTATGGATTAAAATCTAAAATAATTAACAATGTTGGTCCAGAAATAGCCATACTATCTATATATTTATTTAGCATAGTTGGACTAGTAATGATATTTGTTCCTTTTGTAAAAAAGCATCAGACATTTACTATAATAGGGGCAGCAATAATGGTTTTAACAGGATTGCTAGGAGGTAGCTTTTTTTCTATGGATGAGCTGCAATTGCCTAAAGCAATTGAAATTATATCAAAGTTTATGCCAGAGACTTGGGGAATAAAGTCACTTAAAGAGGTTGTATTTAATAATTTGTCTTTGGGATCTCAAAGTCAAACTATACTTGTTTTAGGGATTGCAGGTATAGTTGGACTATTGATATCTACAATAATAGTAAAAATTATAGACAGAACTGAAAAAAATTTTTGAGAAATAGGGGGAGTGGTTGTTATGAGTATTACCTTACTTACAGGCATTGGAGAAATATTTTTGGGTATATTGTTGAATGTATTTATAGGCAAGATAGTAAAGATTGTATTTAAAAAGGATGGTACGCTACCAAGAGTACCTGTAAGATTTATTGGGATAACTCTTATTCTTAATGGAGTAGGAAACATGGTTCATTTATAAGAATAAATTAATTTTTTAAAGTACAAAGGAATTTTAACTTCTTCTCTGTTATAGTTAGATATATTTCAAAGAAGAAGTTTTTGTGCTTGATGGGAATATGACAAAATTTAATGTAAGTCAGTGAACATATTTGGTATAATAAAGAAAAATGTGTACAAGGGAGGAGTCTTTATGAAGTTTAATTTACACAAGAGGGATAAGCTTTCAAATTTTGTATTAATGCAAAATATTTTAGCTTTAATAATTCTTGATAATTTTATAAGAGAGTCTTCGCAAATAATAAATATTATACTAGTGCTTTTTTTGATAATAGATAATTGCTTAATGATAATGTATAACAATAAGCTAAAATATATTATCTTTTCTATAAATAATTTAATAGTAGGATATCTTTATTTTGGTAGCAATTCCAAGGGAATAATGGTGTACTATTATACACTAATAATATACATTGTTGCAGTGAAAGATAAAAAATTTAAAGGTTTGCTTATACTAAATTTCGTCACATATCTTTTTGCAAATAGATTATTTTCTTCAAAATTGTTAAATTATCATTCTGTTTTAAATGTGATATTCGATTACGGAGTTAACGTGGTAATTTATTTTTTAATCAGGATTATTATTATAGAAAAATCAAATTCAAAAAAGCTTAATCAAAAGCTTAATGCCACTAAAGAAAACTATCTAGATAAAATAAGAGAGCTAGCTATAAAAAACGAAAGAACCAAAATAGCAGAAGAGTTACACGATTCTATAGGACATTCCTTAGTTGCTTTGAATATGAATTTAGAATATGCAGAAAATATTATTGATGTTGATTCTAAAAAAGCCAGTACTACTATTAAAAATTGTTATATGTTATCTAAGGATTGCATTAAGACTTTAAGAGAAGCAGTTACTATTCTTAGAGATATTGATATTACTATTATTAATCTTAAAGAAGATATCGAAAAAATGTTTTCTAAGTTTGAAAATACACAAAAATGCAAATTGAGTTTAAATCTTAGTGAAGATATTGAAAGTATTTCTGCCGAAATTAAAAGTTGTGTTTTTAAAACTTTAAGGGAGTCAATTACTAATGGTATAAAGCATGGGAAGGCAACTTATTTCAAGGTGGATATTTTCAGGGAGTTTGGCAATGTAATTATGAATATAGAAAATAACGGGGAAAAATGTGAGGAAATAGTTCCTTCAAATGGAATCATAGGCATGAAAAATAGGGTGCATTTACTTAAAGGTGAAATATCATTTATTCCAAATAGTACATGTGGATTTACTGTAAAAGTAAAAAATACCAAGTGATGAAGGGGGTCAACACAAATTAAATTCGTAAGTATTAAAGTATAGTGTTTATATCACCTTGTAGCTTATAAATAATTCTGCAGATATAAAATAAGTTCACTTCGATTACCTAATTCAAGCTTTTCAAGTATTTTAGAAACATAATTTTTTATAGTACCTTCGGTTAAAAATAAAGCTTCTGCAATAGCTCTATTACTTTTTCCTTTTAGAACGTGATTTGCAACGTCCATTTCTCTAGGTGTAAGTAAATGAAGAAGGTTTTTTTCTTGTAATGGTTTCTTTTTATCTAGAGTATTTAGTGCATTTACAAGTTTTAAAGTTACTTGAGGATTTAAAAGAACGCTTCCTTCACAAGCTGCTTTTATTGAATTGAAAATCTCCTTTGAACCTGCATCTTTCAGAACATATCCATCAGCTCCATTCTTAAGAACATCAAATATAAATTCATCTTCATTAAAGGTTGTGAGAATTATTACTTTTAAATCGGGATAATTCTCTTTAACAAGTCTAGTTGCTTCTATACCGTCCATTACAGGCATTCTTATATCCATTAATATAACATTAGGGGATTGATGTTCAAGTAAGGTTAATAGTTCTGCACCATTAGATGCTTCACCTATAACATTAAATTCGTTATTAAGACCTAATATCATTTTAAGACCTTCTCTTACAATTTCTTGATCATCAACAATTATAACGTCTATCATAATGTTACCTCCAAATTTCAATTTGTTACAAGTTTAGTTTAATAAGTGGATATCTAGAATTTAAATAAATAACAAAAATAAGACCTAAATATTCTATCTTGTTGATGATAGAATATCCATATTATAGTACTGTAGAATAAATAGTATTTTAGTTATAATTATACCATTATAATACACTAATGTTAAAGCATACTTAAGATGACTTAATAGTGTTTGTTTTTTATCTAGATTATTTTCGCATTATAGATTATTAAAGTATATTTTATATAATAGTTTTATTACAATTGTAATATTATAAAAAGAGAGTTTTATATCTTGTATATAGGTAAATAAATAAGCTTTAATAATAAATTATCAATAAAAGCCTGCTTATATTAGCATAAGAATAAAAACAGCACAGATATTTTAAGAAAAGTGTTGATAATTTATTCCATAAATGTTAGTATAAGTATGAAATAAAGTTTTAAAAATTCTATACATGAATATTTTGAGGTGTAAAATGAATTCACATTTGGAAGACCTTACTACAGAAAAAGTAAATGATGACACTGTAAACATTGATGTTATGAATACAGAAGATATGCTTAAAGCTATAAATAATGAGGATATAAAGGTGGCCTATGCGGTTCAAAAGGAAATTCACAATATAGTCAAAGCTGTAGATATTGTAAGTGAAAAATTAAAGAATAATGGAAGACTTTTTTATATTGGAGCAGGCACAAGTGGGAGGCTTGGGGTATTAGATGCATCAGAATGTCCACCAACCTATGGTACTAATCCTGAATTAGTGCAAGGTATTATAGCCGGAGGAAATGAGGCAATTCTTAAAGCTGTTGAGGGTGCTGAAGATGATGAGGACATGGGAAGAAGTATTATAAAAGAAAGAAATATGACTTCAAAGGATGTTGTAATAGGAATAACGGCGAGTGGTAGAACTCCTTTTGTAATTGGTGCTATGAAAGAAGCGAGAAAGAATGAAATTATAGCAATAGGAATCAGCAATAATAAGAATTCTTTAATAAATAAAAATGTGGATATTAAGATAACACCTATTGTGGGACCAGAGGTAATAATGGGTTCTACTAGAATGAAGGCGGGAACAGCACAAAAGCTTGTTCTTAATATGATAACTACTGCAGTAATGATAAAGCTTGGAAAAGTGTATGGAAATCTTATGATTGACCTTAGTCTGAGTAATAAAAAACTAATTGATAGAGCAGTCAGAATAATAGAACATGCAACAAAGGTAGAAAAAGAAAAGGCTATGGAGTATTTAAAGAGAGCGAACCTTAAGCCTAAGGTTGCAATAGTAATGATAAAGACAAATACAAAGAGCTATGAGGCAGAAAGATTGTTAAATATGGCAGATGGGTTTGTAACAAAGGCTATAAAATTGGGTTCTAAATAATAAATTTCTCTATAAATATGTAATTAACAATTAAAAATTATGGAGGGAAGTAAATGAAAAGGAAAGTACTTGCTATATTCGTAATCACTGCTATGTTTTCTACAATACTATTTACGGGATGTGGTTCAGAAACAGCTAATGTAAAAGATACCGCAGAGCCTAAAATAGAAAACGTTATAAAAGTGACTAGAGCTGTAGATAAGACTAAATTACCTGATGAAGCTAAAAATAGAAAAGATACATTAATAATAGGTACAGGTGTTCCTGGTGGAAATTTTATAAGCTATTATGCCCAAACACTTACAGATGCGTATATTAGTGATGTTGTTACAGATGGGTTAGTGGATTGGGATGATTCTGGAGAGCCAATTCCGGGGATAGCTAAAAAGTGGGATATATCAGATGATGGATTGACATATACTTTTCATTTGAGAGATGACGTTAAGTTTAGTGATGGAAAGCCTCTTACAGCTGATGACGTTAAGTTTTCACTAGAGCTAGTATTTGATCCTAGCTTCTCCGGTGCAGTAGATCATTCGGCAATACCGATTAAGGGTGGAGATGCCTTTAATAAGGGAACAGTAAAGGATATTGAGGGAATAAATGTTAAAGATCCACATACTATATCAGTTACGCTAAATAAGCCTAACTCGTCAATATTATATCTTATAGGTACAACTATTATTTCAAAAGATTACTTTGGCAAGGATTATGTCCCTGGAAATACGAAAGGGGTGGAGGCAAAGCTTCAAACTCCTGTAGGATGTGGGCAGTATAAGGTTACTAAGTATGTTCCAGGTCAGGAAGTAGATCTTACAGCTAATGAATACTACTGGAAGGGCACACCAAAGATTAAAAATTTGATATTTAAAGCCACTACTGAAGAAAATAAAATGCAGAATTTAAGCTCTGGAGAAACGGATATAGACACTTTTGATGGTACACCTGAAAATATAGAACAATTAAAATCAATGGGATTTCTTGATCTAACCTCATTTCCTTCTTCAAGTATTTTCTATATAGGAGTAAATTGCAAGGATTCAAAGTTTAGTGACAGAAAAGTTCGACAAGCTCTAGAGTATGGTTTAAACAGGCAAGAGATGGCAAAAACAGTTTTTAAGGGCAATGCTTATATAATAAATGAACCACAGTCTAAGGCACATGCATCTTATCTTAAGGATGTTAATGAATATAAATACAATGTGTCCAAGGCAAATAAAATGCTCGATGAAGCTGGATGGAAGAAAGGTACTGACGGGATAAGAGAAAAGAATGGACAAAAGTTTGTAATTCATTTAATGTCTTCGTCTACTAACTCTGCCCATAAGCTTGAAATACCTATAATTAAAGAGAATTATAAAAAGCTTGGTATAGATGTTGAACCTGAGCTTATGGATCTCAATACTCTTTTAAGTAAAACGGATAAAAAAGATTTTGAAGCATATTTAATGGGAACTTCCTTAGGTGCGGATGCATTATCATCAAACTTAGCGGCAAACTTTAAAACAGGTGCTCCAAGTAATAATATGTCTTACTCAAACTCAAACGTAGATGATTTAATAGATAAGGCTTATAAAGAATCGGATAAGGATAAAAGGACGGCTTTAGAGCAAAAGGTATATAAAGATATAAATGAAGACTTACCATTTATATTCACTTATCAGCCAGAAACAATATGGGTAAATAATTCAAGAGTGACAGGAATTAAGTTTTTACCATATAATTCTTTTTGCCACAATATTTATAAAGCAGAAATAAAGTAACCTATTTATTAACTTATACATGTGTCATAAGCTAAAGATAGAGGCACATGTATAAGCCTACATTTTTAGTTTACATAGTTAGACTTTGTTTTAAAGTATGCATATTAGATAAGGCATGAAGTTAAAAAGGAGGACTATAGATGTTAAGATATATAGTGAAAAGATTGCTGCAAATGATTCCAATATTAATAGGTGTATCAATTGTTATATTTATAATATTTTCACTGGCACCAGGAGATATAGTTGATAATATGGGGGTAAATAGTCATATGACAACAGCTAAGGCCTCTCAATTAAGACACCTATATCATCTAGATAAATCTAAGCCACTTCAGTATTTGTATTGGATAAAGGATGCCGCTTCGGGTAATTTTGGATATTCTCTTGAGTACAGGCAGCCAGTAAGTACTGTTATAAAAAGCTACATATGGAATTCGTTTATTCTGTCATTTATGTCTTTTATAGCAGCAATAGTTCTTGCAATACCAATAGGAATTGTATCTGCTACAAAACAATATTCAGCTTTTGATTCTATTTTTACGGTAATAGCTTTAATTGGAATATCAATACCAGCGTTTTTTATGGGGTTACTGCTTATAAAATGGTTTTGTATAGATTTTAAGATATTTCCGGTGTCTGGAATGACTACATCAGGAAGCAATGCAGCAGGTATAAAAAAATTTGGAGATATATTATACCACATGTTTTTGCCGTTTTTAGTTTTAACCTTTGAAAGTGTTGCAAGCCTTATGAGATATATGAGAACCAGTATGCTTGAGGTCATAAGACAGGATTATATAAGAACAGCTAGAGCAAAAGGGCTTAAGGAGAAGGTTGTTATATATAAGCATGCTTTGAGAAATAGTCTAATTCCTGTAATAACAATATTAGGTATGTGGCTTCCAGGACTTTTCTGTGGGGCTATAATAACAGAGCAAATATTTTCATGGCCCGGAATTGGAAGGGTAACTCTTCAGGCCGTTAGTCATAGAGATTACCCACTGCTTATGGGATTTACCATGCTAATTGCAGTACTTACGCTTCTCGGAAATCTAGTTGCAGATGTTGCTTACGCTGTTGTTGATCCTAGAATTAGACTTGAACATTAAGGGGTGATATAATGGGAAATAAAGTAAAAGCTATAGATAATAAAAAAATTATAAGCCCTACAAAAATGGCGTGGCATAGATTGAAAAAGGATAAACTAGCCTTGGCGGGACTATTCATAGTATTATTTATGATTATATTTGCAGTTTTAGGACCCGTAGTATCGTGTTATAGCACTGATACTATGGATTATAGTAATCCAACTATAGGACCAAGCCTCCATCATTTAATGGGTACAGATGAACTTGGGAGAGATATACTTACAAGGCTTATGTATGCAGGAAGAATATCTTTGGCAGTAGGGGTAGCAGCTGTTGTTGTTGAAATAATTGTTGGAAGTGCATTTGGCGCTATCGCTGGATTTTATGGTGGAATAATAGACGGCATAATTATGAGAATAGCAGATATTTTTTTATGTGTGCCTTTTTTTCCAATACTAATTACAATTGCTGCACTATTTAGTGATCTTAAGATAAAATCGCAGTTTAAGGTTCCATTTTTAATGTTCATAATCGGAATACTATCCTGGCCAGGTCTGTGTCGTATCGTAAGAGGACAAATATTGACCTTAAGGGAACAGGAATTTATGCTTGCGGCAAATGCCTTAGGAATTAAGGATAGAAAAAAGATATTTAAGCATCTTCTTCCAAACACTATTCCATCTATAATTGTATCAGCAACTTTAAATATAGGAAGTGCAATTTTAACAGAATCATCTCTTAGTTTTTTAGGTCTTGGTGTTGTTCCTCCAACTCCATCTTGGGGAAATATGGTTCAATCCGTAAGTGACCTGTATAAGCTTGAACACTACCCTTGGCTTTGGATGCCCGCAGGAATATGTATACTACTTACGGTTATGGCTATAAATCTTTTGGGTGATGGACTAAGAGATGCATTAGATCCTAAACTAAAGAAATAGGAGGGATAAAAATGTCAGAAACTTTGCTTCAGGTAAAAAATCTTAAAACATACTTTCATACAGAAGAGGGAACGGTAAAAGCTGTAGATGATGTGAGTTTTGAAATCAAAGAAAAAGAAACATTAGCAATAGTTGGTGAATCAGGGTGCGGTAAAAGTATTACTGCCATGTCAATAATGAGGCTTATTCCAAATCCTCCAGGAAAAATAGAGGGAGGAGAAATACTATTTGACGGAAAAGACCTTATTAAAATGAGGCAAAGCGATATTAGGGAGATCAGAGGAAATAAAATATCATTAATATTCCAGGAGCCTATGACATCTTTGAACCCAGTTTTTACAGTAGGAGAACAAATAGAAGAAGCACTTATATTACATAAAAAGATGGATAAAAAGCAAGCTAAACGAGAAGCTATAAAAATGCTTACGATGGTGAGGATACCTAGAGCAGAGGAAATTTATAAGGCGTATCCACATGAACTTAGTGGTGGAATGAGACAAAGGGTTGTTATAGCAATGGCTATATCCTGTAGTCCGAGACTTCTTATAGCAGATGAGCCTACAACTGCTCTAGATGTTACAATTCAAGCACAAATACTTGATATTATGAGAGAGCTTAAGGAAAAGGTTAATACATCTATAATTCTTATAACACATGATTTAGGGATTGTTGCGGAAATGGCAGATTATGTTGTTGTAATGTATGCGGGTAAGATAGTTGAAAAGGCACCTGTAATCGAGCTTTACAAAAATCCAAAACATCCTTACACTGTAGGATTATTGAAGTCAAAACCTGTTATAAATAGGCTTCAAGATAAGCTTTATTCCATTGAGGGGCAAGTGCCTAATCCACTTGATATGCCAGAGGGCTGTTACTTCAACCCAAGATGTAGTAAAGCAAAAGACATATGTAGAAAAAAGCAACCAAATCTAAAAAAGGTTTCAGAAGGACACAGCGTTTCCTGCTGGCTTTGTGAGGAGGTAAAATAGATGGAAGAAGCTATTTTAAAGGTACGAAACCTTAAAAAGTATTTTCCTATTAAGACAGGTTTTTTTAGAAAGACTACAGGGTATGTAAAAAGTGTCGATGATGTATCCTTTGACATTGCTGAAAATGAAATAATGGGGCTTGTTGGTGAATCTGGATGTGGCAAGACAACAACAGGAAGAACTCTATTAAGGCTTATGGAGAAGACTGAAGGAGAGGTTTTATATAGGGGTAAGGATCTTTTTAGCTTAAATAAAAAAAGCTTAAGGAATCTAAGACCAGAGATTCAAATGATATTTCAAGATCCTTATAGCTCGTTAAACCCAAGAATGACTGTAGGGGAAATAGTTGGAGAAGCGCTATTGGATCATAAATTGTGTACAAAATCAGAGGTTAATTATAAGGTGGAAGAGATGATAACTGCCTGTGGACTTGCATCCTATCATATGAGGAGATTCCCTCACGAATTTTCAGGAGGGCAAAGGCAGAGAATAGGTATAGCGCGTGCTCTTATATTGAATCCTAAATTTATAGTGGCAGACGAGCCAGTATCAGCTTTAGATGTTTCTATACAAGCTCAAGTCATAAATCTACTTGCCGAACTTCAAAAGAAGAAGGGGTTCTCATGTTTATTTATATCACATGATTTGAGTGTGGTTCAGCATATATGTCAAAAGATTGGTGTTATGTATCTTGGAAGTATGGTTGAACTTGCAGGGAATGAAGAACTTTTTACAAATCCACTGCATCCATATACAAAAGCTCTTCTTTCAGCAATTCCGATTCCAGACCCTACGCTTAAAAGAAATAGGATTATTCTTAAAGGAGATATCCCAAGTCCTGCAAATCCACCGAGTGGATGTAAATTTCATACAAGGTGCAATTACGCCACAGAGAAATGTTCAAAGGAGGTACCTGAATACAAGGAAGTTATAAAAGGTCATTTTGTAGCATGTCATTCATGTTAAGGTGGTTTTGTTATGAAAGAAAAATTACCTAAAAATAAAGAGAAAATTTATTTCAAAGATTTTTTAGCATTATGTATTGCATCCTTTCAAATTCTGTTACCTATCTTTATAATTGTGTTTTTGATTTTTTCAATACTTGCATTTTTAGTTGTTAAAGTGTGGGTAAAATAAGGGGAAGTGAAAGTAATGATTATAGATATAAATAGACTTGATAGAGCATTTGACCTTATAAAAGAAGGAGTCTCTAAGGGAGTTTTTCCTGGAGCAGTGGCAGCAGTAGGAACAAGAGAAAGAGTAATAAGGCTTGAGAGCTTTGGAAATAGATGTCTTTATCCAGAAAAGCTTAGTATGAATAAAGACACATTGTTTGATCTTGCATCTCTAACGAAAGTTGTAGCTACAAATACTCTTTTTATGATTTTTTTAGAGAAAGGTCTTATTTCTGTTTATGATAATGTTAGTTACTATTTAGAAAAGTTTAAGGGAAAAAATAAAGATGATGTAACTATATTTAATTTATTAACGCATACTGCTGGATTTGTACCTTGTAAACCACTATATAAGCTCTGTAAAGGTTATGAGGACTCTATAGACTATATATGTAGGTGTGGACTTTCATACAAGCCGGGTACAAAATGCGTTTATAGTGATTTTAGCTATATTTTATTGGCATACATCCTTGAAAAAATAGGAGGGGACACACTAGATATTTTGTGTGATAGGTATATTTTTAAGCCACTTTATATGGAAAACACAACCTTTAAGCCTAAGGGGAATAACATAGCAGCAACGGAAATAGATAAGAAAACTAAAAAGCCGTTAATTGGAGTATGTCATGATGAGAATGGAAGATTTTTTGGAGGAATATCAGGTCATGCAGGTTTGTTTTCTGACATATACGATTTGTGTAAGTTTTCTAATATGCTTGTCAACGAGGGAAAAGGCATAATTTCCTATGCTTCTTTTAAAGCAATGACAACTAACCATACTCTTGGACTTGAAGATAACAGAGGCTACGGCTGGTGCATTAAGGGCGATAAAAACTCCTTTATGGGAGATATAGCTTTTCCGGAAACTTTCGGACACAATGGTTTCACGGGAACCTCCCTTTGGGTAGATATTAAAAATAATATATATGCAATTCTTCTGACAAACAGGGTGCACCCAACAAGGGATAATTTAAGAATAATAAGGTTTAGAAGGGTATTTAGCAACGCTGTTTTGGCTTCATTAACTAGATAACAGGGGTGATGGTTATGATTGATGTAAAAAAGCTTCCTCTTGATATAAAAATAGGACAAATGATAATGGCAGGGTTTACTTCAAAGCATTACGATTCTTCTTTGGAAAAACTGATTACAGATGATAAGATAGGAAATTTCATATTGTTTTCGAGAAATATAGAAGAGAAAAATCAGCTCACAAGGCTTACAGAGGATATTCAAAAAGGACTAGAAATCAATATTAAAATTCCAGGAATTATTTCTGTTGATCAAGAAGGTGGAATGGTTACAAGAATAAATTCAGGGACTACAATATTTCCTGGAAATATGGCTTTTGCAGCAGCAAATCATCCACATAGCACTTTTAGACAGGGAAAAATTGAGGGAGAAGAGCTTAGAGGTTTGGGTGTAAATATGAATCTAGCACCAGTTATGGATGTGAACTGTAATCCCAGTAACCCAGTTATAGGAGTTAGGTCTTATAGTGATAGTCCTGAAAAAGTAGCAGAACTGGGTTTGGAATTAATAAAAGGTTTAAAAGAAAGTAAGGTAGTTCCAGTTGCAAAGCATTTCCCGGGACATGGAGATACGGATGTGGATTCTCACCTTAGTTTGCCTGTAGTAAAGCATTCTATTAAAAGGCTTCGTAAAGTCGAGCTTCTTCCATTTAAGACTGCAATAGAAAATGGAATTGATGCAATAATGTCAGCACATGTGCTCTTTCCAGAAATAGAACCCAAAAGGCTTCCTGCTACACTTTCATATAGGGTTCTTACAGATTTATTAAGAAATAAAATGGGTTTTAAGGGCATTATAATAACAGATTGCATGGAGATGAAGGCTATAGCAGAGTTCTATGGCAGTGATAAGGCAGCAGTTATGGCAATTAAAGCAGGAGCAGATTTAATTTGTATATCCCATAGTGCGGCGGTACAGAAAGCTTGTATACGTAGAATTAAAGAAGCAGTAATAAATAAAGAAATCTCTGAAGAGAGAATAAATGAATCAGTAAAAAGAATTCTAGAAATAAAAGAGAAATATAGCATTTCATTTAATACAGTCAAAAGAAACTATGATATAAATAATAGTCTTTTCGCAGAAGAAATAAGTGATAAAAGCATAACACTTCTAAAGAACGATAAAAGTTTAATCCCACTTAAAGGAAGGATTGTATCCATATCTACAAAAGCAGTAGCACTTACTGGGGCTGAAGATAATATGAGCCTAAACAATTCTTTTTGTCATAAATTAAAAGAGAACTTTGGTGGCAGTGAATTTCAAATACCAATTAATCCCCATAAAGAAATAATAGATAAAATATTAGAAAAATGCCTAGATGCAGATAGTATAGTAATAGGTATTTATAATGCATACAATCATGAAGGTCAAAGAAAACTTGTGAATGAAATAAGTAAGGTTAATCCTAATATAGTACTGGTATCCTTAAGGAATCCCTATGATTTTTTATATTTTAAGGAAGTTTCAGCTTATATAAATGCCTATGAATACACTAATTTGTCAGTAAAAAGTGTAATTAAAGTATTATCGGGAAGAGTAGAGGCTCAAGGGATTTCACCAGTTAGACTTTAGAAGGGGAGATTATATGAAGTATGTTATAGGAATAGACGGTGGTGGAAGTAAAACTCATATGAAAATTTCAACTCTCGATTACAAAGTGCTTTTAGAAGTATTTAAGGGGCCTTCGAATATAAATTCTTCAACAAAGGAAGAAGTAAAAAGGGTACTTCAGGAACTGATAATGGAGGGTTTAGGTAAATTAGGGCAATCATTAGAAGAATGTTCTGCAATATGTATTGGAACTGCAGGAGCGGATAGGACAGAGGATAAAAGTATTATAGAGGATATGATAAGGTCTTTAGGCTATATGGGCAAAATTATAGTAGTTAATGATGCTGAAATAGCCCTTGCAGGAGGTATTGAGAAAAGAGAAGGAATTATAGTTATAAGTGGAACGGGGTCTATCTGTTATGGCAGAAATAAAGAAGGAAGAAGTGCTCGCTCAGGTGGGTGGGGACATATTATAGGAGATGAGGGAAGTGGTTATGATATAGGTATAAAGGCAATAAAAGCAGCCCTTAAAAGCTTTGACAAAAGAGGAGAAAAAACGATTTTAGAGGGCGATATTCTAGACTTTCTAAAGCTAAAAAGCCATGAAGATTTGATAAATTATATATATAGGAGTGGCGTAACAAAAAAGGAAATAGCCAGCTTAACTAGAGTAGTAAATTCTGCATATATAAAAGGTGATTTAGTTTCTAAAAGAATACTTAAAGAGGCAGCAAGAGAGCTTTTTTTAAGTGTTAAAGCTGTAGTAGAGGTTCTTAGTATGCAGAACAAGAAGGTAGTATTAACCACAGCTGGAGGCGTTATTAATAATATTAACTACTTATATGATGAGTTTAGAAAGTTTTTAAATTTGAATTATCCTAAGGTAAAGATAATCTCTATGAAAAACGATTCTGCCTTTGGTGCTGTAATTATAGCAAGAAGTGAGTGTGATTAAATGGAAATTAAAGAGACATATGATTTTAGTAGCATTGTAGATTTGTGGAATAAAAACATAGGTACAGTGTATCCGATGAATTTAGAACTTTTTAAGCAAAACTATATTAATGATAGGCAAAGAAAAAAAATAATGGGTGCTTTTAATGGTGAAATACTAATAGGCTTTGTTATATATAAACAGTGGACATATAAAAGTGGATCTTTAAAGCCCAACCATAAGATAGGATATATAAATTCAATCATAGTGGATATAAACTTTAGGCATCAAGGGATAGGAACTAAGTTATTAGATGCTGCTGAAGAGGAATTAATCAATTCGGGAGTTAAAATACTTCGTTGTGGTAGTGACACCTATCACTTTTTTCCTGGAATACCTTTAGAATGTTTACCTTCGGAAGAGTTTTTTTTAGTTAGAGGTTATAAAATGCAAGACTATTTTTATGATTTAATAGGAGATGTATCTAAAGTGGATTTTAAAAAACCTTCTATAAAAGATGGTTTTAAGGTTAATGTAATGAAGCCAGAAGATAGGAAGGGGCTCTTTGAATTTTTAGAAAAAAGCTTTAGTGGAAGATGGCTTGAAGAATTTATTGAATTTTTTCAGGTAGGAATGAAGGAAAGAGATATTGTACTTATAAAGTATAAGACCTCTGTTATTGGGTTCTCACATATATATGATAACAAAAGTAGTTTTATAGGTCCGCCTATATATTGGAAAGCATTACTTGGGCATAACTACGGTGGTTTAGGACCTATAGGGATAGACAAGACATATAGAAAACAAGGGCTTGGGAGGCTTTTGCTATACGAATCACTACAGATTTTGAAAAAAAGAGAAGTTAAGAAAATGGTTATAGATTGGACTGAAAAAGATATTATAAATTTTTATGGAAGGTTTAATTTTATGCCTTGGAAAGCATATAGAAAAGCAACCAAAGAGGTAAAAGATGGCAAGGGTTAAAACAGGAATAGATAATATAAAAGAATATATGGACATTTTTAAAGGAAAAAGAGTAGGACTTATTACTAATACAACGGGATATAATAGTGAGTTTAAAAGTACTATAGATGTATTGAGAGAGGAATGTGATTTGCGAGCATTATATTCTCCTGAGCATGGAATAAGAGGTGAAGTTCAAGCAGGGGATAAGGTTACAAACTATGTAGACTTTAGAACTGGAATAATTGTATACAGTCTTTATGGTGAGAGTAGAAGACCATCAAAGAATATGCTTAAAGATATTGATGTTATCATTTTTGATATTCAGGATGTTGGAGCCAGATGCTATACCTATCTATATACCATGTCGTATGCTATGGAAAGCTGTAGAGAATTTGATAAGGAATTTGTAGTTTTGGACAGACCTAACCCCATTAATGGAGAAGAGGTGGAGGGGAATATTTTAGATTTAAGATATAAATCCTTTGTTGGACGTTATCCTATACCTCAGAGGTATGGGCTTACAATAGGAGAAACAGCAAGACTTTTTAATTCTGAGTTTTCTATAGGATGCAAGCTAACAGTTGTTCCTATTAAGGGATGGGAAAGAGATATGTATTACGAAGATACGGGATTAAGTTGGATTATGCCATCGCCTAATATGCCTTCGGTTGATACAGCATTAGTATATCCTGGTACATGTATTTTTGAGGGGACAAATATTTCAGAAGGAAGGGGCACAACTAAGCCTTTTGAAATTATCGGTGCACCTTGGCTAGATGGAGTTAAAATTGCAGATAAAATGAATGCATTTGGACTAGATGGGGTAAAATTCAGACCAATAGCTTTTAGACCTACATTTTCAAAGTACTCAGGTGAGCTCTGCTTAGGAGTACAAATCCATGTTATAGACAGAAAGCTATACAAACCGGTTAAAACTGGACTTTTTCTTTATGAAATTATAAAAGGAGAAAGTAAAGATAAATTTCAATTCACTATTGTAAATGGCGATAGAATAAAATATGGTATTGATTTTTTAATTGGTAATAGTGTTATTAGAAAAACTGAGCATGGTGTAAGAAATATAATTATGAAATGGCAAAATGAAGCTGAAGGTTTTGAAAAATTAAAAAATAAATATCACTTGTATCCATAATTCTCACGTTTATATAAAACAGTTGGAGTTCATGGACTTTTTTAAGATATGAAGACTATAAATATGGAGTCCATTAACTCCAAATACTTTTAGCAATATCTTTATGAGGAGAGTAAGTATTACCATGGTATGCATGGTGCACCAGATAAAATGTAGGAACTATTAGTGAAGACTATACATAAGAACAGTACACCTAAAGTTAACACAGAGATTAAAAACCTATGCTTCTTTAACACAGTTATCACATCCTTTCTTAAACAAAGTTTTTAGTGAAACTATATATTTCTTTAAGTGATTGAATATCGTCTATTTCTAAGTAAAAGCCCAATAGCTTATACATAATGGCAAGGTTTATAGAATTATCTTTTCCTGTAAGTATAAAAAATTGACTCTTTATATATGCTATTCCATCAAGATTATTTTGTGTTTTGTAGACCTCTACTAACTCACATAATATGTCTTTAATTAAATAATAATGTGTATACTTTTTTGAAAGCTCAAGTGATTTTAGAAAATATTTTTCTGAAGTATCAAAAGCTTTTAGTCTTTTAAAGATTTTACCGATTTCAAAGTAAAATCTAGGCATATTCTTATAATTTTCATCAATATAAACTATATACTCCATTATCTTATTAGAAGTTTCACGTGCTTTATCATATTCACCTAAATTCAAGTAGATTTCAGATATATTAATAAAGCTAAGTACGTATTTATCATAGCTTTTCTCGTCAATAGATTTAAGGACCTTATTGTATAAAGTTAAACTTTCCTCATATTTGCCAATGTATTGGAGACAAAGAGATTTTTGAAGTAAAACCTGATAGTATTTATCCGTATTTGTATTTTTTATTGTTTTTTCAAGTTTATTTAAATTTCTAATAGCTTTGTCATATTCTTTAAGCTCTGTATAACAGAGAGCACTATTGAACAAAAATATGCAAAAATATTCTTCGCTCATATGGTCAAATCGATCCATAGCAAACTCGCAACATTTTATATTGTACTCGTATTTTCCCATATAGAAGTAGACCATGGAGAGTTTTCTTAGTATAGAAAGCATGTGATTGTCATGTATGTCTAAATCAGCTAAAGCCTTAGCTTTTTCATAGTAAATAGAGCTGTTATAAAAATCGTCAATACTACAAAAGTAATCACCTGCAAGCTCGAAGATTATAATTTTTTTGTCAATGAAGTTCCAGGTTGATAAAAACTTTTCGACTTCTGTCAATTTGGTTGAGAAGCTTGTGTCTTTATATACAGTTAAATCCTTAAGTTCTTTTATATACTCATTGAGAATCTTATTAGCTTGATCTTTTTCATCTTCAATAAGATAAGCTAATTCTACTTCTACAGAAATATTTCTTGTATTGCAAATTTTCTGTAAATTCTTAAAAATAACTTGCGCAGCTTTTTTAGTTAATTTGGCTTTATTATGCTCTATTTGACTTATAAGATTTCTTGTTATCTCAGCTCCCGCTAATTCCTCTTGTTTTAATCCATATTTCTTTCTAATGGTTTTGAGTTTTTCGCCGGAGGATATTATTTTATAACTTTCCATAAAAAACCCACTCCTAATGGTACAAAGTATGTTGTTATGGTAATTGTAGCACCAATGCATTTATATGTAAAACCAGTTATTTAACATATTTCACACTAGAAATAAGCTTTTAAAGAAGTATGTTATTTAAAGTCTTAATTTTATGATATTCCTAAGGGGATTGCCATAAACCATAAATATTACATAAAAATAGACATAATATTATAAAAAATCCAACATAGTGTGATGTTGGATTTTTTTAAAGTAGTCTACAACATTTTTGCAGCGGCTTTATCAATTATTATTGTAGTATCATTGTGAAGTTGGAGAATTGAAGCAGGTACTTCAGGTGATATTTTTCCATTAACCATTTTAAATATTGCTTCAGCCTTTTTTTCGCCGTTTGCTAAAAGTAATATCTTTTTAGACTGCATTATTGTCTTTATTCCCATACTTAGAGCAGAGGTTGGAACTTCATTTTTTGAGTTAAAGAATCTTGAATTTGCTTCTATAGTTTTTTCATCTAATTTTACAAGATGAGTTTTAGCTTCGAAATTAATGTCTGGTTCATTAAAACCTATATGGCCATTTTCACCAATACCTAGGACTTGAATATCTATTCCGCCAGAAGATAAAATTTTATTATCATAGCTTTTGCACTCATTTTCAATGTCAGATGTAGTTCCATCCAGTATATTTATGTTCTCATTTTTTATATTTGTGAATTTAAAGAAATTATTTTTCATGTAATAGTGATAGCTTTGAGGGTTATCATCAGAAACTCCATAGTATTCATCAAGATTAAAGGTCTGTACCTTGGAAAAGTTTAGATTCTCTTTATTATATAAATTTATCAGTTCTTTATACATTCCTAGAGGAGTGCCTCCAGTAGCTAATCCAAGAACACTATTTTCCTTCAAAATTATCTGACTTGCAATTATTTTAGCTGCAAATTTACTCATTTCATCATAATCATTAACAGTTACTATTTTCAATTATATCTCCTCCTATGATTGTAAGTTTAATTTCAAAAGCATCATTAAATATAGTTATATCTGAATCCTTACCATTATTTAAACTTCCCTTTTTATCAAATACATTTATATTTTTTGCTGGATTTATAGTGGCAAGTTTTACTGCTTCGTTAAGTTTTAAATCTGTATTTTCATATACATTTTTTATGGCTTTATTTAAAGTTAATATACTTCCGGCTAAAGTTCCGTTCTCAAGTCTTGCAGAATCATCTTTAACTATGACTTTCTGTCCGCCAAGTTCTGAAACTCCATCACCTAAACCTCCCGCTCTCATACAATCAGTTATTAGGGTTATATTGTTAGTACCGATTGTTTTTATAAGAATCTTGTATATATCAGGATGAAGATGAATTTTATCTGCTATTATTTCAGATGGAATATTATTGTTAAATATAGCGCCTATTACGCCTAAATTTCTGTGAGTTAAAGGTGTCATTGCGTTAAACATATGAGTAACATGATTTATTCCATTTTTAATTGCATTTACAGCTTCGTCATAGGAGGCATTTGAGTGACCTATTGATAAAACTATATCTGAATTCTTTTTAACAGTTTTTATGAATTCGAGATTTTCATCCTCTTCAGGTGCTAAAGTTATTATCTTTATAATATCTATATAGTCCTTAATAAAATCATAATCAGGCTTTAATATGTGAGTTTTAGCTTGCGCACCCTTAAATTTTTCGCTTATAAAAGGACCTTCAAGATGGGCACCTAGAATATTAGCACCACCTAAGCACTTTGTACTCGCTTCTCTTATAGTATCTAAGGCAGTATAAATTTTTTGTCTGTCCATTGTCATGGTAGTTGGTAGGAAAGATGTAACACCATTTTTTGTTATATCTCTACTTATGGTTTTAAGAGCATCGAGGGTTCCATCCATAGTATCTGCACCACTGAAACCATGTATATGAACATCTATAAAACCAGGAGAAACGTAGTTGCCTTCTGCATCTATTACATAAGTTGTTTTCCTATCAAGGTTTTTTTCATCTACAATATCTATTATTTTTTCATCAAATAGTAAAACTTTATTTTCAAGTATGCTATCTTCGGTAATTATTTTTCCGTTAATTATAGCTTTCATACTTTCACTTCCTCTAAGTTAATATTACTTCATATTTATATTTTTCACTTCTATATATTGATTTTGTGTATTCAATAGGAACTCCATCCTTTCTATAGGTGAGTCTTCGAAAAAGAAGGGCTAAGGAATTACCTACTTGATTTAAGAATTTTGCCTCATAGTCTGTTAGCATGATAGGTTCAATAGTTTGTTTTGCCTTTGTAGGCTCATAGCCATATTTCTCTCTAAAGGTATTGTATAGAGATTTCCCATCAATAACTTCTTTTGTCATATCACTAAATAAATACAAGGGAAGTACAACAGTTTCTATTGCAGAGGGATCATTATCTGTTAATCTAAGACGTATTATTTCTATAACTTTCATTTTCTTATGTGGAAGTTCCAATAAGGTGCTTATATGTTTTGTGGCAGTTTTTATTTCAAAGGATAGTATTTTTGTACTTATGTTTAGGCCCTTTTCCCTCATTTCTTCAGTAAAACTCTTTAGCTTTGTCAGTTGTTGTTTCTCCTTTTTTTTGGCTACAAAGGTTCCCTTACCTTGCTCCCTATAGAGAATACCTTCAGACACTAATGATAGAATTGCTTTATTTACAGTCATTCTACTTATTTTCTGGATTTCACAAAGTTCTCTTTCAGTAGGAATAGTATCTCCAGGAAGCAATTCTTCATTTTCGATCATTTCCTGTAAAATCATCTTGAGCTGATAATGAAGAGGAAGAGGACTTGATTTTGATACTATCTTCAAATTATTCAGTCCTTCCTATAATAAACTTTTATTTACAAGTCTATTGTATCATCATATTGACATGTTGTATATACCAATTTAAAATAAATTTAAACTTATGCTATGAAATCATGAATTTCTTTGGATATTTTACCTATAGTATCTTTTGCCTCATAATTAAATTGTACACTCCTAACAAATACTCCCAGTATATATTCAGCGTTTTCTGTTCTAAATATTCCAATATCATGGTTTAAGTGAGGTAAATCACCTGTTTTATGAGCACATCTAATATCGTCACATAAATATCTTAATAAAACCTCACAATCAGTGTTGTTACTTAGAATCTTTAGCATTAAATCACACATATCAGGGCTTAATATTTTCTTATTATATATTTTACTGAATAGTGTTAACATGTCAAAAGCAGTGGTTATGTTCTCTCTGCCTTCTTTTGCAGCATTGGAATCCATCATTTTTCTTCTTAATAGAGTGGTTTTTAATCCGATTTTTTTACCGTAGTTATTTATGCTATCCATTGTTAAAAGATCTATTAATATGTTTGAAGCAGTGTTATCACTGGATATTATCATGAGAGTTAAAAGGTCTATAAGTGGATATATTTTATTTGTTAGACAGGTTACTATGCTGTAGTTTACTTTGTCTGAAGACTTTATTTCGATTTTTTCCTCCAAGGCATGATTTCCGCTTAGAACTTCATTTAAGGCTTCAGCCATTATGAGAACTTTTATTGTACTTGCAGAAGGAAACACTTCATTTTCTTTTATATAAATATGATTTGAAGGTTTTTTAAGATCTAAAAAGACTAACGAAATATCTTCCTTATTTGAAGTTATAAGATTTTCAATAGTCTTCTTTAGAATGTTTATATTATACAATTTATCACCACCTCTACATTAAGTATAATTTACCATAATAGTAAATAAAATTCAAACATAGTATGTAAAGAAATATACATCGTGTATGGTTTATTAAGTAAATATTGAATAAAAATACCAAATAAAGTACAATTTATATGAAATATAATTTTAACAAAGTGAGGATAAATTAATGTACGGTAGTTTGATTCGCATAAAAGAGATAATTAACGATTTAAATCCATCAGAAAGAAAAATAGCAGAATACATTTTAAATAATTCTAAGGCAATATCAGATTTATCTATAAAGGAGCTTGCAGGTAAAAGTGGTTCTTCCAAGTCAGCTGTAGTAAGGCTTTGCAAAATTTTAAACTATAAGGGATATAAGGAGTTTAGAATAGCTATAGCTAAGGATACGGTTAATGTGGACAAAGAAGAAAATAGGTATACAGATATAAATCCAAAGGATGATTTACATACAATAATAAAGAATATAAGCTACAATAATAAAAAATCAATAGATAATACGATGGAGGTATTATCAGAGGAATTAGTTGAAAAAGCTTCAGAGGCCATTTCAAAGGCATACAGAGTTGATTTTTACGGCATAGGGGCATCTTATATAGTTGCTATGGATGCATTCCAAAAGTTTATGAGGATAAATAAAAATGTGAGGGCTACACCGGATACGCATCTTCAAGTGGAGTTTGCCTCAAACTTAAAAAAAGGGGATGTTGCAGTTGCTATATCATATACGGGAGAAACGAAGGATACCTTTGAATCCATTAAGGCAGCTAAGGAAGCAGGAGCTACTACAATAAGTGTAACTAAGTTTGGAAGTAATTCTATAAGCGATTTATGTGACATAAATTTATTTGTCTTGTCTCCAGAAATCACGTTTAGAAGTGGGGCTATGTCTTCAAGAATAGCTCAATTAAATGTTATAGATATACTGTTCACCTCTGTTGCAGGTCGTATGTTCGAGGAGGTTAAGGAATTCCTTGAAAATACAAGAAAGTCTACTAGGGTGAAGAGAATTAAATAAAAGGAAGTGTATTATTATGATTATTAAAGATATAGTCATAGGACACCTATCTGTACCACTAAAAAAGCCATTTAAAACTGCGGTAAGAAGCGTAAATAGTGTAAATGATGTGGTAGTAAAAATAATAACGGATACAGGAAACGTTGGCTTTGGCAGTGCTGCATCAACAGGACTTGTAACTGGCGATATCACAGAATCTATAGAAGGAGCAATAAATAATTATATTAAAAGAAGTATAGTGGGAATGGATATTGAAGACTTTGAAGCTATTTTAATAAAATTAGATAACTGCATAGTTGGAAATACAAGTGCTAAGGCAGCCGTTGATATTGCTCTTTATGATTTATATGGACAAAGATATGGGGCTCCATTATATAAACTTCTTGGTGGATTTAGAAATAAGCTTGAAACAGATATTACAATAAGCGTAAATTCTCCAGAGGAAATGAGCAGAGATAGTGTAGACGCGGTAAAGCTTGGATATAAGACTTTAAAAATAAAAGTTGGCAAGAATCCCAAGCTTGATATAAAGAGAATGCGTGAAATAAGAAAGGCTATTGGATATGAGGTTAATCTTAGGATAGATGCTAATCAAGGATGGCAGCCTAAGGAAGCTATAAGGGCATTAAATGAAATTGAAAATGAAGGTCTGAAAATAGAGCTTGTAGAACAGCCAGTTAAGGCATGGAATTTAGAAGGTCTTAAGATGGTAACTGATAATGTTAATATTCCAGTCATGGCTGATGAAAGTGTATTTTCCCCAAAAGATGCAGCTAGAGTGATGGAGATGCGAGCTTGTGATTTAATAAATATAAAGCTTATGAAAACAGGAGGAATACATAATGCACTTAAGATATGTGCCTTAGCTGAAGTTTACGGAATGGAATGTATGCTTGGATGTATGCTTGAAGGGAAGGTAAGTGTTACAGCAGCTGTTCATTTAGCTGCAGCTAAAAGAATAATAACAAAAATTGATTTGGATGGTCCAGTTCTTTGTAGTAGAGACGATGTAGTAGGTGGGGCGATGTATGATAACAGTAATATAGTGTTAGTAGATGAGCCTGGACTTGGAATTGAAGGAATAAATAATTAATGTGATAGATAAAAGATGCTGTTGTGTTCATATCTTTGAATATACTAACACGACAACACCTTTATTTGAGTTAAAAGTTGAATTCTATTTATAAATTCTGTTTTTAGATTTTAAGTCATACAATCTAACAGAAGTTGAAGATGTACGAATACCCAATGAATTATTTTTCTTTGAGCTTTTGGATGAAGTCATCCATTCTTTGTTAGGAACAAGCTTCCCATGTTTCCTAATCCAATTCATTATAGCAGTATTTGAATTACTACTACCGCCTAAATTAGCAAAACCTGTTGCTTTACCTTTATTAGTAGTAATCATAGCATATCTTAAAGATCCATTCTTAACTAATTGTTTAAATTTCTTTAGAGTAAGTATTGGATCTGAGCCACTAAAACCGCCTAAGGTTAGTATAGGTTTACCTGTTTTAAGTATTAAATCTGAACCATAAATAGTTGCTGAGGGCACTTCAACAAGATATTTCTCATTTTTTCTATTGGTGTTTAAGAAATTTATGAGCCTTGATATATTAGCTGAGCTTATATTAGCATAATTTCTAGAATTACTATTAAAGAGCTCTAACCCAGCAGAGGGGCTGCTTCCATTCATTTTATGGAATATTGGAGTAGCAGACCATATAACTGGAGCAATTAAAAGTCCTGCGAAGCCAGTATATATAAGATTTCTATTTAATATCATATTATTTTTTCCTTGACTAATCATAATTAACACTAAAATTACCATAGGTAAAATACCTAAAAGTAAAATCATTAAAATAACAATTTTGTAGCCAGTTGAACTGTTGAATTTATAGCCTAATATTATGATTTCAGTAAGGGCGTTTACAATGAAAGCTACTGGAAGAATCCATTTCCATCTTGGAAGGTCTTTAAATAGCTTTAACATAGTAACTAAACCTATTCCAGTTAAAGCAGCTATTGAAGGTGCCATTGTGGTTAAATAATAAGTATGAGTTACATTCCTTGAAAAGCTAAAGTATATAAACTCAGGTAGTAACCATGTGAACCAAAACAATAATGCTAATTTTCGTTTGTTGTTGAAAGGAAATTTGAAATTTTCTTTAACAGAAGCTATTACAAAACCAATCAAAGCAAAAGGAAGCAGCCATGATATTTGATCAGACATATTGTTGCCGGAAAATAATTTTAAAATTCCAGGTTGTGAAATTTGAGCGTTATTCTTTGATAGACGCGACATAAAAGACTTATTCTTAAAAGATTTTATAGGTGGATTATTTCTGTTTAAGCTTCTCTTACTACCATGATTACTAGCATTATTTATATTTACTCCAATTCGTTGTAAACCGTTATGGCCTATTATGAGCTGAAGAACTGTATTATTGTTACTGCTACCTATATAAGGTCTATTTTTGGCAGGAACAAAATCAGTAACTACAGCCCAAGATAGCGATACTAATAAAAGTATAATTGTACCAAGAGCTAAATGTTTTATTCTTTTTTTAAAAGGTAAAGTAGAAGAAAGTAGATATGTTATGTATATGGCAGGAGCCACCATGTATGCCTCTACCATTTTTATGTTAAAACCTATTCCCACAACAGCTAAGCTTATTAAAAGATATTTTAGTTTTCCATTTTCAGCCGCTATAGATAAGGCCCAAGCTGAAAGCACTAAGGATAAAACAAGTAAATTGTCTATCGTATTATTTCTACTTGCAGCTACAAATATTGGAGTTATAGCAAGGCATAATGCTGCAATTAATCCTGCGGGTTTTCCAAAGGACCTTTTTACAAGATAATATATAATCAAAACAGAAAGGACTCCTGCAATAGCTTGAGGCAGAATTATACTCCACCCTTTGAAGCCAAATACTTTTGCGAATATGGTTTGTATCCAAAAGCCTACGGGAGGCTTATCTATAGTTACAAATCCAGATGGGTCGTAGGAAGCGAAAAAGAAATTTTTAAAATTCATCATCATACTCTTAACACCGGCGGCATAAAAGGTATTGGCATAGCCTTCTATGCCAATGTTTGCAAAATTTAATATTGCAGATAAAACTAAAATTAATGATAATAAGAGCTTATCCGTTCTTAATTCTATTTTATCCTTCAATTTAACTTCACCTCACTTGGTTCAACTTCCTTAATGTTCTCTTTATAATTTATTGTGCTAGCAATTATATAGTTAGGTCTAGCTTTACTTTCATCAGAAATTCTTCCAATGTATTGACCGAGTATTCCAAGGATAATAAAAATTAGACCAAACATGCAAAGATTAATAGCTAGAATAAGTCCGAGAGTTAAAATTGTTTTATGACTATAAAGGTTTTTGGCAGTTACATATATGAAGGCAAGTAATCCGAGTAAAAACATTAATCCACCTAAATAAGTGGAAGCTACAAGAGGCTTATATGAAAATGAAGTTATACCATCAAAGGCCAACTTTAGCATTTTTTTAAGAGGATACTTTGAAGCGCCAGCAAATCTTTCTTGCCGTGTAAATTCAACAAAGGTTTGTTTAAAACCAACCCAACTAACAAGACCACGTACATATCTGTTTCTTTCAGGAAGAGATGATAAGGTGTCACAAACCTTTCTATCGATTAATCTAAAATCTCCAGTATCTACAGGGATATCTATGTTAGTAATGCTTCTTAGTAATCTGTAAAATATTTTAGCCGTAAATTTTTTTAGGAAGGATTCGCCTTTTCTTTTGAGTCTCTTTCCATATACCACATCATAGCCATCTTTCCATTTATCAATCATTTGTGGAATTACCTCAGGTGGGTCTTGAAGATCTGCATCTATTACAATAATAGCATCTCCTGCTGAGAGTTCCATACCGGCCGATATTGCGCATTGATGTCCAAAATTTCTTGAAAAGTTTACAAGCTTAATTCTTTTATCCTTTTCACATATTTTTTCAACTTTATTCATTGTGGAGTCCTTACTGCCATCATTTACATACATGATTTCATAATTTTCCTTAAGAGAATCCATTATTTTTTTTAATCTCATGTAGTTTTCATCAATGACAAGTTCTTCGTTATACAAAGGAACCACTATAGAATAAACCACCGTATTATACAATTTACCTCACCCCATTCATATTTGATATTGTTTACTTTTAATTATTGCAGTTGGTAATATAAGATCAATATTACTTTATTTAGGTGTCAGTTAAGTTTCATATTTATTAATAATATGTAAATAATGGATGCGTATTTATAAATTTTAACATTAATTACAAATAAGCTCAAGGAATATGGTTTCAAAGGGGAGAGGTATGGTATTAAAATTAAATATATAATAGCATGGAATAAAAGTTTAGCTATTTGCAATAAAGGGTTATTAACAAATAGCTAACATATATTTTAAGATTTATACTGTGATTTATTATTTTTGTAACTTAAGCAGCTTTTTGCTCCACTCATTCATGATTACAAGGGCAGGAAGTAAGTCATTACATCGATCAGTTAAGGAATATTCTACATGGGGTGGTATTTTGTTGTACTCAACTCTTTTAACAAGACCATATTGTTCTAAAGATTGCAAGGAACGAGTTAACATTATATTTGTAATTTTAGGTAAACTTCGTTTGATCTCGTTATAGCGCATACTTTTATTAACAGATAGTTGCCAAATAATTGGTATTCGCCATTTACCTCCAATAACATCAAAGGTATGAACTAAGGGGCATATTTCACAAGAAATAGATGACTGTTTCTTATTGTTTTCATTCATTGGTATTCCTCCAAAACTAAGGCACAAAAATGTGCGTACTTGATATTTTGTTCCTTTGTAAAATATAATAATAACATACCATATAAAACATTAAGTGTAAATTAAAAGTAAAAGAGGAGTGGTATTTTTGAAGAAGCTATTTACTGAAATTAATATTAAAAACTTAAAGATAAAGAATCGTGTCTGTATTCCACCAATGGTTGTACCAGTAGCAGAGGATGGATATGTAACATCATCAAATGTAGAACGTTATAAGGAATTAGCTAAAGGTGGACCAGGATTAATAATTCAAGAAGCAACTTGTATTAATGAGGATGGAAAGCTGGCAGAAAAACAAATAGGAATATGGAGCGATGACCAAGTAGAAGGACTAAGAAAAATCGTTGATGCAGTTCATGAAGAAGGATGTCCAATATTTGTTCAAATACATCATGCTGGTGTTGTTGGAATATCAGAAGAGCCATTATGCCCAAGCCCTTATGAATTCAATGGATATGGTAGAAAAGTTGTTGGACGTGAAATGACTTTAGAAGACATAAAGTCAGTACAAAATGACTACATTGAAGCAGCAAGAAGAGCTTATGAAGCAGGATATGATGGTATTGAACTTCACGGATGTCATGGATATCTAATATGCCAATTTTTAAATAAAAGAGTAAACAAAAGAAATGATGAATACGGCAAAAATCCTGAAAACTTTGTAATAGAAATATTAGAAGGAATAAGAAAAGTAACACCAAAGGAATTTATTGTTGGAATCAGATTAGGTGGTTTTGAACCAGCAATAGAGGATGGAATACATTATGCAAAAATATTTGAGCAACAGGGTATAGATTTTCTGGATGTTTCTTACGGATTTTCAAATGGACAGGAAATTAATGTAGGAGAAGATTACAAATATTCTAATGCTGTTTATGCAGCTGAAAGAATTAAAAAAGAGGTTTCAGTTCCTGTATTTGCAGTTGATGGAATCAATTCAGGTGATATGGCAGAAGCAATATTAAATGAAACAAATGTGGATTTAGTAGATATAGCTAGAGGAGCACTTATAAATCCTAACTGGGCAAATGATGCTAGGGAAGGTAAGGACACTGGAAAGTGTTTAAGATGTTCAAAGTGTGCTTGGTTTGGTTTGTCTAAAGCTTGTCCAGGAAGAGCTATTTTTAGTAGAAATAATGCCTAAAAAAAATAATGTTTAAAAAAGAAGCTAGTAGTGCTGTGAAATTATTTAGATTTTGCAGTTCAGCTAGCTTCTTTTTATGTTTTTTCAAACATTGACAACATTAGGACAATTATATTAGAATTAAAATAGTTTTAATTCTAATAATTTTAATTAGAATTATTTGAAAGAGAGGAGTAAGGATGAATAAGACATTGCACTATTTGTTACTAAGCACGAATTCAACTTTTCATAAAAAGGTATTTGCCAATTTAAACAGTACAGAACTTACGCATGGACAGCCTAAAGTGCTTGATTATTTAAAATATCATGATGGCTGTGTTCAAAAGGATATTGCTGCGGCGTGTGAGATAGAATCATCTACGGTAACTAGTCTTCTTTTGCGAATGGAGAAGTCAGGTTTAATTGAGAGAAGGATGCTTAATGGAAATAGGCGCTCATTATATGTGTTTCTTACTGAAAAGGGTAAGGAAGCTTTAGAGAAAGTTACTAGCGTGTTTGATGAGCTCGAAAAAATTGCGTTTGATGGATTTTCTGAGGATGAGAAAGTCGATTTCATTGAAAAGTTTTTTAGAATTTATAATAATCTTACGGAAGAAAAATAATTAGGAGGTATTTTTGTACATATGTCAAAAAAAGAATTGCTTAAAAGATATATATTTTTTCTTATAGGACTGTTTGTTAATGCCCTTGGAGTTAGCTTTATAACAAAAGCAAAGCTTGGAACATCACCGATTTCAAGTGTCCCTTACACACTTAGTATGGGCTTTCCACTTACAATGGGAACTTTTACTTTTATATTAAATATGTTTTTAATTGTTGGACAAGTAATATTTTTAGGAAAGGATTTTAAAAAAGTTCAGCTAATGCAAATACCTATTTCGCTTGTTTTTGGATATTTTATTGATTTTACTATGTCACTGCTTTCAGTGCTAAATCCAACAACATATGTTTTTAAGCTTGTATTTTTATTGATAGGATGTTTTATTCTTGCACTAGGGGTAAGTATAGAGGTAATTGCTAATGTAGTTATGCTTTCTGGAGAGGCATTTGTAAGTGCAATTTCAACTAAATTTAAGAGGGAATTTGGAACAATTAAAGTTTGCTTTGATATAACTTTAGTTGTTTTATCTATTATAATTTCATTGCTAATGTTCCGTAAGGTTGCAGGAGTAAGAGAAGGCACTATTGTTGCTGCATTAATTGTTGGTATAATTGCAAGAATTTTGAGTAAAGGATTAGGTTTTATAAATACTAAAATACTTATGGATAGACAAGACTTAGAGGAAGAAGAAAGTATGGTTTCATAAAAAAGAAAATTATATAAATCAAGTGGCTGTTACATTAAAACAATGCAACAGCCACTATTGTCTAGAACTTAAAGTCATCTTATTACAACTCATAAACATAGTTACACACCTAAATAACCCTTTTATACTTTTATTTAAGCATCTCATTACACTTATAAATCTTCATTCGACTCTATTAACATACCTTAAAAACTATATTAATATTTCAATTAATATAACCCTTAGAATTAGTGGTGCTATGCCACATAAAACATACGGCACATTAAAAAATCTTCGCTTGACTATTATAAATATCTTAGAACCATATATAGTTTAGTCTATATAAAGCTTTATGGACACCTGTAATAATCGTCCATTAACATGTATAAAACCTCACATATAAATAACTACTAAAAAAGTAATCAAGTTTAAATTTAATCCTATACACATCGCAGGTCGAATAATTTCGAGCTATTTTTCAAACCCTAGTTACTCTTCGCTCAACAACTTTAAATCCTTTGACAATATATATGATAACCATATTATTTTTTTTATATACGCAAAGATTAAAATTTTGTAGTAGCCATTATTTGGAACTTTAGGTTACAGGCTATTTCTAGGGAAGAAGTATATAGAAGATTACTAATATAGTTATAGTGCCTACATTTCATACAGCAAAAAGGTGGAAGGGGATATACAATAATGACACATTGACATAAGGTTTCCTTTACTTTATAATTGATAACGATATTCAGTATCAATTATAAAGTAAAGGAGATAGTTTATGGTATTTATTTGGTCACTGATTTTTATAGTAATTTTATCCGTAGTATTTACAACTAATATAAAGAAAAATTACAAGGGATGGTATGCTTTAGCGAGTTTTATTTCAATATTAGTAAGCATTTATGAGGTAATGAGAATAGTTTCACACCCTAAGCTTAATGGTGTGATTTTAAGTATTGAACAAGCCTTTATGAAAGGTAATGTAGCTATAGCATTTTTTATTTTAGTTATGTTTGCAGGTGCATTAAGTACAAAACAAGTAATTGGAAAAAAGTTAATGAGTATAAGAGCTGAACTTGCTATTTTAGGGTCTATATTGATATTACCACATGGAATTATATATTTTGTTAGATTTTTGATTATAAAACTTCCTAAAATACTCAATGGAAAAGCAAATGCTACTCTCTATTTAATCTACATATCCATTGGAATAATTGCTTTTATAATTATGATTCCATTATTCATAACATCTTTTAAGAGTGTAAGAAAAAGGCTTGGAGGCTTTAGATGGAAGAAGCTTCATAGGTGGTCATATGTTTTTTATTGTCTTATATACTTACATATTATCTTGGCACTGCTTAATGGTAAGATTAATTTTATAAAGATAATTTTATATACTTTTATTTTTATGGTTTATACTGTAATGAAGTTCATAAAGCATAGAAATATTAAACTTAGAAGAAAAAGTTAATCACATTTAAAGTGTATTTTGTTCACTAAATGTGGATAACCCATATATATAAATAAGAAGCTGTGGATTAGTCTATAGCTTTTTTCTTTTAAATACAAAAATAGATATGATTAAAAGAAACAAAGTTAATAAAGTAGAGATTATAGAAGCAATAGAAATCGGATTGAAGGCTTTGATTTTAGGAAGTCTATTATTCGTTATACTGATTGTAATGTAAAAACTGTGCTATCACAATTTACAGTGTTCAAAGAACATTTCGCTGCCCAATCTATCTTGAATTTGTTCAATAATTTTTTTAATATCTGATTCTTTTCCAGAAGTTAAGAACCACTTTAGTGAGGTTAGTACTAAAGAGGAGTAAAGGGTTGAATAGTAGTCTAATAAAGAGCTGTCTGTACAGTTACTATGAACTATTAAGTATTTCATGAAGTTCTTCTTTAGTAAATTTTCAATATCATCATATAGGTGGAGAGTGCCTGTTCGAATCTTCCATAAAGCTAGTATGGCTTTTTTTTGGTCATATAAATGCAGATAGGCTTTGTAAATAGTAGAAAAAAGATCATTTCCTTTTTTATCACTAAAGCGTTCATTAATAAATAAAGTGGCACTTTTTAAAATTTCATCGACAAGTTGTTCTGCTAATTCATATTTATCTGAGTAGTGGTTATAAAAAGTTGAACGATTAATTAAGGCCTTATCTAATATATTTTGTATGGTAATTTCGTTGAATTCTTTTTCAAAAAGTAAATCGATAAAGGTATTTTTAATATTGGTGCGTGTTTTAATTATTCTTAAGTCTATTTTAGATTGCATAACTTTTTTTCTCCATTCTATAATCAATTACTTTTAAACAAATAAATTTTAAGTTTCAGTATGGTTTATTATTAATCATACATATTAATTTTAACAAAATAAAAGGCAATTATCATTAAAATAATGTATTTTATATTGTTAAACAACAAAAATCATGAGATTTGTATATTATCAAATGATTCCTCATACTTTATTGGTTGTTAATTACTCAAAAAAAAAATAAAATAAGAACATACAAACGAGAGCGCCTCTCAATAAATTAAGAAATAGATAAGGTGATGAATTTTATGAAAAATACAGAAATAAGAAAAAATATATTCCCAGTTGGATTTTATGATGATATACACCCAGATTTTAGTGTTAATTTTCAGATGAACCGCTGCTATACCATGACAAATGATGATGTTATGCTTAAAGAGATGAGAGAAATAAGTCCAAGCATTCATAATTATGAAGAATTCATTGAGAAATTCCTAGAGCTATATAATAAAGCATTAAATGAAGGACATAAATTAAGAGCGGCATATTATCTAAGAACAGCGGAATTTTATATGACGGCAGATCATCCTCAAAAGCAAAATTACCGTAAACAGTTTATTTCACTAATGCAAGAGTATTTTAACATCAGTGATGAACAGCCATATAAAGTTCCTTATGAGAATGGATTCCTCCCTGCTTATCGTTTTACTTCAGAAGCTCCAAAGGGTACAATTGTAATGTTCGGAGGGTTCGATAGCTACGTAGAAGAAATGTTTAAAATGGCTTTATTTCTTAAAGAAGCTGGATATGATGTGGTATTTTTCGATGGGCCAGGACAAGGTTCAGCTCTTGAGGATTATAAAATACCAATGACTCATGAATGGGAGAAACCTGTAAAATCAATATTGGATTACTTTGAACTTGATGATGTAACGTTATTAGGAATATCTTTAGGTGGTTATTTAACAGTAAGAGCTGCTGCATTTGAAAAACGAGTGCACCGTGTTATTGCAGATGATATTCTTTCAAATTTTTACGAAGTAGTACTAAATACACTTCCTTCACAATTAAAAGAAAAAGTAAATTCTCTTATGTCTGATGGAAATGAGCAAGAAGTGAATATTTTATTTAAAGACTTAATGAAGAAAAGTCTTATGGTAGAATGGGCAATAAATCAGGGTATGCATATTACAGGAAGTAAGACACCGTATGAATTCTTGAATAAAATTTTGCTTTACAATACATCTAAAATATCAGAAAAACTAGAGCAGGATGTTCTTCTTATGGCAGCACAAGAAGATCATTATATCCCACTAAATCAATTTTTCGACCAAAGTAAATCTCTTATAAATGTGCGATCTTTAACAACTCGTATGTTCACTAGAAAAGAGACTGCTCAAAATCATTGCCAATCAGGAAACTTAGGACTTGCTTTTGAGGTTATAGCAAATTGGATAGAACAAATACAAAAGTAAAATGTGCTGGTATTGCATTGAAATAATTAAGCATTGTATAATCCCAATTCGGACATAAGATCACCAAAGTGATATTATGTCCGAATTGGGATTAAGATGAAAAGTATTGTAATTTACGAGTCAGTTCATCATGGTAATACGGAGAAGGTAGCAAAGGCAATGGTAGAAGAATTAAATGCGGAATGTATAAGAGCGCAAGATTTAAACCTTGAAAAGCTTAAAGATTATGATTTAATAGGATTTGGATCTGGAATATTCTATAATAAGTTTCATAAAAATATCTTAAAATTAGTAGGAAATATAGGAAAAGTTAATGGTAAAAAAGCAGTTGTGTTCTCAACTAGTGGTCAGGGAAGAGAGAGTAGCAACAAATCTTTAAGAAAGCAGCTTGAGGAAAAAGGATTTAAGGTAATAGGAAGTTTTGCGTGTAAGGGATTTGACACATTTGGACCACTTAAGCTTTTAGGAGGAATAGGTAAGGGAAGACCAGACCAAAAGGATATAGAAGAAGCTAAAAAGTTTGTACTAGGCTTGGAAAAAAATTTATAAAATTTATTAAGAGGTATCGTATAAATTAACATAAAGTAACCACATTGTTGTAACTCAATTGTCACAATAGTAAGTTATTATATAAAAAGAGCAGAGCAAATTAATATAATGTACAATCAGTCAGTTTGATCCCCCTTACTAACTGATTGTACATTATTTAACGTATATATAAATTTAGAAATACCTCTTTAAATTCTTTTAGCTTTTATAATAAGTCTATGAGTAGCTATTCTTATAGGAGTACAGGTAACTAAGGTCATAGTTGGATCTTTAGTCTGATCCAGTACATGAACTTCACTAGGAAGAACTACCTTAGTACTGTAAACCTTGTACTTAAAAGTGCCATTCACAGTTTCTACATCAATTTCATCACCGGAGCCTATTTCACCTAATCTGTTAAAGTACTCACCAAAAGTATAACTTCTGTGACCAGCAAGGCAAAAATTGCCGTTCTGTCCAGGCATAGAGGTATTCCTGAAGTGTCCTACTGCATATTTCAGTGTTTTAAGGTCAGTGCCTTCTCCTATCGCAACCTTTAAGTCTATTTTAGGAATTTTTAAAATGCCAATAGTGCCATCTTTTATTGTATCTTTAATTTCTGCTGCTTTTACTTTCTTATTATTTGAGTGTTTTATATTTTTTATTTTCTTTTCATAAGCATTTATCATGCTATTCTGTTTATGGTATGTCCAATATTTTGCACCTAGGGTAAAGCCTATTAATATAACTCCTGATGATATAAGTGTAGCTGCTATAATGTTTAACTTTTTCACTGAAAAATTCCTCCTTTTGGTAACATGAAGTGATTTCATATATGTATAAAGTAATATAGGAAAACTAACTCAACTGATATGAATAAGTTGAATTAGTTTCCCTGAAATTATAGTTAGGGTAAACTTAGCCGTAATTTTATTTAGTAGGACTTGATTTCTTTTTGTTTACGAATATTAAAATGGCACCTGAAGCAAGACAAATTAGGGCAATCGATAAAAGCATAGTAGCATCAAAAAATTCTCCTGTTTTAGGAAGCGAGCTTAAAGTTTGATTTGAAGATGTACTATTGCTGCTATTTGGAGTCGAGCTATTTGTATTATTAGTATTAGTGTCAGCTGGTGCCTTTAATTTAGCTAAAGCTGTTTCTGCATCAGTTAATTTTGAGTAATTTGTAACTAATGCTTTTTGAGGATCAGTTAGTGCATTGTAGGCAGCTCTTGCTGTAGTAATAGCTCCTTCATCATTTAAGGTTACATTATTTGGTATAGTGTTTATTTTTGATATTACATCATTTGCAGCTTGACTATTTGCAGCAGAAGCTTTTAAAGCTTGAATTTTATTTATGTCTTGAGTTAATTTATCAGCATTTGAAACTAACTGCTTTTGATCCGGCGTTAAAGAGTTGTAAGCATTTAATGCATTTTGTACATTAGCGTCATCGTTTAAGCTTATTGAAGTAGGGTCAGGTAAATTATTAATTGAGTTTATAACGCTTTGTGTATCAGGAGCCGGTGCAGAGGACTTAACCAAAGTATAGCTATCTGTTTGTGTCATAGTATCTGTTCTATAAGTATCTATTTTAAAGCTGTTACTTGTTACACTTACACGTGAAACTGTAGGCTCATGAAGCTGCTCTTTTTTAGCTTCATAATAATTATTTTGGTTAGGTTCTTTCATTTCGTAGTATTTACTTCCACTTGCAGAATTTGCAGTTATATATAAAGTTCCTTTTGGATTTATAATTCTTCCATCCTTATCAACTGTTTGGTCCTTAAGTGCTTGACCACCTTTCATTTGATAAGATCTTGTATAGCAGTGATCGTGACCATCTAAAACTACATCAATTCCGAATTCGTCAAAGATTGGAGGTAAATCACTTCTTCTTTGTATAATATCTGTATCAGTTTCATGATCAGCAGAGCTGTAAACTGAGTGATGTAGTACGGCAACCTTCCAAGTAACGTTTGGATTTTTGCTGATAGCATCTTTTATAAAAGCCTCATGTTCAGCTTCGTTCATGTCATTACTATTTAACATAAGATATAAAGTATTTCCGTATGTAAAATAGTAATCTGTTCCCGTAGTTGGAGCACTGCTAAAAGCACCATACGTATTTGATAAATTAGGAGCATTAAAATGAGTGTTATGACCAACTCCATAAGTTTCGTGGTTACCAGCAATTGAAGCAACAGGAAGACTTTTAAACTCATCTGGAGCGAAGTACTGGCTGTATTCTGTTTCATTACTTTGTCCATTAAGCTCTTTACCATTGTTAACCTGATCACCTAAAGAAATTAAAAAACTAGTATCTGAGAAAGTACCAGTCATTTTATCTAGTGATGATTTCCAACCAGCTCCATCGCTTGCTATATCACCACTCGCTCCAATCTGAGGGTCACCAGCAAATAAGAAACTATATTGGCTTGTATCATGTGTAGTAAAGGTATAAGTAGAACTCCAGTTTGATCCATCACCGAGGCGATATACATACTGGCTAGATGGCTTTAACCCACTGACTGAAACTTTATTAGATGTAAAGTTTAGATTTCCCTGTGATGTTTTTCCTGTAAAAGTAGAGCACTTATTTGCAGGGAAATCACTGTCATTAGCATCTGATTTAAGTGCTACCTCAACTGTAGGGGTTGCGTTACTGTTATTAGAGTACCAATTAAAATTTAATTCACTGGGATCACTACCTGGAGATAAGACTATATCGCTAAAATCTCCTGAGCCACTACTACCTGCTAGTGATATTGCAGCATTGTTATTAGAATTAGCAAATGTACTAATGCCTAAAGCAGTAGCTGATGACATTATAACAGTTACACCTACAGCTATAGCAATTAATTTTTTTCGGCTTTTCAATGATATCATCCTTCCTCTATATTACTTTAAATAATGCTTTTACCATATCAATGCTAGCATTTTTTCATTTGAATTACCTACACATCTGTGTAAATTTTTGTAAAAAATACATAACATAGAATTAACTTACTTTTTACACTCAATTAACTGTTTTTGTAAGTAAACGTTCTATAATAGGGTATAGAATTACATTGAATTGGAGGATAAGCATGAATAGTAGATTTAAAGGAATAAGAATAATCATTTTTAGTGCAATAGCAATATTTTTTTTGGCTTTTTTGTACATATTTAATATAACACATCCAGTTAAATTCAGCTATGAGAATGGAAAATCAAATGTTAAATATGAAAGAGCTAGGGTTTTAGAGGTTACTAATAACAATTTAAGAAAAAGTATAAATTTAACCAATATATATTTTGGGAGTCAAAAGGTTAAAGTTAAGGTGCTTACAGGTGAACATAAGGGGGATATCAAGGTGGTTCAAAATTATCTTACGGATATACATAATGTGTTCACTAGGAAGGGAATGGTAATTGTAATAGAAATAGATACTGTAAATCAAAGTAAGTATACTGCAATTGTATATAACTACTATAGAGCACCAGTGGAATACGCATTTATATTTATATTTTTTGCAGCGTTATGTTTTATAGGAGGAAAGAATGGATTTAAATCGATAATAGGAATAGTGTCTACATTGATATGTATAATATTCCTATTTGTTCCTATGATCTACAACGGGTATTCTCCTATATTAGCATGCCTTTTAATAGTAGTCTTAACAACCTGTACTACTTTGTTTTTACTTGATGGTATTAGTGCCAAAACAATATCCGCTGCATTTGGAACAATTTTAGGAGTGGTTATTTCAATTATTGTAGGAATTATTTTTGGAGGATTAAGTCATCTTTCAGGTTTAAATATGGAGAATGCAGAAACTTTAAGCTTGATTTCTACCAAAACAGATATGAAAGTTCAAGGCTTATTGCTAACTTGTGTAATTATAGCATCTTTAGGAGCACTTCTAGATTTAAGTGTATCCATAGCATCTTCAATACAAGAAGTGTATCAGTCAAACAAAAAGCTTACCGTAAAACAACTTTTTAAATCTGGGATGAATATAGGAAAAGATTTAATGGGGACTATGGCAAATACTCTTATTCTTGCGTTTACAGGATCTTCTCTTAATGTTCTGGTAGTTATATATGCCTATAATATTAGCTTTACTCAAATGATAAATATGGACATAATTAGTGTAGAGATAATCGAAGGAGTTGCCGGAAGTTTAGCGGTAGTTTTAACTGTACCAATTACCGCATTTATATGTTCCAAAATAATACCATTTGTAGATATGAAGCTTCTAGAGAAAAATGAAAAGAGTATTAACAAGTCTGCCGTTTAGTAATACAATGAAAGAGCAATAAATGGTTGATGAGTTTTTTTAAAAGTCTTACTAAAAGAGCTTATAGTATATCAAAAATAATAATATTATGGTTTATAAAACATATTTTAATTACATTTACTGTAAATGGTATGTAAAAAATATAGCATATTTGATATAATGAATTGAAGAAATTATTTCTATATTGAAGAAAAGGAAAGTGGTAAAATGAAAAGAAAATTTATTTTAGGAATAATAGCAGTTGCAGTTATTGCTGTGGGTGGATATATGTATACAAACTCTCAAAAGTCAAGTAAGGGTGTTGAGAAGAAGGTGACTTCAGTAAAAGAGAGTCAACCTAAAAAAGCAACTGTAGAAAATAAAAGCAGTAACAGCAGTGCTAATCAAAATACAAATAATAATGTAAATAACAATAATGCTGAAACAGCTTCAAATAAAAATTCTCAGCAAAACGCTAATCAGAGTTCAGCAAATGTAAAGCATGAAAAAAGTCAAGAAGAGATATATATGGGAACTTGGACTATAAAGAAGGTAATAACTTATGGTGCAGCAGGAACATATGGTCAAGACGATATAAATAAAATAATAGGAAAAAAATTGATGTTTTCCGGAGACAGTGCAACTTGCTTTGGTGATGATTTGAGTTATTTGAATAAAACTATTAAAACACCTACGTACCAGAAAACAAGTATGACTAAAAATGATTTTGAAGCAGGATATAAAAAAGTTACTTTTGAAAAATTAGGCTTAAGTGGTGCAACAGTTACTCAGGTTGAAGCTAAGGATTCAAATGGTAATACAGGATGTACATTTTTTATTAAAGATGATAGAACTATGATTTTGTATGGTGGCGGAGTTTTCTTTGAAATGGATAAGCAATAAAAAATTAATAGTTAAGGGTATGCTGTAATTAAAGCATACCCTTTTGTTATGATATAAGAAATTATAATAAATATTAAAAGTGAAAGCAAAGATTCCTATTATTTATAAAAATAATTTAACACAATTAAAAATATTATTAAAATCAAGTTGACCTCTGTTCACAAAACTGTTACAATATAGAAGGTTTTTATTAAAAAATGTAAACCAATGAGGAAAAAATGGAGGGTAATTATGAAAAACATGAAAAAAGGCGTAGTAATGCTATTGATGCTTTTACTAGTTTCGACTATGTTAATGGGATGTAAACCAAAGGTAGGACCAGATGAGTCGGCAAAAATTATAAGTGATTTTATGGTTAAAGGTGATAGGACAAAGATATCTCAAATTATAAAAGATAAGAAAGAATTAGATAAATACGATAAAAAAGAAAAAGATACATTTGTTAAAGAATTAAAGGATTCATCTTCTAGTGGTGATTTACAAATAACAGATGCTCAATGTGATGAAGTGTATGATAGCGTTAGAGCCGCATTAAAGAAGGTAACTGTAACAACAAAAAAAGTATCTGAAGATAAGGATTCTGCAACTGTTACCGTTACAACAACATATGTGGACATGACATCAGTTGTAAAGCAAGCAGTTACTGAATCAGTGAAGGAAGTTATGGCAGAAGGTTTAACAGATGAAACTCAAGCTAAAAATGAGGCTGTAAAAGCTTACATTAAAAATGTAGCAAAGGATATGAAAGAGATAAAACCATCAACTAAAACAGTAAGTAACAATTTTAAATTTAAAGTGCAAAGCAATGTTTGGGTTCCAGAAGATGAAGATGCTTTTGAAACAAAGCTTGGCGAGATGGTTTTAGGAGAATAAAATATTATAATTTAAGCGGAGATTCTTGTGAATTTTCGCTTAAATTTTATTGTTTTAATTAATGTGTGGAGGATAATCATGAAAAACATAAGAAAAAGTGCAGTGATATTAATTATACTATTACTAGTTCCAATAAATCTGATAGGATGTAAGACTAAAATTAAATCTAATACTGACGTTAAAACCAAAACTGATTCTAAACCTAAAGTAAGTGCGGTGGAATCAGCGAAAATTATGGCTGATATTACAGTAAAAGATGATAGAGAAAAGTCTTCTAAGTTTAGTTTTTATGAAAAAATGCTAAGTAATACTTCTGATATGCAAAAGGATGTGTTCCTTTCAGCTATAAAAAAAGGTTTTTCAAATTATGGCGTACAAATTAATGATGATCAATGGAATAATGTATATAACGCTTATAAAGATTCATTGAAAAAGGTAAATATAACAACAAGTAAAGTAACTGAAGATGACAAGAGTGCTATTGTTATGGTTAAAACTACATATATAGACTTTACATCAATTCGTACTCAAGCGGCTTCTGAAGCACAGCAAGAGGTTAAAGCGATGCAACTAACAGACATAAATCAAGCTAAGCAAAAGTATGTTGAGGTATATGCTAATCACTTAATTAGTAACTTTAATTCAGCACAACCATCTACAGATACAAAGAGTAGAGAATTTGAGTTTAACAAGGATAAGGCTTTTAATGAATGGACACCTAAGAATACAACAGATTTTGAAACAGAACTTATTGATATGGCAATCGGAAAGTAAGAAAAAGTATATTATAATAAAAAGCCTGCAGGGAAAAAGTAATTCATGCAGGCTTTTTATATAGCCTTAGTATTCAAGTTCTAAATCTTTCAACATATTAAAGTCGTCATTTACACTTTGTCCATTTGTGGTCAAATAATTTCCTATAAGCATCCCATTTAAGCCAGACAAGAATCCAAGAGGTTGAAGGCTTCTAAGATTTTTTTCTCTTCCTCCAGCATAGCGTATTATTTTATCTGGTAGTATGAAACGAATAATTGCAAATGTTTTAATTATTTCCATTGGAGAAAGTGGTTTTGCATTTTCAAGTTTTGTTCCTTTTACTGGATTTAATATGTTAACAGGTACTGCATCCACATTTAGGTCTCTCAATAAAAGAGCATGTTCGATTCTTTGTTCCATGGTTTCACCAAGACCTACGATCATTCCAGAACAAACTTCCATTTTTGCATTTTTAGCATAGTTTATAGTTTTTATTCTTTCATCATAGCCGTGAGTTGAAACTATATTTTTGTAAAAACTCTTTGCAGTTTCAAGGTTATGGTTGTATCTTTCTACACCAACAGCTGCGAGGCTATTCATTGCTTTCTCAGTAAGAGTACCAAGACAAGCACATAATTTTAGATTTGTGTTTTCCTTCATTTTTTTGAAGGCTTTAAGTATGGTTTGAAAATCTTTTTCATCTCCAGTATAGCCAAGCCCGCTTGTTGCAATATCACAATGCCTTGCTCCATAGGCTTCTCTTTGCTTTGCCATTTCAAGAATCTTGTCTTCATTTAATAGTGGATAGCAGCTAACATTAGCTTTGTGATGAGCAGATTGAGCACAAAAAGCACAATCCTCACTGCAATTTCCTGACTTTGCATTTATAACTGAACATAAATCAACATGATTGCCATTAAATTTTTCTCTTAATTTATTGGCAAAGCTGCACAATAAAAATATATCGCTTCCATTAGATTTTGAAAGCGTTAAAGCTTCATCAGCAGTTATTTTTTCTCCGTTTAAGACCTTTTCACCTATGGAAAGTATATTGTTCCATTGATTCTTCATAAAAAAACATCTCCTAGAAATTAATTATTTAATGAGGTTTTATTTAAGATAGGAAGTATTCTAGAGCCTAAAAGTGCAGTTATTATACATTTTACAATATCACCAGGTATAAACATTAAGACACCTAATTTTATAGAAGCGATTATAGAAACATTTTTTCCTGCAACGTAATTTAAAATTATGTATAGATAGGTTGTACCGATAAAATATACTGCTATAAGTCCTAAAATGCAGGAGAAAAATATAGTTGTAAATTTGGGCTTTCTACTATGAGTTATTTTTCCAATTATAAATGCAGCTAATATGTATCCTATAAGATAGCCAAAAGTAGGTGTAAATATGTAGGATAATCCACCACCTGAAGTAAATACAGGTAGACCAATTAGTCCTAGAGCTACATACAAAATTTGAGAAACAGCGCCTAAAGCTCCACCTAAGAGAACACCTGAGAGGGCAGTAAATAGGAATTGAAGATTAATTGGAACAACGCCAACAGGGATTTTAATAAATGCTCCTATAATTGTCATTGCAGTAAATAATGGTATCAAAACTAAATCTCTTGTTTTAAATTTCATAGCTTCCTCCTAAACAATATTGTAAACCGATAATATAACATCGGTTTACAATTGAATTATAAGATTTTAATAAGACTATGTCAATGCCTTTTTATATGGTAAAATAAATTTATAAGCTAGATATAAAGCAAGTGTATTGCATTGTATATAAAGAAGGTGTTGAAGTTTGGCAGGTGTAAAAATCAGAGTACTAGAAATACTTAAGAAAAACAGTAATGATTTTGTTTCAGGTCAGAGAATAAGTGATGAGCTTGGCATAACTAGAACGGCCATATGGAAAAATATAAAGTCTTTAAAGGATAATGGATATACCATATTATCTCTCACAAATAAAGGATACAAACTTGTTGATTGCCCAGATACTCTAACCTATGAGGAGATAAATGAGGATCTAAAAACAAAGTTTATAGGAAGGAAAATAGTACATTTCGATTCTATTGAGTCTACTAACATAGAAGCTAAAAAGTTAGCAGAGCAGGGAGAGAAAGAAGGAACTATTGTAGTCGCAGAAGAGCAGACACTTGGTAAGGCTCGTATGGGGGAGAAATGGTACTCGCCTAGGGGAGAGGGTATATGGATGTCCATAATACTAAAACCCAAAATTAGTCCAGAGTTTGCAGCGGAAGTTACTAATGCAACAGTAGAGGCAGTGGGGAAAGCTTTGATAAAAATTGAACCCAGCGTTGAAATTAAAAAACCTAATGATATATTTGTAAATGATAAAAAAATGTGTGGAATTTTAACAGAAATAGATGGGGAATTAAACTTATTAAATTATGTTATTGTAGGTATAGGGATTAATGTTAACCAAGAACAATTCCCTGAGAGTATGAAATTAAAGTATACGTCTCTTAGAATATGTAAGAATAAAGTTTTTTTAAGAAAAAAATTATTGTGTGATATATTAAATAATATTGAGCCAATGTATGAAGATTTATTAATGAAAATAAGAAAACCTAGTCATAGGGGGAGTTAATGACTAGGTTTTTCTGTTTTATATAATAATTGGGGATTGATATTAAATATTTCTGCCTACTGCTTACCAACAGTAGGCAGAAATATTTATGTAGTGGTCTTTTATGGGGAATTACTTGGTTTTTAAAACGCTTTTTTCAGCAGGTATAACTATAGAGTTACCAACCGATAAAAGGTTATTGTTTTTAAAACTATTGTGCTGCTGAATGTCTGTTACAACTCCGAGTGTTTTATAAGTCGGCATAAAATGTTCAGCTAAACTCCAAAGGTGATCTCCAGATTTTAATCTATATTTTATATAAACGTAATCGGCATCCTCTGAAACTGTCTTTACAATTTCGTATGATTGTGTAGAATTATCAACATTTTGAACATTTTCACTAGTACTTATAGCAGCTTCATCCTTATTTTTAGAATTATCAATATTAGATAATTGCGCTGTACTAGGTTCTTTATTCGCTTTTTTTTGTAAAGATAGTGAAGCTTGATGTTTTTGAGAACTGTTTTTAGTTTGATCGTAATATACGATGCCACTTCCAACAATAAAAACACATATTAGAAATAATATAAAACGTAACTTGTTTTTACTCACTATTAAACACCTCTTTTCTTATTTATTGGTAATTATTGACTAGAAAAAAATTTTTATACATACTTTTAAAAAAAATATTAAAAGTATATAGTATATAATGAAGCTGAAATAAATTAATGGCTGAATTCGTTTCATTTAAATTAGTGAAAATTAAATATGATTTGGTAGGTGAAAGGATTGGACACTAAATTATTATTAAGAGAATTATGTTTGAAGGATGCACCAAGTGGAGCTGAAAAAGAACTTTATGACGTTGTAAATCGAGAATTTTCGGAATTTGGAAATGTAGAAATCGATGAACTAAATAATATATACATAAATAAACGTGGAAAGGGAGCTGGCAAAATTGCACTTATGGCTCACGGAGATGAGATTTTTCTTATGATAAGTGGTTTTGAAAAAAATGGCTTCTTAAAATTTAAAGCAGTAGGAATAGATCCTAAAGTATTGATTTCTCAGGAAGTTAAAATTCACGGAAAAAGAGAAGTACTTGGAATTATAGGTGTAAAGCCACCGCATTTAATGAATGATAAGGAAAAGGAAGCTGCAATTCCCACAAGTGAGCTTTTAATAGATACAGGTTTTAGTACTGATAAGTTAAAGGAAATCGTAAACATAGGAGATTATGTAACGATTAAAAGGGATTTTTATGAACTTTTAAATAATAATGTGGCTTGTAAGGCAATGGATAATAGAGCTAGCATAACAGCAATGTATGTGTGTGCAAGAGAATTGAATAAAATAGATCACAATGCTGATGTGGTTTTCATATGCTCATGCCAAGAAGAGGTTGGACACAGAGGAGCTAAAATGTCAGCGTATAAGACTAAGCCTGATATATGTATAGCAGTGGATGTTACCTTTGACGGAGGAAAACTTGGAGATCCAGATAGAGAAAATGAAGTAGGAGGAGGTCCGGTTATATGTATAGGTCCTAATATACACGCAAAGGTTAGAAAAAAAGTAATTGGGATTGCAAACAAGTATAATATTCCTTATAAAGTTGAAGTTGAACCTGGAAACACAGGTTGTGATGCATGGGACACTCAGATATCTAGAGATGGGATTCCATCGCTTTTAATATCTGTGCCTGAAAAATATATGCATACCTCTGTTGAGATGGTTAATATAGAAGACATAGAAAATACAGGTAAGCTTATAGCTAAATTTATTGAAGAGCTAAATAACATTGAAATGGAGGAACTTTTATGCTTTTAGATAAACTTTGCAATGCAGCTGGGCCTTCATCCTTTGAAGGAGACGTAAGAGCTATCATAAAAAAAGAAATTAAGGCCTTTGTTGATGAGATAAAGGTAGATAGAATGGGCAATATAATAGCACATAAAAAGGGCAGCGGAAAAAAGATAATGCTGGATGCACATATGGATGAGGTTGGATTTATAATAACATCAATCAATGAAGATGGTACAATAAAATTTGCGTCCATTGGAGGCATTAATGGTAAAATTATACCCTCAAAGGTTGTCTATATAGGTGAAAATAAAATTCCAGGAGTGATAGGAATAAAGCCTATACACCTTCAAAGTGCTGAAGAGAGAAAAGGCAGTGCATCATATGATAATTGCTTTATAGATATTGGGTCAAAATCTAAAGAGGAAACAAAAAAATATGTGTCATTAGGAGATTATGCTGTATTTTCAACTGAATATGGTGAATTTGGTGAAGGTTTTATTAAAGCAAAAGCGCTTGATGATAGAGTTGGCTGCGCTGTTTTAATAGAGCTTTTAAAGGAAAATTATGAGTGTGATTTATATGCAGTATTTAATGTTCAGGAAGAAGTAGGAGAAAGAGGTGCATATGTATCAGCATTTCAGGTTAGACCTGATATTGGAATTGCCCTTGAGGGGACAGTATGTGCGGATATGCCTAATGTACCTGAATATTTAAGAGCCACAGAACTCGGAAAAGGGCCTGCTATTTCTATTATGGATAAAAGCAGCATATATAATGAAGAGATAACATTAGAGTTGATAAAAATAGCTAAAGAAAACAATTTGGCACATCAGATGAGAAAATCAACATCTGGTGGAAATGATGCAGGTGCTATTGCGTCAACTGGAGAAGGAGCTAAGGTAGCGGCAGTTTCTGTACCATGCAGATATATACATTCCTCTGTTTCAGTTGCGAGTTTAAAAGACATTGAAAATACTATAGAGTTATTAAAGAAATATTTATTGAGCTTTAAAGGGGGAAAATAATATGGATATGTTGCTAAAAAAAATTCTTGGTACCTTTGGAGTTAGTGGAAGAGAAAAAGAAATATCGGAAGTTATAAAAGAGGAATTAAATAAATATCCCTGCGAAGTTAGAGAAGATAAACTAGGGAATATTATAGTAAAGCTTGGGTCTGGAAGAGAAAAAATAATGTTAAGTACGAACATGGATAAGAAGGGGGTAATTACTTATCATATAGAAGAAGACGGTAAAGTTAGAATTGATGCCATAGGAGATATTAAGGCAGATGATATCATAGGTAAAACTGTTGTTTTTAGAAGTGGAATAGAAGGAAAAATAGAGTCTGAGAAGAAAGAAAATAATGAATTTAGAGATATTTATGTCAATGTAAATATGGGTAAAAGAGAAGCCGTATTAAAATATATAAGTGAGGGAGAGGCTGCTGAATTTGGTGGTAATACCTTTGCAGATAAAGAAAATGTAGTTGGCCCATATTTGAGTAATAGAGCAGGATGCTATGCTTTTCTTAAGGTGATTAAGGAGATTAAAAGCATAGACAAAGAAGTGTATTTTGTATTTTCTACTCAGGGAAATTTAAATGGTAGGGGAGCTAGAGCGGCTGCTTTTGAAATAGAACCAGATATGTGTATTTCAGTAAATACAGAAAAAGAAGGAGAAGTAAAGCTTTCTGAAGGCCCTATACTTGTTCTTATGGAGAAGGGACTTATAACTAATTATCATGTAAAAGAACAGATTATTAGTAGTGCTGAAAAAGCTCAGATAAAACTTCAAAGATGTGTTTCTAGTGAAAGTAGTGATGGAAGCGTGGTACATAAGGAGGTAGGCGGAATAAAAACAGGCACCATAGCGCTTCCTTGCAAAAATAAAAATGAAACAAATGAGACTATAAGTTTAAATGATGTGGATGATTTAGTTAAGTTACTACAATACATTGTAAAGAAGTAAAGTTGAGTGTAAAATTACATTAGGGGCAAGAAAGCCTACAAAAAGGAAATTTAATTAATAGATTTCCTGAGTTAGGCTTTCTTAGTTTTATAAAATAAAAGGGGTGGCGTAATTGAAAAAAGCAGCAGTACTTGGACCTAAGGGGACTTTTAGCGAATTTGCAGTTAAAGAGTATAAAAATAAAATTGATAATAATATTGAGATGATATTTTGTTCAACAATATCAAAAGTAGTTAAGGCTGCAGAAGAGGAGTGTGACATAGCTATAATACCTATTGAAAATACTTTAGATGGTTTTGTACAAGTTACACTTGATTTGTTAAGTAAAACTAATCTTAATATAATTTATGAGCTTGTTTTGCCAATACAATTCGCTTTTGCAGCTAATAGCAAAATGGAAGAAGTTCAGAGGGTCTATGCTCAATTTAAAACTCAAGGTCAATGTTGTGAATTTTTAGAGAAACACGATGAGTTTAAAATAATTACAACAGAGAGCAATGGACAATCCCTAAAAAAACTAAAAGAAGGTGTATTAGGTGAAGGGGCTATAGTTCCTGCATATGCTGTTAAAGGAACTAACAAATTTAAATGCAATATTAATAATGTCACTGACTCAGAGGGAAATGAGACAAGATTCATAGTACTATCAAAAGAAAAAGTTCAGTATGAAGGTAAGGGTTATTATAAAACAGGCATAATAATTTCAGATGCGAATGCAGACAAGCCAGGAACATTGTGGAGGGTACTAAATGAATTTTCAGTAAGAGATATAAATCTTACATCAATAATATCTAGGCCAACTAAAAAAGGACTTGGACAATATTATTTTTTCATTGAGGTTGATGGATGCTATTTCAAGGACAATAGATTAAATGAAGCTGTAGAGGCGATAAAACATCATAGTGTTGTAAAAGTAGTAGGTACTTATTATAAAATATAAAAAATTATTTTGCCTTAAAGGAATACAACTATCTCTTCTTTTAAGGCATTTTTAATTATTATAATCTATGTTTTATCTTTTAATACTGAAAATATAATGCTTAAAGCCAAAATCACGAATATTATTAGTAGAGATAAAATTATAGGTATCTCTATATGGAAGAATAAAATTCCAAGTTTAATTCCAGTGAAAATAAGTATAAAGGCTACACCAAATTTAACATACTGAAACTTATTGTGTATTCTTTCTAAAAGAAAGTACATAGAACGAAGACCCAAGATAGCAAATATATTTGAAGTATAAACTATAAAGGGATTTGTAGTGATAGAAAAAATTGCAGGTATGGAATCCACAGCAAATAGCAGATCAGAACCTTCAATTAAAACTAGTATTGGAAGTAGGGGAGTTGCAAAAAGAACTCCATTTCTTTTTAATAAAAACTTATCTCCATCGCTTTCATTTGTTATAGGAATAAACTTAGAAACTAATTTAAAAAAGAAGCTATTTTGGTAATTGTTATTTGAGTGCTCTTTATCTAGTAGCATTTTTATACCACTTACTATGAGAAGGATGCCAAAAAAATAAAGTATCCAATGGAATTTATCCACTACAGCAACACCGAGAAGTATAAATACCAAACGAAGCAGCATGGCTCCAAATATTCCATAGCTTAAAATTCTTTTTTGCTGAAAGTCTGTTAGAGAGAAACTTTCGAATATTATCAAGAATAGAAAAAGATTATCTAGACTTAAACTTAGCTCAATAACATAACCGCCTAAAAACTCTAAAGCACTTTGTTTTCCTGTGAAGAAATATACACCAAGGTTAAAAGCCAAAGCAACTAGTATCCATAGTATAACGTGTTTTAAAGCTTTTTTTGTATCTATAATATTCAGCCTTCTTTCTTATTCATAGTTTACAAGGGATTAATTCAAAATAGTGTGATTATTGAGTTATTATAATTGATAACTGGATAAAAAAATAGTAAAATTGAAGCAAGAGTATGAGCTTAAAGTGTTTTCTTAAGCACAGATTTTAATTTTATCCAATCTTCTTCATACATTTTTCTAAACTCGTCGTTTTGATTATAAGTCAATGAGGACGGATGATACATAGGGAAAATTGTACAGCTAAAATCATCACTGTGAACGGGAGTTCCATGACATTCGCCTATGGCTTTAAAGTTTGTTAACCTTTTAAGAGGAACATTTCCTAAAGTTATTATTATCTTTGGTTTTACAATTGAGATTTCTTCATCTAAGATTTCTCTAAATAAATTTATTTCAGATGTTTTAGGCGGTCTATTACTTATAGTAGTCTTACCATTCTTTGAAGTTTTTATTTTTATAGGTCTAAAAAAACATGTATTTGTTATTCTTACATTACTTCTTTCTACGCCTATAGAGTTAAGGTACTTTTCAAAGTTTTTGCCCGCTACACCAACAAAGGGTTTTCCGCTTTCAACCTCGGATTTACCAGGGGCTTCTCCAACAAACATTATGTCACAAGGTATAGGACCATCTCCTGTTATAAAGCCACCAGTAGCCTCTTCTTTATAATTATTTGCTATAGTTTCTATTTTGTTTTTTAGAAATTGTAAATTATTCATATAAGGTGCTCCTAACTAAAGTTAAATTTTAATGTTGCATAAATTAAGATTCTTATATATTGTACCAAATAATAGAGTGAAAAATAACGTATAAATCTAAAATTGATTAGGAAGGTGAAGTAAAATGAAAAAAATGGTATTGATATCATTAGCAGCAGCATCATTAATAACACTCTCAGCGTGTACAGCTAAGAGTAACAATTCAAGCACGAGTAGTAGTAATTCAGCTTCAAATAAGACTAAAGCAAGTAGTAAAAATACATCTTCATCTAGTGGTAATAGTAAACTAAAATCTGAAGGGACAAGTACAAATACAAATACAACTTCAAACGGTGATTATGTCATAAGTGATGTAAGTAGTTGGAATCATCCTGTTAAGAATATTTTTGGAAGAGAAGCTATTAAAATAAATAAAGTTGTTTTACAGAATAACAAGACCTATCCTGTATTCTATGTAACTTTAAGTAAAGAATTGAATGCAGAAAACAAGGCTTACTATACAAAACTTATGAAGGAAATTGCCTTGGCTAATGGATATTGGGATTATGAAGTAATAGATAGTAGTAAGGGAGCAGATATAAAAGTTAAATGTAAAAATAAAAATGCTATTGAATCTATAACTTACAACAAGGATAGCAACTATTTTACAGTCAGCAGTGCACAAGTGCTCTCAAAGGAACAGGAACTTGTAAATTATCTTACTAGCAATGTAAGTGAAGTGAAAAGTTTTGTGGATGTACACGCTAATAACACAACGTCTAAAGCATCCATATATGTTGAAAGGTATCCTGATGAGACCTCAACTAATACATACGAAAAAAGCTATTACATAATTTATGTGGGTGAGGCTTTTTCAGATCATACAGTTAATACCTATAGGTTTGCTATAAATAAAGATACAAATGAAATATTATATTATGATACAGCAAATGACAAATATGAAACTTTAGCAGAGTGGAGAAGTAGTAAAAAATAATAGAGATTAAGGGGGCACTGTAAATTTAAGTAAGCTCCCTTTTTCACATAGTAAACTAGTCTTATAAAACATATAACTTATGTATAAAATAATTCATATTAGAATTTTAATAGGAGTGATTTTTATGAAAGTACCAATCATAATGACACCAGGACCTACAAGCGTAAGAGAAAATGTTAGATTAAGTAGGGCTGAGAAAACAACAAATCCAGACTTAGATATGGATTTTTATGATTTTTACAAAAAAACTACAGAAAAAATAGGTAAATTCTTAAAAACGAAAAATGAAGTTAGAATTCTATCAGGAGAAGGTATATTAGGACTTGAAGCTGCTTGTGCATCTCTGACTGAAAAAGGTGATAGAGTTTTAGTTATAGAAAATGGTATATTTGGAGAAGGCTTTGCGGATTTTGTAAAGATGTATGGAGGAGAACCGTTTTTCTTCAGAGGGAATAAAAAGTGCAGCATAAATATAGAAGAATTGGAGAGGTTTCTAGATAGTGACAGTGAGTTCAAATATGCTACTGTTGTCCACTGTGATACACCTTCTGGAATGTTAAATAATGTAGGTGCAATATGCAAGCTTCTTAAGAAAAAAGGAATAATGACAGTTGTGGACAGTGTATCTGCTATGGGAGGAGAAGAATTAAAGGTTGATGAATGGGATATAGATATAGTTATTGGAGGTTCTCAAAAATGTATATCTGCGCCCCCAGGACTTACAATTGTAAGTATAAGCGACGATGCTTTTAGTGCTATGAAAAATAGGAAGACTCCAATAGCATCCTTTTATTGCAATTTACTTGTATGGGAAGATTATTATAATAAAAAATGGTTTCCATATACTCCCCCAATAAGTGACATAGTTGCGCTTAGAAAAGCCGTTGAAAATATTCTAGAAGAAAAGGATATAATAGCTAGACATGATAAGATTGCATCTGCTACTAGAGCGGCAGTTGTACTTGGAGGATTAGAAATATATATAGAGGATGGTTTTTCAAATACAGTTACAGTAATCAAGGTTCCTCATGGAATGAATGATGATAAAATATTGAGCTATATGAAAGAAAATTATAATGTGATGATAGCTGGGGCTTTTGATTATCTTAAGGGTAAGGTATTAAGGATAGGACACATGGGTGAAAATGCTTATGTAGATAAAGTGAGTTATACTTTGTTTGCGCTTCAGAGAACCTTAGAGCATTATGGATTTGAGTTTAAACGTGATATGGTTAAGGTATTTTTAGAAAAAGTGTGAGGTAAATCGATACTAAAGCGACACAATGGATTATATAATTCTATTTTGTCGTTTTTAATTTATACAAAATATGAGATAATAGTTTGTATAAATGCAAGGTTAATTATAATCTAAAAGGTGGTGCACATATGAAATTAATTTCGTGGAATGTAAATGGCTTAAGAGCTTGTATAACAAAAGGTTTCTTAGATTACTTTAAAGAAGTGGATGCAGATGTATTTTGTCTTCAAGAAACTAAAATTCAAGAAGGGCAAGTTGAGCTAGAGCTGCCTGGATATTATGATTTTTGGAATTATGCTGAGAAAAAAGGGTACTCCGGTACTGCTATATTCACTAAGAAAAAGCCTATAAGCTATAGTTATGGAATAAATGAAGAGAAACACGATAAGGAAGGAAGAGTTATAACACTTGAATTTGAGGATTTCTATATGGTTACTGTTTACACTCCAAATTCTAAAGAAAAGTTAGCAAGACTGGAATATAGAATGGAGTGGGAGGATAGTTTTAGAAATTACCTCAAAGCATTGGACGAAAAGAAACCAGTTATTGTTTGTGGTGATATGAATGTTGCTCATACAGAAATAGATCTTAAGAATCCAAAAACAAATACAAAAAATGCCGGTTTTAGTCCAGAGGAAAGGAGTAAATTCACAGAGCTTTTAGAAGCTGGATTTATAGACACATATAGATACTTTTATCCAGATAAAGAAGGGATTTATTCTTGGTGGTCATATAGATTTAAAGCTAGAGAAAAGAATGCCGGATGGCGTATAGATTATTTTTGTACTTCAGAAAGATTGAAAGATAAGCTTGTAAGTGCTGATATTCATACTGAGGTTATGGGATCAGACCATTGTCCTGTTGAGCTTGTTATAAAATAGACTTTTTTAGTATAGAGATGATAAGGTGTTTGATCCAAAGTAGATTAAACACCTTATTTTAATTATAATTTATATTTTTTAGTTAACGCTAAAAGTCTTTCAACTTAATAGCTTAACGTCAACAATTGACATAAAGATAAGGACTAATAAAACTATATATGTTAATAATAAGAATATTATTATTGAGGATACATAGAGGTCCTTATAGAAAATATCTTGATTTGCTCAACCATTTAATGGGTATTTATTATAAATAGTAGAGGTAATAAACATTACAACGGTATGTATAATAACCAAAATTATAAAAGAGTTAGCAATTCTAAAATTTTTAAGTTAACCCCTCCTAAAAAATAGATTGTAAATTATTATCGCCATTTATAAATTTGAAACATGTTCCATGGAGTTTTGGGTAAAAAAAATTAAGTTTTACTATGCATGGGCTATATGAGATAATAAAGAATATAAAACAAAAAAGGAGAATAAAAAATGGATTTTACTTTAATAGCAACATCTACATTTGGATTGGAATCCGTGGTTGCAAAGGAACTTAAAGAGCTTGGATATGATGATTTAAAGATAGAAAACGGAAGAGTCACATTTGAAGGTGACGAAATGGATATAGTAACTTGTAACTTGTGGCTTAGGACAGCTGATAGAATTCTTATAAAAATGGCGGAATTTAATGCTGAAAGTTTTGAAGAGTTGTTTCAAGGAACTCTAAAAGTAGAGTGGGAAAATATAATGCCTCAGGATGCTTATATGCATGTTACAGGAAAATCTATAAAATCAAAGCTTCATAGTGTTCCAGATTGCCAAGGAATAGTAAAGAAGGCTGTTGTTGAAGCTATGAAGAGAAAATACAATCTTGAAAGATTTACGGAATATGGTGCAGAATATAAGATAGAAGTTGGGATACTTAAGGATGTAGTCACATTAACTCTTGATACTTCTGGAGAAGGGCTTCATAAAAGAGGCTACAGAGAAAATTCAGGTGGAGCGCCTATAAAAGAAACCTTGGCAGCAGCAATGGTGCTTTTAAGTGATTGGAACCCTGATATAGAACTTGCGGACCCTATGTGTGGTTCAGGAACTATAGCTATAGAAGCTGCATTAATAGGGAAAAATATTGCACCAGGACTTAAAAGAAGATTTGTATCTGAAGAGTGGGATATAATACCTAAGGATTTGTGGAGTGATTTAAGAAAGCACGCAAGAAATTCAATAAATGATAAGGAATTTAACATACTTTGTTCAGATATAGATGGTTGGGTAATAAAAACAGCAAGAGCTAATGCAAAAAAAGCTGGAGTAGATAAGTATATATCTTTTCAAAAGCTGCCTATGCAAGATTTTTCATCAAAGAGAAAAGGTGGTTTTATAATAACTAATCCACCATATGGGGAAAGGCTTGGAGAAGTAAAAGAGGTAGAGAAGCTTTATAAGGATATGGGAAGAGTATTTAAAGCTCTTGATAAGTGGTCATATTTTATAATTACAGCACATGAGAAATTCGAAGATTGTTTCGGGAGAAAAAGCAATAAAAATAGAAAATTATATAATGGTAAGCTCAAGTGTTACTATTATCAATATTTTGGTGATAGAAAGTAAAAAGGGGTGGTGCCTCTATGTATAGGATAATGATTATAGAGGATGAAGAAAAAATAAGAAATATCATAAAAAAATCATTGGAAAAATGGTCTTTTGAAGCCCATGCAGTAGAAGATTTTAACGATATATTTGAGCAATTTGTAAAGGTAAAGCCTAATCTTGTTTTAATGGATATAAATCTTCCTGTTTGCGATGGATTTTATTGGTGCAGCAAGATAAGAAATATATCAAAAGTTCCAGTGATATTTTTATCATCAAGAAGCTCTAATATGGATGTAGTTATGGCAGTTAATATGGGTGGAGATGATTACATAACAAAGCCCTTTTCTATTGAAATTTTAATGGCAAAAATAAATGCTATTTTGAGAAGAACTTATTCCTATAGTGAAACGGAAATGGATACTATTGAGTTTAAGGATGTTATAATTTCATTGAAGAACAATACAGTATACTATAATGAAAACAGTATAGAGCTTACAAAAAATGAATTTAAAATTATTTATGTGCTTATGAAAAATCATGACAGTATAGTAAGTAGGGAAAAAATAATGCAGGAACTTTGGCAAGATGAAAGTTTTATAGATGATAATACGCTTACAGTAAATATAAATAGATTAAGAAAAAAGCTTAAGGAAATAGGAGTAGATTTCATTAAAACAATAAAAGGACAGGGTTACGTTATAAAATGAGTTTTATAAGATATCTAAAGGATAACTTCAGATTTATATTACTATATGTGCTTTTGGGTGCATTTGTTTCTGCATTTACATACTTAGACGAAAAAAATAGAATGCTTTCTTCTAATATAGGATATATGATTTTTGTAATGTTTTTTATACTTTTAATTTTTTTATGTGTTGATTATAGTATAAAGAATAAACATATAAAAAAGCTCATTGCAAATGGTGAAATAAAGGACAAAACACCAATTTTGCCAGAACCGTTGGAATACAAAGACGAAGTGTATATATCCATAATAGAGGATTTATATAAGGATTATAATGAAAGAATAGTAAGTCTTGAAAAAGAATTTGAAGATAATAATGAGTTTATGACAGCATGGATTCATGAAATAAAAACACCTATTGCAACTGCAAAGCTTTTGCTTGAAAGTGGGGAAATTGATAGTCAATTATTTATGGAAGAGATAGAAAAAATAGATGACTATGTTGAAAAGGTACTCTATTATTCTAGAAGTGATAATTTTTCAAAGGATTATATTATTTCAGAAGTAAACATAAGTAAACTAATAAAAGAATGTATAAAAAGCCATTCTAAGATATTTATAAAAAAACATATAAAATTAAAACTTGAAATAGACGAAAGATTTAATGTAGAGACGGACAAGAAGTGGTTTTTATTTATACTAAATCAGATTATTTCAAATGCCCTCAAATATACTAATGATATGGGAAATATAATAATAAAGGCTTTTGAGGATGACAATGAAAAGGTAGTTATTATAGAAGATAATGGTATAGGTATAAAGAAGGAAGATTTAGATAGGATATTCAGTAAATCTTTTACAGGATACAATGGAAGAAAAGAAAATTCTAAAGCTACAGGGATGGGACTATATTTGTCTAATAAACTTGCTGAAAAATTAGGACATAATATAACTATAGAATCTAAGTATAATGAAGGAACAAAGCTTTACATACACTTCCCTAAATGGTGTGATTATTATGATGTTACAAAAATGTAAGGTTAAAAAGCAAAATGTAAGCCAGAAAAATGGCTGTACATTTTGCTTTTTTATATAATTTACATATAGGAAACGAATATTACTTATAACGGAGGTAGAAGAATGGAAGTCCTAAGAATAGAAAATTTAAGAAAGGTATATGGATCTAAGTTTGGGGGAGTTAAGTATACAGCACTTAAGGATATAAATCTAAAAGTAAATAAGGGAGAATTTGTTGGAATAATGGGACCGTCGGGATCAGGTAAAACTACATTTTTAAATGTAATATCTACCATAGACAAACCTACAGCAGGAAATGTTATTATTGACGGCAAGGATATAGTAAAGCTTAGAGAGCCCGGGTTATCGAAATTTAGAAGAGAAAAACTCGGATTTATATTTCAGGATTTTAACCTTCTTGATAACATGACAATTAAGGAAAATATAGTTTTACCTTTAGCATTAGCTAAAACACCATATAACGTGATACAAAAAAGACTAGAAGATATAAGCAAAAAACTAGGTATAAATGAAATACTTAATAAGCATACCTATGAAGTATCGGGAGGTCAAAAGCAAAGGGCAGCAGCGGCAAGAGCCATTATAACAGAACCGTCACTTATTTTAGCAGATGAACCTACAGGCGCTCTTGATTCTAAATCATCTAAAGAACTTTTAAATTCTTTAGGATATTTAAATGAAAAGAATGAAGCTACAATTTTAATGGTAACGCATGATGCCTTTGCAGCATCTTATTGCAAGAGAGTGATATTCATCAAGGATGGAAAATTATTCAATGAGATATATAAAGGTGATAGAGATAGAAAAGGTTTTTATGAAAGCATATTGAAAGTACTCTCAGTTATTGGAGGGGAAGCAAATGACATTATGTAAGATGGCATTAAGAAATGTAAAAAGCAACTTCAGGAACTTTTGGGCGTACTTTCTAAGCACATCCTTTAGTGTTTTTGTAATATATATATTTATAGCTATAGCCTATAACAAAAATGTTCAAGACAGCTTAGGTACTATGAAGTCTGTAAAAATTATATTTAATATGGGAACTGTTTTGATAATAATATTTTCTACATTTTTTATTTGGTACTCAAACTCATTTTTGACGAAAGCGAGAAAAAAAGAATTTGCAACGTATATGCTCCTTGGAATGTCAAAAGAGCAAGTAGCTTGGCTTAATTTTATTGAAAATTTTATTATAATGATAGTAGCTTTTTTAACCGGAATTATTTTTGGAGTTGTATTTAATAAGGTGTTTGTAATGCTTCTGTTTGCACTTATGAGAACTGCGGGTAGAGCAGTATTTCAATTTAGTTTTAAAGCCTTTGAGATATCATCTATAGTATTTTTAGTGATATTTTTAATAATAAGCTTACAAAGTTATCTTATTATATGTAAGAGTAAATTGATAGATATGTTTAATGCAGCCAAGAAAATAGAAAAAGGTTTGAAAATATCTTTTATAACTTTAGTAATGAGTATTATTGCAGTCATTTGTATAGGCTACGGATACTACATTGCAATCAAAAAACTAGGGTATAAAATATCTTTAGCACCAGAAGCTGTACTTCTTATTTCAGTTGGAACGATTTTATTTTTTTCGGCTATAATTGCAGTTGCTATAGATTTAATGAAAAAGAATCATAGATACATTTTTAAAGGTCCAAGACTTATAACAGTGTCTCAAATACATCAAAGGTATAGAGGAAATGTAGGAAGCTTAAGTGTAATAACAATAACAACTACAATTGCATTATGCGCACTTTTATTTTGCTTTGGTGGATTTTCTAAAGCCATAGAAAATGCTAGAAATTTAAGTCCTCTATCAGTAGAATATATTAACGGAAATTCAAATGTAGACAATGCTTTTAACAATATAGTAGAAAAACATAAAGAAGTGAATATTGATCACAAAGTTAATATGAAGTTCATTGTTGTAAGTGCAAGGCTACCATTTTATAATCAGGATTCCAACACGTTTGTAATAAATCAAAGTGAGTTCAATAAAATTAGAAGCTATGAGAATTTTGATGGAAAAGTGAATTTAAAAGACAATGAGTGTTTTTATTATCAAATTCAAGTATTCAATGGAAATCCTAAAGATGTAATTGATAAAAAGGCAAAATTCAAATTTGGAAGTATGGACTATAGTTTAAGAGTAAAGGATACTGATGATAAATGTTTTATATCATTAGATCATTCTAAAAATACTATTGTTGTAAGCGATAAGGTTTATAATAGAATGAAAAAGGAAGGCAATAATGAGAGTTTCTTTAATATCACAGGATACAAACTAAAAAATGATTTTAAGGCAGATAAGTTTGTAGATGAGCTTCAAGAGAAAATGCCTAAAGAAAACAGTTTAACTACATTTTATGAGCACTATACCAGTGGTATGAAGTTAATGGGCATAATGGGCTTTATAGGATTATTCATAGGGATACTTTTTATAATGGCAACAGGAAGTATAATATACTTCAAGATGTATATGGAATCAAGGGAAGATAGGAAAAACTTTATAACATTAAGAAAGGTTGGAGTAAGTAATAATGAAATAACAAAGTCAATAGCAAAAGAACTTTTAGTTTTGTTTGGGGCACCGTTTGCATTAGCAACTTTAAATTGTTATGCAGCATCATTTTCTATAAGCAAAATACTTGATCTTAAAATAATAAAAACATATATAGTCATTGAGTTGGCATATTTATTAATTTATAGTATATACTATTTCTTAACATTAAAAACTTATATAAGAAATATAAAAGAATAAGAAAATATCAATATAAATGTTATATCTTAGAATTTAATATTAGAACATAGACTTGAAAATTATAGGTGGGATTGTCTACCTATAATTTTCAATATAAGATATAAGGTTCCCCCCTTACTATTATATTTTAAAAGCGAATATTAAATAAAGTTCCAAAAGGCAAATAACCATTAGATCTCGAAAGTTTATCCATTTGAGTCAATATTTTATAAGCTTTATCTCCAACAGTGACTTTTTCAATAAAAACTACTTGATAAATTCCACTAACCACATGTTTCAAAACAACTTGAGGAATTTGATCTTTGTTCAATTCATTTTGTCCCTTCAATATAACTTCATCAATGATTTTGTTTTTAGGTTCATATATGTCTTTAAACTCATTTAATAAAAGTTTTGCTTGTTCCTCCACCTTTATCTTTTTCTTTTTCATTAAATAATCACCTTACTATCTTTAAAATTATGCTCTAAATTATTGTTTAGTAGACTATAGTTTTTGATAATTATTATAGCATAATTTGCAAAATATCACATATCATTAGCTCTCTATTCTTTAAGTTTTTTTGTTTTTATATATGAATATGCTACATTACCTTTAGACATAATTAGTAGAGGTATTCTTTGAAGACTTTAAAATATATCTTTATCTACTACGATATATCTTTAGAAACACAAAAGTATATTTTTTCCTTAGAAAATCTAAATTCTTTATCCTTTTGTTCTACTTAAGTTATTTGTGGATCTAAAAAATAAGGTCTGTTAATATTAGCAATATTTATTCTGTCATATAACCTATTTAACTAATAAATATCTATTTTTAACACTAATTTAAAACATAGTCTTATATCAAGTTACTGATTATAAGTCGATTTAAGGAGAGTTTTGTATGAAAACCATAATAAACTCCCCCTATAGTATCATGGTATTTAAAATAGAGCAATGTGAAGTATGGTGTAGATATCTATAATTATTTTTATATAAATAAGAAACCATAGTTAACAACGTGTCAAAAAACATGTTATTATAGTTAACGTTGTCAGGAAAACTACTTATCACTTACAAATTTGATAAAAAGATGTTGACAACAAAGAAAAAAAATGTTATTCTATATAAGCTGTCTAGTGCAGCGAACAATTGAACTTTGAAAATTAAACAGAGAATTAAAGAACCAGCAATTCTTTTGAATAGAATTTATTCTATTTAAATAAATTTAGCGATGAGCTAAAGGAATACAGATTAGCATCTGTATTATATCAAACTTTTAAATTGAGAGTTTGATCCTGGCTCAGGACGAACGCTGGCGGCGTGCTTAACACATGCAAGTCGAGCGGGGAACTTCGGTTCCCAGCGGCGGACGGGTGAGTAACACGTGGGTAACCTACCTCATAGTGGGGAATAGCCTTTCGAAAGGAAGATTAATACCGCATAATACTCGAGAATCGCATGATTCTTGAGCCAAAGGATTTATTCGCTATGAGATGGACCCGCGGCGCATTAGCTTGTTGGTGAGGTAACGGCTCACCAAGGCTTCGATGCGTAGCCGACCTGAGAGGGTGATCGGCCACATTGGAACTGAGACACGGTCCAGACTCCTACGGGAGGCAGCAGTGGGGAATATTGCACAATGGGGGAAACCCTGATGCAGCAACGCCGCGTGAGTGATGAAGGTCTTCGGATCGTAAAACTCTGTCTTATGGGACGATAATGACGGTACCATAGGAGGAAGCCACGGCTAACTACGTGCCAGCAGCCGCGGTAATACGTAGGTGGCAAGCGTTGTCCGGATTTACTGGGCGTAAAGGATGTGTAGGCGGATATTTAAGTGAGATGTGAAATCCCCGGGCTTAACTTGGGGGCTGCATTTCAAACTGGATGTCTGGAGTGCAGGAGAGGAAGGCAGAATTCCTAGTGTAGCGGTGAAATGCGTAGAGATTAGGAAGAATACCAGTGGCGAAGGCGGCCTTCTGGACTGTAACTGACGCTGAGGCATGAAAGCGTGGGGAGCAAACAGGATTAGATACCCTGGTAGTCCACGCCGTAAACGATGAATACTAGGTGTAGGAGGTATCGACTCCTTCTGTGCCGCAGTTAACACAATAAGTATTCCGCCTGGGAAGTACGGTCGCAAGATTAAAACTCAAAGGAATTGACGGGGACCCGCACAAGCAGCGGAGCATGTGGTTTAATTCGAAGCAACGCGAAGAACCTTACCTAGACTTGACATCTCCTGAATTAGTCCGTAATGGATGAAGTCCCTTCGGGGACAGGATGACAGGTGGTGCATGGTTGTCGTCAGCTCGTGTCGTGAGATGTTGGGTTAAGTCCCGCAACGAGCGCAACCCTTATCATTAGTTGCTAACATTTAGTTGAGCACTCTAGTGAGACTGCCCGGGTTAACCGGGAGGAAGGTGGGGATGACGTCAAATCATCATGCCCCTTATGTCTAGGGCTACACACGTGCTACAATGGTGGGGACAAAAAGATGCAATACCGCAAGGTGGAGCAAAACTCAAAACCCCATCCCAGTTCGGATTGTAGGCTGAAACTCGCCTACATGAAGCCGGAGTTGCTAGTAATCGCGAATCAGAATGTCGCGGTGAATACGTTCCCGGGTCTTGTACACACCGCCCGTCACACCATGAGAGTCGGCAACACCCGAAGCCCGTGAGGTAACCTTTTGGAACCAGCGGTCGAAGGTGGGGTTGATAATTGGGGTGAAGTCGTAACAAGGTAGCCGTAGGAGAACCTGCGGCTGGATCACCTCCTTTCTAAGGAGTCGACATGGAAATGTAATTTCCATGAAGGTTCTTTGTTCTCTGTTTAATTTTGAGAGTTTAATTCTCTCTAAATTTGTACTTTGAAAATTGCATAGTAATCAATATAGAGTAATACTCTAAAGCAAGGCAAAGTTAATTCTTTGTTGTTTGAATTTAAATATATTTACTTAAGGTCAAGCTACAAAGGGCGCATGGTGAATGCCTTGGCACTAGGAGCCGATGAAGGACGTGATAAGCTGCGATAAGCTTCGGGTAGGCGCAAATAGCCTGTGAACCGAAGATTTCCGAATGAGGAAACTCTCATGGGTAACCCCATGAACTGTATACTGAATTCATAGGTATATAGAGGTAAACCCGGGGAACTGAAACATCTAAGTACCTGGAGGAAGAGAAAGAAAAATCGATTTCCTTAGTAGCGGCGAGCGAAACGGAAAGAGCCCAAACCGGAAACTTGTTTCCGGGGTTGCGGTCAGATCATTAAGGCTTTATATCTTAACCGAAGATTTCTGGAAAGTTAAACCATAGAAGGTAATAGTCCTGTAGGTAAAAAGAGAAAAAAGCCCGATCTGTACCAGAGTACCACGAGACACGTGAAACCTTGTGGGAAGCTGGGAGGACCACCTCCCAAGGCTAAATACTACCTAGTGACCGATAGTGAAGAAGTACCGTGAGGGAAAGGTGAAAAGAACCCCAGGAGGGGAGTGAAATAGAACCTGAAACCGTGTGTCCACAACCGATCAAAACACGTTAATGTGTGATGATGTGCTTTTTGTAGAACGAGCCAGCGAGTTACGGTATGCAGCAAGGTTAAGCACTTAAGGTGCGCAGCCGAAGGGAAACCAAGTCTGAATAGGGCGTATAGTTGCATGCTGTAGACCCGAAACCGGGTGACCTATCCATGGCCAGGGTGAAGCGGAAGTAAAATTCCGTGGAGGCCCGAACCACAATGGTGTTGAAAAACCATGGGATGAGCTGTGGATAGGGGAGAAATTCCAATCGAACTCGGATATAGCTGGTTCTCCTCGAAATAGCTTTAGGGCTAGCGCCATGAATGAGTACCGGAGGTAGAGCACTGAATGAGGTAGGGGCTGACAACAGTTACCGAACTTTATCAAACTCCGAATGCTGGATACTTGAATCATGGTAGTCAGACTGCGAATGATAAGATCCGTAGTCAAAAGGGAAACAGCCCAGATCACCAGCTAAGGTCCCAAAGTATAGATTAAGTGGTAAAGGATGTGGGATTTCTAAGACAACTAGGATGTTGGCTCAGAAGCAGCCATACATTAAAAGAGTGCGTAATAGCTCACTAGTCAAGAGATCCTGCGCCGAAAATGTCCGGGGCTAAAATCTAACACCGAAGCTGTGAACTTGTACTTCGTACAAGTGGTAGAGGAGCATCCTGTATGGGCTGAAGTCGTACCGAAAGGAGCGGTGGACTGTACAGGAGAGAGTATGCTGGCATAAGTAGCGAGAACTAAGTGAGAATCTTAGTGGTCGAAAACCTAAGGTTTCCTGGGGAAGGTTCGTCCGCCCAGGGTAAGTCGGGACCTAAGCCGAGGCCGAAAGGCGTAGGTGATGGACAATCGGTTGATATTCCGATACCGCAGAGTAACGTTATGAGAAATGGGATGACGCAGGAGGATAGGATATGCGTACGTTATTGGAAGTACGTCTAAGCACTGAGGATGAAAGATAGGAAAATCCGTCTTTCGTTAAGTCTGGGGTGTAATGGTGAGGTAGTTTACTACCGAAATATCTGATTTCATGCTGCCAAGAAAAGTCTCTATCCAGGAGCTCTGTGCCCGTACCGCAAACCGACACAGGTAGGTGAGGAGAGAATCCTAAGACCATCGGAAGAATTGCTGTTAAGGAACTCGGCAAATTGACCCCGTAACTTCGGGAGAAGGGGTGCCTACGAGAGTAGGTCGCAGAGAATAGGCCCAAGCAACTGTTTATCAAAAACACAGGTTTCTGCTAAAGCGAAAGCTGAAGTATAGGAGCTGACGCCTGCCCGGTGCTGGAAGGTTAAGGGGAATGCTTAGCGCAAGCGAAGGCATGAACTTAAGCCCCAGTAAACGGCGGCCGTAACTATAACGGTCCTAAGGTAGCGAAATTCCTTGTCGGGTAAGTTCCGACCCGCACGAATGGCGTAATGATTTGGGCACTGTCTCAACAGCAAATCCGGCGAAATTGTAGTGCAAGTGAAGATGCTTGCTACCCGCGATTGGACGGAAAGACCCCGTAGAGCTTTACTGTATCTTAGCATTGAATCTCGGTATTGTCTGTACAGAATAGGTGGGAGACTTGGAAGCAGTTCCGTCAGGGATTGTGGAGTCGTCTTTGGGATACCACCCTGACAGTACTGGGGTTCTAACCGGAGGCCATGAAACTGGTCACGGGACATAGCTAGGAGGGCAGTTTGACTGGGGCGGTCGCCTCCTAAAAAGTAACGGAGGCGCCCAAAGGTTCCCTCAGCGCGGTTGGAAACCGCGCGTAGAGTGCAAAGGCAGAAGGGAGCCTGACTGCGACACAAACAAGTGGAGCAGAGACGAAAGTCGGGCTTAGTGATCCGGTGACACCTCGTGGGAGGGTCATCGCTCAACGGATAAAAGCTACCTCGGGGATAACAGGCTGATCTCCCCCAAGAGTCCACATCGACGGGGAGGTTTGGCACCTCGATGTCGGCTCGTCGCATCCTGGGGCTGAAGTAGGTCCCAAGGGTTGGGCTGTTCGCCCATTAAAGCGGCACGCGAGCTGGGTTCAGAACGTCGTGAGACAGTTCGGTCCCTATCCGTCGCGGGCGAAGGAAATTTGAGAGGAGCTGTCCTTAGTACGAGAGGACCGGGATGGACTGACCTCTGGTGTACCAGTTGTCTTACCAAAGGCACGGCTGGGTAGCTATGTCGGGAAGGGATAAACGCTGAAGGCATCTAAGCGTGAAGCCCACCTCAAGATTAGATTTCCCATAACATAAGTTAGTAAGACCCCTGTAAGAACAACAGGTGATAGGTCAGAGGTGTAAGAATGGTAACATTTTAAGCTGACTGATACTAATAGGTCGAGGGCTTGACCAATATAAAGGTAAATATATTAAGATTACTATGCAATTTTGAAAGTACAAATGCTTTCAAAAACTAAATAAATTAATCCGGTGACCATAGCTTGGTTGTAACACCCGTTCCCATACCGAACACGAAGGTTAAGAACCAAAGCGCCGATGGTACTGCAGGGGCAGCCCTGTGGGAGAGTAGGTCATTGCCGGGTAATGTTTGGCCAGATAGCTCAGTCGGTAGAGCAGAGGACTGAAAATCCTCGTGTCCCTGGTTCGATTCCTGGTCTGGCCACCAAAAACTCAAGTTTATACTTGAGTTTTTTTTATTTTAAGTATAATATATAAATTATATATTATACTTAAAATTTGCTAAAGGTGGGAAATGTAATGAAAGTTAAAATGTCTGAGTTTTTAATAGAGAAAAAACAGATCATAAAAAGACTGATACAAATACTAACTAAAGATTTTAAATATGTTTCTGTTTTAGGTACGGATTCTCATGGAAAAAGATATATAGTGCAGAAAACAGGTGTGGAAATTTCTGATTCATTTTGGAATGAAAGAGGTTTTGTTGTAAGGGTATACAATGGCACAGGATATTCTGAATATTCATTTAATGAATTAGATGAAAACAATATAGATGCTTTGGCACAAAATATAAAAAACAGGGTAAATGCACAAATAGAAACGCTGGATAAAAAATTTAAGATAACTAAATATAATGTAATTAATGAAAACAAAATAGAAGATAGTTTTTTAGGAGAAGTTAAAATTTTACCTGAAGGTTGCAGTAGCCAATATATAATTGAAAGGCTTAATAAAATAAAAGACAAAGCCTTGAATATCTCTAATCTTATAATTGATGCAAAGGCAATATTTCATCAGGTTCATGTATCAAAGATTTTTATTTCAAATAATAAGGACTTATACCAGTCTTATGTGTGGAGTGAAGGATATGTAAATGTTTTATCTAGAAAGGGAAACATTACAAGGTCTAATTATTCCTCAAGCTCAGGGTTAAATGGTCCTGAATTATTGGATGAAATGGATACTAAGGTTGAGAATACAGTTGATATAGCAATTAAGTTATTGGATGCAGAGGCAGTAAAACCAGGTGAATATGATGTTATTTGTTCTCCTGAAGTATCAGGTATAATTGCACATGAAGCTTTTGGACATGGAGTTGAAATGGACATGTTTGTAAAGAATAGAGCTAAGGCAGTTGAATATATAGATAAGCCTGTAGCGTCTGAACTTGTAACAATGCGTGATGGAGCGAGAAGTGCAAAGCATGTGTCGTCATATTTATTTGATGATGAGGGGGTTATGGGAACTGACACTGTGATAATACAAGATGGAATACTAAAAACAGGGCTTTCAGACACATTATCAGCTATGAGGCTAGGTACTAAGCCTACAGGTAATGGTAAAAGATTTTCATTTGAGAGAAAAACTTATGCTAGAATGACAAATACCTTTTTTGTAGAGGGAAAGGATAAAGTGGAAGACATGTTTGCTTCTATAAAAAAAGGTTATTTACTAGATTGTCCTTATAGTGGTATGGAAGACCCTAAAAATTGGGGAATTCAATGTATGCTTAATTATGGATTAGAGATTAAAGATGGAAAACTAACGGGAAAAATAGTTTCTCCAGTAGTATTAACAGGTTATGTTCCTGATCTCTTAAAATCAATTTCTATGGTTTCTGACAAAATTGAACTTGCAGGAAGTGGAGCTTGTGGTAAAGGGTACAAAGAGTTTGCCAAGGTTTCAGATGGTGGGCCATATATTAAAGCGAAAGTGAGGTTAGGATAATGATAAACAAAATAAAGAATATATTAGAAAGTAAAAATATTGATGAATATAAAATAATAGAGGAAAGAATAAGTTCTGAAGAGGCGTTTTTTGTAAAATCAGATATTGATATGACTAGAAGTAAAGATGTACATCATTTTAAGGTTACTGTTTATAAAAATTTTGAGCAGGACAAAGCTAAATATACGGGAAGTTCTTCTTTTAATATAGACCCAACTATGAAAATAGATGAAATAGATAAGACAATCGAGGATGGTATTTTTGCAGCAGGTTTTGTAAAAAATGAGTACTACAGTATTCCTAAAATTAAAATCGAAAAAATAGAAAATGTTAAAAGTAAGTTTTCAGAAGAGACGTTATCTTACTGGATGCCGAAATTAGCTGAAGCGCTGTATAAAAACGACAATGAAAAAAATGGTGGAATCAATTCTGCTGAAATCTTTTTAAATAAGAATTACAAAAGAATAGTTACATCTTATGGAGTTGATGCTAGCTATGAAAGCTATGAAGGTATGATTGAATTTGTAACAACATGGAAAGAAAAAGATGAAGAAATAGAATTATACAAAATGCTAACATTTTCAGATTACGATCCTAAAACTATATCTGAAGCTGTTAATGAAATGTTATTTTTAGCAAAGCAGAGAGCTATAGCTAAAAACACGGTGAAGTCTGGAAGATATAAGGTTATATTAAGCGGAAATCCTGTGAAGGAAGTTTTAAGTTATTATGTTGATAAGACAAGTGCTGCAAATATTTATAACAAAATATCTACACTGAAAGTTGGGGATTCAATTCAAGGAGATAAGGTTAAAGGGGATCTTATAAACTTAACGTTGGATCCAAGGGTTGAAAACTCAATTTACTCAGCACCTATAGATAATGATGGATTGCCATTATCTAGAATAGATATTATTAAAGATGGAAAATTAGAAATCTATCATGGTGATTTAAGACATAGCTATTATTTGAAAAATAAAGCTACAGGAAATATTAAAAATTTTGTTGTAAATGGTGGAAGTAAGACTATAGATGATATGAAAGAGGAGCCATATTTAGAGCTTGTAACATTTTCTGATTTTCAAATGAATTCTACTACGGGTGATTTTGGGGGAGAAATAAGACTTGGATGGTATTATGATGGAGAAAAAACCATACCTATAACAGGAGGCTCCTTAAGTGCTAATATATCAGACATAGATGACAATATATTCTTATCGAAAGAAATACAAAAAGAGAGTGGTTTTGTGGGACCTAAGGCAATAGAAATGAGCAATGTAGTAATAGCAGGTGAATGATGGATAAAAAGTACCAGCCTAATTAATGGCTGGTACTTTTTTATGACAGCATGTGTGTTTGTGTTCATATATGCTTTAATGTGAAATTTTTTTAAAAAAATGTATTGACAATATGCTTGAATCCGTTTACAATATAATCAAACAAACAAATATAAACACAAGCACTCGCAAATGAATATATGAAAGGTGATTTATATGTTTGCAGAAGAAAGGCAAAAAGAAATAAAAGCTATTTTAGATAGAGAAGGTAGTATAAAGGTAAATGAATTATCAGTCCATTTTGATGTTTCAGAAGCCACAATAAGAAGAGATTTAAAAGAAATGGAAGATAGAAGGATTCTCAAAAGAACACATGGAGGCGCAGTTCCAATTGATATAACTAATTTTGAGGCGTCTTTCGTTGATAAAAAAGATGAGGGACAAGTTGAAAAGTTGGCTATAGGAAAGTATGCGGCTAATATGATTAAAAATGGGGATACTATAATATTAGATTCAGGAACAACTACTCTTGAAATAGCTAAAAACATAGATGCAGAAGACATAACAGTTATAACGAATTCTATTGATATAGCATCAGAATTATTAAACAGAAAAGATAAAAAAATCGAGCTCATAGTAGCTGGAGGAATTTTAAGACCTAATACTAGAGCAATGGTTGGGAATTTATGTGAGAGTGTATTTAAGAATTTTAGGGTTGATAAAGCTTTTATTGGAGCAAATGGAATAACTTCAATAGAGGGAATAACAACACCAAACTTTACTGAAGCTCAAGCTAAAAAAGCAATGATAAATGCAGCGAACAAAGTAATAGTAGTCGCGGATAGTTCTAAGTTTGAAAATATTTGTTTCTCCATGATTTGTAAGGCAGAATATGCTACAGCAATTGTTACAAGTGGGGAATTATCAGAAGAAGATATAAAAGATTTTAAAGATTTGGGAGTACAAATAATAGTCGCATAACTGGAGGTGAAGTCATGGTAATAACTGTAACATTAAATCCTGCAATGGATAAAACTCTTAATATTGATAACTTTAATGTAGGAGTTGTAAATAGAGTAAGTAATATAAGGTATGATATTGGTGGTAAAGGAATAAATGTATCAAAAGTATTGAAAAATTTCAATATAGAGTCCAAATGTACTGGTTTTATTGGTGGTATGTGGGAGAAAGATTTCAGAGAAGAGTTAGATAAAAGAGGAATAAAAAATGAATTTATAACTGTAAGTGGAAATACTAGAACAAATACTAAAATTGTAGACGATTTAAATAAAGTATATACAGATATAAATGAAGCAGGACCAAGCATAAGTAGTAAAGAACTTGAAATGTTTATGAATAAATTCAAAGATATGTGCAATAAGGATGACATCGTTGTATTATCAGGAGGAGTAGCTCCAGGTATTCCAAAGAATATATACGGAACTTTAACAAAAATAGCTAAAGAAGAGGGTTCTTTTGTAATCTTAGATGCAGAAGGAGAGCTTCTAAGTGAAGGAATAAAAGAAAATCCGTATATCATAAAACCTAATGATATGGAGTTTGAACTTCTTTTAAATAAGAAGTTTAAGAATAATACTGACATTATAGATGGAGCAAAAGAAGTAATTGGATTAGGAGTTTCAAATGTTTTAATATCACTAGGATCTAAAGGAGCTCTGTTTGTAAATAAGGATAAATCATATTATGCTAAGGGTTTGGTAGTTCCAGTTAAGAGCACAGTTGGTGCAGGAGATTCTATGGTAGCAGCATTTGTATATGGAATTATAAATAGTCTTAATGAGAAAGAAATATTAAGGTTTTCTATAGCTTGTGGAGCGGCATCAGTTTCAACTGAAGGGACCGAAGCTTGCAGCTTGGAGGATGTTAAAGAATTATTAAAAAGTGTAGTTATTGAGGAGGTATAATATTATGTCAACTAAGGATATGTTTTCAAAAGAAAGGGTCACATTTAATCTTAAAGCTAAAACTAAGGAAGAAGCCATAAATGAGCTTATAGAAATTTTATATAATGACGGAAAGGTTACTGATAAGGAAGAATTAAAAAGAGCTGTATTAAAAAGAGAAGAGGAATTCTCTACTGGTATAGGTATGGGAATAGCTATTCCGCATGGTAAATGTAGTGCAGTTAAAGAGGCTGCTATAACATTTGGATTAAGCAAAGAGGGAATAGACTATCAGTCAATGGATGATAAACCAGCGCATTTATTCTTTTTAATAGCTGTTCCAGAAGAATCTAGTGACATACATCTTAAGGCTTTAAGTGAAATATCAAGAAAACTTATGCATACAGAAGTAAGAGAAAAAATAAAGAATGCCCAAAGTTTTGAAGAGTTTATAACAGTTTTCGAATAAAAAATAAAATTATTATCATTATAATAAGTGTTTATACTAAATTATATAATAAGGGAGGAAATAAAAATGAAAAAGTTAGTTGCTATAACATCTTGTCCAACAGGAATTGCACATACGTACATGGCAGCAGAGGCACTTCAGATGGCAGCAGAAGAAATGGGTCATAAAATAAAAGTTGAAACTCAAGGTTCGGTAGGAGCAGAAAACGTAATAACTACTAGTGATGTAAACGATGCAGACGCAGTTATTATAGCAGCAGATACTAACGTTGATAAATCCAGATTTGCTGGTAAGGTATTAATAGAAGTTCCAGTTAAAGATGCTATAAAGGATCCAAAGGGACTTATAAATACAGCACTTAGCTCAAACAAAATATACGGAAACAGTAATGAAAAATCTAAAGTAGAAGAGAAAAGAGAAGATAAGGGCAGAGCTTCAGGAGTATATAAACACTTAATGACAGGAGTTTCCTTCATGATACCTTTTGTTGTAGCAGGAGGAATACTTATAGCACTAGGATTTGCAATCGGCGGAATATATGTTTTCAAAACACCAGGAACAATCGGAGAGACAATATTTAGTACAGGAAAACAAGCATTTGCATTGATGTTACCAGTTTTAGCAGGATATATTTCATTCTCTATTGCTGACAGACCAGGACTTGTTCCGGGATTTGTTGGTGGTGCTTTAGCAAGTACTATAGGCGCAGGATTTATAGGAGCGTTGCTAGCAGGTTTTATCGCAGGATATTTTGTTGTACTATTAAAGAAATATATAAAACTTCCAAAAGCACTTGATAGTTTGATGCCAGTACTTATAATACCAGTACTTTCCACATTATTTATAGCACTCGTAATGATGTTTATTCTAGGCGACCCAGTAAAAGCAATCAATAATGGACTTACAGGTTTCTTAAAGGGATTAAGTGGAGCAAATGCAGCAGTGTTAGGTATAGTTTTAGGATGCATGATGGCATTTGATATGGGAGGTCCTTTCAATAAAGCAGCATACGTATTCGCTACAGGAACAATAACAACTACAGGAACAACTATAATGGCTGCTACAATGGCAGCAGGAATGGTACCACCTCTTGCAATAGCACTTGCAACAGTAATAGGAAAGAAGAAATTTAATGAGCAGGAAAGAGAAGCAGGAAAAGCAGCATGGGCACTTGGATTATCATTCATAACAGAAGGCGCAATACCATTTGCAGCAGCAGATCCTCTTAGAGTTATTCCTTCGATGATGGCAGGCTCAGCAGTAACTGGAGCATTATCAATGATATTTGGTTCAAGACTTGCAGTTCCACATGGAGGAGTATGGGTATTATTTATACCTCATGTTGTTACAAATTTAGGAGGATATATAATATCAATACTAGTAGGTATGGTAGTATCAGCGTTATTACTTGTAGCTTTAAAGAAAGACATAGTAAGAAAATAATAAAATTATTTAATAAAAAGAATGTTGCTAATAGCAGCGTTCTTTTTGTTTTTCGGTAAATCATGTATGAAAATTTGATTGTTAATATGCTTAATAAAACTGTAGAGGGATTTGAAAAACTTCTAGGTCATTAGATATGGTATTGGACTTTTCTAGAAAAAATATTTTGTGGGGTTATTAAACATTTCTTGAATGATGTTAAAAAAATGTCCTGCATGAACACCATCAACAACTGCATGATGAGCTTGCACAGAAAATGGCAACTTAACCTTTCCATTCTCATTAAAAAACTTCCCCCAAGCTATTCGCGGTATGCTATCAGTAGTATTTGTGTTAATTGGATGGCTTATGCTGGTAAAGGAAATCCAAGGTATACTTGTTGTGTATAATAGATCATCACGTTTTTTATCATTCTTTAAGCAGGTATTGAGCTTTGCTTTTTCAATTTCTTTTAATGTATTATCTTTAAAATCAGTATAGTTTTCTATGAACTTAGCATCACAAAAGTTGAATACCTCTCCTTCAGTCATTATAGTAAAAGAAGGATGTACAATTTCATGTTCAATTAATTTATCTTCTCGTATTCTAAGTCGAAATTCTTGTATACCATTGGCAGTTTTAGTTGAAGCATATAGAACCGATATAAAAAAAGGCAATTTATTTTCTTTTATGTAATTATAAAAGTTTGTAATATCTAAATTTGCACATATATTAAAATGAGGGTAATCAAGATTTCTAAAATAGTTAAAGTGATCCCGTCTCTTCCAGTTTGACATGTCTATATATTTCATATATACACCACTCCCAATAAAAAATTAATTAATGAATATAAAGTAATTATAACATTGATTATTGTACACAATATAAATTCAACTTTGAATATTTTAACATTACAGCTTTTTATGTTAATCAGAGTCTGATAAAATAAAACTATAAAGTTAAAAAGGGTGGTAACTATGCTTCTAGAAATAAAAAATTTAGTTAAAAGGTATGGAGATTTTTTAGCAGTTGATAATGTTAATTTAAGTATAGAAGAAGGAGAAATATTAGGGCTTTTGGGACCTAATGGTGCTGGAAAAACAACTATAATAGATTGCATAATAGGATTAAATAAAATAGATTCTGGAAGTATAAGAATTTTTGGAATGGATTTTCTAAAAAATGAGATGGCTATAAAGAAATCTATAGGAATAGTAACTCAGACTATATCTGTGTACGATGATTTAAATGTATATGACAATGTAATGTATTTTGGAGGAATGTATGGTCTTAGAGGAAAGAAGCTTAAAGAGTACGCAAGAGAAGCATTAAATTTTGTAGGAATTTGGGATAATGCAAGGAAGTTTCCTAAACAGCTTTCAGGGGGTATGCTTAGGAGGCTTAACATAGCTTGTGGAATTGTACATAAACCAAAGCTTATAATCATGGATGAGCCTACTGCTGGTATAGATCCAAAGTCTAGAAGCAATCTTTTAGAATCAATAAAGGAGCTAAACAAAAACGGTGCAACTATAATTTATACTTCGCATTATATGGAGGAAATAGAGAGAATCTGTAGTAGTATAGCTATAATCAATGAAGGGAGAATTATTGCAAAGGGCGATAAAGAGGAGCTTAAGAGCTTAGCAGCAAAGGAAGAAAAAATTAAAATAAAGCCGTCAGCATTAAACTATACTATTGTGGATGAAATAAAGAAAATTTACGGAGTTAAAGAATGTAGTATAAATGCAGATTATATCGATATAGTTTCGGATAAAAATAGTAAGAATATAGCTAAAATAATAGACATGATTGTGGGGTCTGGATTAGAGGTTTTAGATGTTATCATTGATAGGCCTAGCATAGAAACAGTTTTCTTGGCCCTTACAGGAAGAAATTTGGATAATTAAATAGATAGGTGGTAATCATTTGAGAATATTACATATAGCCTACTACATCTTTAAAAAAGAATTTAAATCTAGCATAGTAATGATGATAATATTTCCTATAGCTCTAATAGCTATTTTGGGAAATTCACTTAAAAGTGACTTTAGTGGAGGTATAAGCTATCAAGAGAATATAGAAGTTTATGCCGATAATAAGGGGAGCTATCAAGAGATAGATAATTTTATAAAAGGTAGTGAGGCTTTTAGAAACAAGATTAATATAATAAAAGCTAATTCTAATAAAAAAGCAATACTTGATTTGGAAAATAAAAAATATGATGCCTATATACATGTAGATGATAAAAACATGCTAAAGCTACATGTAAAAGCAGACAAGATAGATTCTTTTGATTATTCAATAATAAAAAATTTTGTTTATAGTTGTGCAGAAGACTTATCAAGCAAAGGATACAAGAATGGTAATGAAAATACAGTCTCAACAATTAATTTTAGTAATCAATCATTTAGCTATTATTCAGTAACAATGCTTGTCATGATAATTTTGTATGGAACTATATATGGTATTAATGCTATAAGTACAGATAGAAACAAGAATATTAGAGAAAGAATTGGTAGTTTACCTATTAAACAAAGTAACATGGTTTTAGGAAAAATGATGGGACTTGTATTAGTTATTATATTAGATGCTTCAATTGTGTTTTTATTTTCAAAATTTGCTTACGGAATTGATCAAGGAAATAATTATATAGCAATTTTAGCTGTGATATTTTTATATTCTTTTTTTGCGATAGGGTTAGGAATGTGTATAGAATTAATAATATCAAGTAAAGAGGTGTCAAAGTATATAGTTGAGATATTAATACCTATATTTACAATTCTATCAGGAGGGTATGTTAGTAGGAGAATTTTAGGAGATAAATTAACTGAATTCAGTATGTTTTCTCCTAGTTACGCAGCTCAAAATATAATTTTTAATGCTATATATGCACTTAATATAGGTACCAAGATGTTTTATATTGAACTTATAATCTTAGATCTTATTTTAGGGACACTAGTACTTATTTTAGCAAGGAGGCGATTAACTTGAATATTATACTCTTTGGAATAAAGAGGCTTATGAATAAAAAGAGAATGGTAATATTTGTTTATCTCCTTCCTCTGATATTTTCAATTTTTGTAATGAATATTAGTACGTCAAAAATTAAAGTAGGTTTTGTAGATGATGATAAAACTAAGCTTACAAAAATAATTAGAAATAAATTAGAAGATAACTATGACTTAGTTTGTGTAAAAAGTGACGAAAGCAAAATTGCAATTGCAAATAATTCTGTTACTACTGTTATTGCAATAGAAAAAGGTTTTACGAAGAATATATTCTACGGAAAGGATATTAAATTAAAATTATATACTGATAAAAAAAGTGAGTATCATAAGATAGTTAATCAAAATATTTCAATACTTATACAAAATGCACGAAGGATTTATTCAATCTCAAATAAAAACGTAAATATCTTCTATAAAAATATATCTAAACCCATTTATAAAACTCAAATAAGCAACTCTACCGGTAAAATGAAACAGCAGGGTACAATATCAATTATGTTTAATTTTCTAGTCATGTTTTTACTTTTAAATTCTTGTATTTTTTCAAGAAGTGTTATAAATGATGATAGAAGAATTTTTGCAGCACCAATTAGTGTAAGAAGCTATGTTCTTCAAAACCTAAGCCTTTTGGTTTTGGTTGATATTATTCAAGTACTTTTAGTGTTTGTAGAGATTACTATATTGTATGGAAGCATAATATTTCAGTATTTTCTACCGCTTTTACTACTGTTTTTATCGGCATCAATAATGTCAGTTACATTTGCAATGCTTTTGAATGGAGTATTGAACAAAACTTGGCAAACATCATTTAGTATTATTCCAATGTGCATGCTTGGAGGGTGCTTTTGGGGAATTGATAATATGCCAAAGGAGTTTCGATTTGCAGCACAGTTTGTACCTACTAAGTGGGTTGTTGATGGTATAAATAATATATTAATTTACAATAATTATAAAGTATTAAATATGGACATCTTAATAATTCTGTTATTTGCAATAGCATTTTTGTTTACTGGGACTATTACTAAAAAAGATGTAATAAAGTAAAGAGGTTTATATGAATAATAAATTTTTGATTATCTTAAAAACTATATTTTTTTTATATGTCTTGATTCAGCTTTGTACTAATGGTGTTGGTGGAGGTATTATAGTAATAATATTTTTAACCAATGTAATTCTCTTTGTCCTAAAAGAAAGATTTCTCAAATTAAGGTATGGTGCAGTTGTGGAACTTATCAGTGTTATAATATCAGGACTCTTTAACAGTTATTTTGTATTTTTACTTCCTGGCGTTATATTTGATTTAGTTTATGATGAATTTTATTTAGGAATAGCGTTGGCTTTGATAGGTATTATATATTTTAGAGAGTACAGCAACTTGAATTTTTCGGTATTTTGTTTGATATCAGGTATGCTTGCATATTGCTTGATAAATATGAGAAAAAGAGAAGAACTATACAGGAAGACCTTTGATGATGAAAGAAGATTAGTATATGAGCTTGAAAATGCTAAAACAAGGCTTATGAATTCATCTTTAGAAGTAGCACATATGGCTGAGATAAAAGAGAGAAATAGGATTGCAAGAGATATTCATGATAATGTAGGACACAGTATAGCAGGAACTTATATGCAGCTTCAAGTTGCACTGAAATTATATGATAAGGATAGTGAGAAGTCAAAGAAAATTTTAAAGGAAAGTACAGAAAGGATTTCTGAAGCCCTGACACTTATAAGGAATACAGTGCATAATATAGTTCCTAAGGAGAAGGTAGGAATAGAATATATAAAAAATATAATAAATAATTTTAAGTTCTGTAGTGTGGATTTTTCATATACTGGTAGTGAGGAATTGGTGTCTGCAATAAATATGCAGATTATAGCCTTGAATGTAAAAGAAGCACTTACAAATGCATTAAAATATTCAGCAGCTACCAAGGTTATTGTAAATATAGACATAAATGATAAGTATATAAGGCTTTACATAAAAGATAATGGTGTAGGTTGTAGTAAGATGAAAGAGGGACTAGGTATAAGCGGTATGAGAGAGAGGATACGAAGCGTAGGGGGAAGTATATCTACAAGTGGAGAGAATGGATTTTTAATAGTATGTATAATTCCTATAAATAACGGGGGAGGAAAAATATTTGAAGGTATTAATAGTTGATGATGATGCTCTTATAAGAGAAAGTCTTAGTATACTTCTTGATTTGGAAGATGAAATAGAAATAATAGGTACATGCGCCAATGGGCAGGAAGCTTTTGATTTTTGTAAAAATAACAGACCTGATATTGTTTTAATGGATATAAGAATGCCAATTATGGATGGTGTACTTGGAACTAAAGTTATTAAGGAAAGTTTTAAAGATATAAAGGTTGTTATACTTACAACTTTTAAGGATGATGAGTATATAAAAGAAGCACTGAAAAATGGTGCAGAAGGATATATTTTAAAAAATCAATCCTCTGATAGTATAATTGACAGTTTAAAGGCAGTTGTAAATGGGAATATGGTGTTTGAACAAAATGTGGCAAAGACCATATCAAATTTTATTAAGGAAGATAAAAGTAATAATGGGTTAGAACAGTATAATCTTACAGAAAGAGAAATGGAGGTACTTAGAAATATAGGAGATGGGCTTTCGAATAAGGAAATTGCTTCAAAGCTTTATTTAAGCGAAGGGACTGTAAGAAATTACATTACTAGTTTGCTTGAAAAGCTTGAGCTTAGGGATAGAACACAACTTGCAATATTTTATTTAAAGAATAGTTGATTTTGTAAAAGGAGCTTCGTTAAATTGCGATGCTCCTTTTATTCATTTATAGATATGACAAATGTCATTATGATTTATGAACAAATGCACTATTTTAGGTATGTAAAATCTAATATCATATGAGTATAGAAGGAAGGAACTTGAACGAAGAAATTTAAGTTTGGAGGAATTGTAGATGATATTAGAAATTAAAAATCTTAAGAAGACTTATAAGGAGTTTACAGCAGTAGATAGCTTGAATCTTAAAATAGAAGATGGTGAAATTTATGGATTGCTTGGACCAAATGGTGCGGGAAAGTCTACAACAATAAATACAATAACAGGATTAACAAAGGTTGATAGTGGAGAAATTAAAATATTTGGTAAAAGATTTAATGGAAGCGATACAAATATAAAAAGAAATATAGGAGTTGTACCACAAGATATAGCTGTTTTTAGTGAATTATCAGCTTATGAGAATGTTGCCTTCTTTGGTAAATTAAACGGTCTTAGGGGAGCAGTTTTAAAAGAGAGAGTTAAGGAAGCACTTGATTTTACAGGTTTGTGGGATAGAAGAAAAAGTAAACCAGGTCAGTATTCAGGTGGTATGCAGAGAAGACTTAATATTGCTTGTGCTATAGTTCATAGACCTAAATTAATTATAATGGATGAACCAACAGTTGGAATTGATCCACAATCAAGAAATCATATTTTAGATTCAGTTAAAAAATTAAATGAAATGGGGTCCACAATAATATATACCTCGCATTATATGGAGGAAATAGAGACGCTTTGCAGTAAAATAACAATTATAGATCATGGAAAAGAAATAGCGACAGGAACTAAAGAACAGCTAAAAGAGATGATATCAAATGAGGAAAAGGTTGAACTTGAATTATCGGAGGTTACAGATGATTTAGTAGAAGCTGTTGAAGGCATAAAAAATGTTAAAAAGTGCAGAAGAAATGAAAATATGTTGGTGATTGTTTCAGATAAAAACAGCGAAAATATAAGCACAATTACGGCGAAAATAGCAGAGTTTAAGAGTAAAATTATATCAATAAATGTTGAAAAGCCTAGTCTTGAAGGTGTATTTCTTACACTTACGGGAAGAAAACTTAGGGATTAGGGGGAGGTATTATGAACGTTTTTTATATTGCAATTAATACTATAAAATCAAATATATCAGATAAAAAAACTCTTATAATGATGCTTTTAATGCCTATAGTTATAATTTTAATTCTTGGAAATGCACTTAAAAGTGTAGATAATTTTTCTGTTACAAATTTAGGTAAGACAACAGTATATTATTATAATGCTGATAATAAGGAAATATCTAAAAACTTTGATGAATTCTTAAAAAATAAGAGCATTAAAGATATATTGAATGTAAAAAAAGTAAGCTCATATAAAAAAGGAAAAGAACTTGTTGATAAAGGAGAAGGTAATTCTCTTATATATATAAACAGTAATTATTCTGATAATATTGAAGCTAATAAAAAGGGAAGAATTGAGATATATGAAAGCAAAAGCAGTACTACAAGAAATCAGATTATAAAAAGTTTAATAGACAGTTTTAATGATGGTGCAAACACTGTTGAAGTATCTTCTCAAATATCAAGGATGAGAACAAGCTATGTTGAAAAAAATAATATAAGTAAAAAATATCTAAGTGTAAATGGAAAGTCTCCAAGAGCAATAGATTATTATTCAGTAACAATGCTTATGATGATATTACTATATGGTGCGAATTACGGAAGTGCAGAACTTGAAAATCTATTCTTTGATAGAGTTGGAAAGAGAATAAAAACAACGGCCACAAAAACCTATCAGCATTTACTAGGTGTAGTTTTAGGGGTTATTTTTACATTGATACTTCAGGCAGTAGTTCTTGTGCTATTTACAAAGTATGTATATGGAGCAAATTGGGGAGGGCATCCTATATTAGTTTTGGGAATAGTTTCATCCTTTGCAATATTAGCAGCATCAATAGGCTTTTTGTTTATGATTATAACTGGGGATGACAAAAGAGCATCAATGTTAATAAGTGTAACAGCGCCCATATTTACTTTTGTATCAGGTGGATATGTGAAAGTTCCTTTTTCAGATGGAAGCATAATAAAATATGTTCCTAATAATCTTGCACAATCAGGATTATTTAACATGATATACAAAGGGGTTACAAGTACGGCGGAAAATTCAATAATAATTTTACTTGGGATGTCTATTGTACTTTTAGCTATAGCATCTATTGTAGGAAGGAGAAGAGTAGCATGACAATATTTTTTAATAATATAAAAAGAATATTTAGAAAAAAAGCTAATATAATAGTTATGTTCCTATTTCCAATACTTTTTATTTCAATCATATCGTCGATTTCAAGTGGAGGATCCGGATTTACAGTAGGTGTAGTTGATAATGACAATACAAAGCTTACTTCAATGATAAAGGAAAGAATTAAAGCTAATGGAACGATAAAAATAGTGAATAAAAAAGATATAAGTGATTATATAATAGATAAAAAAATAGATATGGCAATTGTAATACCAAAAGGATTAACTAAAAATATTATAGGTAATTCTAAAGGAGAAAATATTGAGATATACGGAATAAAAGGTACCTCAAATGATTCGTCCATGGAGTATTACGTTAATAGTTTTGTAAACGCAGCTCAAAATATAGCTAAAGCAGCTAAAGGTGATAAAACTAAGTTTTATAATGGAGTTAAGAATTATCAAAAAGGAAATTTTGTATCTGAGACTAAATATACAAATGGAGAAAGAGAAAAGCAAAAGACCTCGACGACTTCCATAGGTTTTCTTATTGCAAGTATAATATATTTAAGTACTATGATAACTACACTTATTCTAGTTGATAAAAAGGATGGAGTATATAATAGAATGTTTGCTAGTGGAGTTAATAGATTTAGATATATTGTTGGATCAATGTTTAGTTTTGTTGCTGTAAACTTAATTCAAATAGCAGGCGTGTTTTTAGTTATGAAGTATGTGGTTAAAATTGATTTAGGACCTTCTCCTATTAAGCTGTATTTAGTGCTTGTAGTCTTTGGTATAGCTTGTGTATCACTTGGAGTTTTGATTTCAAATAGATGTAAGGATTTAAAGCAGGCAAATTCAATGACTGTCCTTATAAGTACACCAGTTGCTATGTTAGGTGGATGCTATTGGCCAAAAGAAGTTATGGGTAGTACACTTCAAAGAATAGGTGATTTTGTTCCATCTACTTGGGCTATGAATGCCGTAGATAAAATAATAAATGGCGGATCACTTAGCAGCATTTATAAAGAGGTAGGTATTTTATGCATATTCATAGTGGTATTTCTCGTATTAGCAATGGTTAAAAAGGTAGATGTTGCTAATAATTAAAAAGTATAAAAGTTTATTTGAAACATTTAAAGTGAGGAATTTTAAGGAGAATTTTGTCCTGGAATTCCTCACTTTTTATTCTATAAAATTATTGTAATAGGAAGTCTAATATAATATAATGAATACATATAATAATTATCAACTAATAATAAATATCATTAGAGTTCGGGAGGGATATAATGTTAGAGTTTAGAATAGCTTCGAAGTTTTTAAGATCAAGTAAAGGACAAACAATACTGATTATATTAGGTATTGCAATTGGAGTATCTGTTCAGGTATTTATAGGGACACTTATTCAAGGACTTCAAAAGAGCTTAGTTGATAAAACTATTGGAAGTTCACCGCAGATTACTGTAACGTCTGAAGATAATGATGGCTCAATTGATAGGTGGGAAGACAAAATTAAATCCATAAAAAACTCTAATTCTAAAGTTGAAAATGTTTCTGCAAGTACTGATTTTTCAGCCTTTATAGATAAAAACAATAAAACCTATCCCGTTTTGATAAGAGGTTTTGAGTTTGCTAATGCTGATAAAATTTATAAAATAAAAGATAATATAAAGATTGGAAGAGAGCCTAAGGATGAAAATGAAGTTCTTATAGGTATAGATTTAAAAAAGGATGCGTCTTTAAAGGTTGGAGATAAGATTACAATATTTACGCCAAAAGGTGTACAAAAGGAAGTAAAGATAACAGGGGTTTATGATCTTAAGTCATCGAGTATAAATGATAAGTGGATTCTTACAACACTAAAAACATCTCAGGATATGTTTAACTATGGAGATAAGGTTACGGCTATTGAAATGCAGGTTAAAGATGTATTTAATGCAGATGTCATTTCTAAGGATGTTAAAAGCTCATTAAATCTTAATGATGTAAAAATATCAAATTGGAAGGATTCAAATGCATCTCTTTTGAGCGGATTAAGTGGACAAAGTGCATCTAGTATAATGATTCAGGTATTCGTACTTGTTTCTGTGGTCTTGGGAATAACTAGTGTACTTGCTATAACAGTTATGCAAAAGTCAAAGCAAATAGGTATACTTAAAGCTATGGGGATAAAGGACAGTGCAGCAAGTAGAATATTTTTATTTGAAGGACTTATTTTAGGAATTTTCGGTGCAGTAATTGGAGTTGCCCTAGGTCTTGGGTGGACATATTCCTTCACTAAATTTGCAGTAAATCCGGATGGAACACCAGTTGTTCCACTTTATTTAGATTACAAATTTATAGTTTTCTCTGTTGTCATAGCCATAGCTTCAGCTTGCATAGCAGCGATTATACCAGCTAGAAAGTCTTCAAAATTAAATCCAATTGAGGTGATAAAAAATGGCTAATATTGTAGAGCTTAAAAATGTGAGTAAGACTTATGGGAAGATTATAAAAACAACTGTTCTTCATGATGTAAATTTAGGTTTTGAAGAACACTCTTTTAACTCAATAATAGGTGCTTCAGGAAGTGGAAAAAGCACAATATTAAATATTATGGGAACATTAGATAAACCTTCAACAGGAGAGGTATATATAAAGGGAAAGCGTACGGATACTATGAATAAGAATAGTCTAGCAGAGCTTAGAAACAAAACTATAGGTTTTATATTTCAATTCCATTACCTTTTGCCTGAATTTACAGTACTCGAAAATGTTCTTATGCCATACCTTATTGGAAAAGCAAGACCTAATGAAAAAGTAATTAAAAGAGCAGAAGAGCTGCTATACCTTGTAGGAATAGAAAAGGTTAAAGATAATTTAGCTACTAATTTATCTGGAGGACAACAGCAGAGAACGGCAATAGCAAGAGCACTATTAAATAATCCAGATATTGTTTTGGCTGATGAACCAACAGGAAATTTAGATTCCAAATCAACTGAAAGTGTTTATAAACTTTTAAGAGAAATAAATAAAGAGTACAATACTACATTTGTAATCATAACCCATGATAATAGGATAGCTGAAAAAACTGATAGAATTATAAATATAAATGATGGAAAGGTTTGTGGTGAATTTACACCTGATTCCTATAAAAAATCTATTTTTGTAGTATAATTACTGTGTATTATAGATAAAAGTTTGAGGAGGCATATTTATGTCTGAGTTTATAATCTACGCAGTAATTGGAATTGTTGCTGGTGTTTTAAGTGGTTTGTTTGGTATAGGTGGAGGAGTAGTAATAATTCCGGCGTTAGTAATGTTTGCAGGGTTTTCACAAATAAAAGCACAGGGAACATCTCTTATTGCAATGCTTCCACCAGTTGGTATTTTCGCATTTATGCAGTATTACAAAAAGGGAAATACGGATATATATGCGGGAATAGTTATTTGTATAGCTATGGTTATAGCGGCTAGATTTGGAGGGCAGCTTGCAAACATACTTCCGGTGAGTGTACTTAAAAAGGCATTTGGAGTATTTATTATATTAGTTGGTATAAAGACCATTTTTGGAAAATAGATTAAAAATTCCAAAAGTGGTCGCTTCTAAATCAGAAAGCCAATATATACCTAAAAATATGTTGTGGCTATCCGCAACAAAAATAGCAACAAATGAAGATTTTAGATATTTAGAAGGGACAGGGAACTGTGAGGGTGATAGCTATTATTACGATTTAATAACTATATACTATCTAAACAAAAATTTTGCAATGCCAGTACCGGTGCTTGCTGAAATATTGGATATAGAAGAAAAAAACATAAAAGAATGTTTTTCTTCATACTTAAATAGATATGAAGAAGAAGACAACGAAAACTATATATAAATATTTTTTAAGAGGTTGTTACAAAGAGAGAGTGAAAAATAGTCTGTGTAAACTTCATGAAGATAATATAATAAATTATCTAAATGAAGGGAGCATGGACTATGCCTTTTTCTAATAAGGAATTAATAAAATTAATTCTTGAAAATAATCCTGATATTAAAACACCAGAGGATGTACAAAATACTCTTAAAGATTTATTTGATGGTCTCTTACAACAAATGCTTGAAGCTGAAATGGACAATTATCTAGGCTATAAAAAATATGATTATAATAACAAAAATACATCGAATAGTAGAAATGGCAAAAGTAAAAAAACTATGAAATCAAATTTAGGTTTATTTGATTTAGATATCTCCAGGTTTAGTTTCTGATATAACTAATAAAGTTATTCCGTTGATTTAAGATTAGTCTAAACTTGATGAACTAGAACAGAAATGGGGAGACAAATATTTAATTGCCATAAGAAGTTGGAGAAATAACTAGACTGAACTAGCTACATTCTTTAACATTCTTTAAGTATCCACCTGAAATAAGAAAAATTAACATTTTCATAGATATAGTTAGCTTATCTATGAAAATGTTATATTATTGAATAGATTTAAAATATAGGTTGGAAAATTCATTTTTCCCAACCTATCTATTAAAAAAATATTTTTTTGTGGAGTTTACACAAAAGTATTGACATACTCTACAAAGAATAAAAACTGCAATATAGTAACATTTCTTATTACCACATTTTTTATAAATTTGAGATTAAAATATGTAATTTATTCATGTAATTCTAAGGGTAAGCCATCTGGATCACTAAAAAAGGTGAATTTTTTTCCAGTATATTCGTCTAATCTAATTGGTTCAGTAGTAATTCCATTTTTATTTAATTCATTAACAATGTCTTCTATGTTTTCAACATGAAAAGCAAGATGCCTTAAACCACATGCTTCAGGGTATGAAAGTCTTCTAGGAGCTTTAGGCATAGAAAAAAGTTCTATTTCACTATTTCCTATTTTTAAATCTAGTTTATAAGAATCTTTATCTGATCTATAATTTTCACGAATAATTTCAAAACCTAATATGTTTACATAAAAATTTTTAGAAGCTTCATAATTGGAAGCGATAATAGCAATATGATGAATTGAATTTAATTTCATAATAATTCTCCTATCTTGTATATAGTTTACCTGTTTTGTAAAAATCGTAGTTTATTATATCATACTCACTTAAATATGGAGTAATAATATATTTTATATAGTCTAAAAAACTTATTTTTTGAAAAATATATTATTAAATTAAAATAAAGATTAATCTAATAAATGACGATATAGATATTAAGTATTGAATTAAATATGATAATTCAATTTTAGAAATGTGACTTAATTCAGCATATTCAGTTGGTTAGGGTGTAATTATAAAAATGCAATAACTATGGATAACTTTGTTTTTACTTAATTATATTCGAAAGTAGCTTTTGAAAAAATAGGCTTTAAGTTGTCGAAAAATGTATATAAACAGCTAAAGTATGTAAATAAAATTTCAACTAATTAATAGATACAAGAAAAAACAATAAGGTGTAAAATTTTATTAGAAGGGGAGATTGTACTATGAATAAGAGAGTTATTGGAATAAAAGGGAAGGTTTTAATATCTTCAATGTTAGTTCTTTTGTTAACACTAGTAAGTATTAGCGGTATTGTAATTTATCAAGTAAATAGTAAAGCTTATAATGATTACATGGACAATTCCAATCAACAGTTGAAGACGGTTTCTCAGGCAATTAATATTTTTTATGATCAATTAGATAAGAATATCAATATGTTAGCTACAAATCCTGTGATAATGAAGGCTGATAGTAGCATTGAAACATATAAAAATACGACTCAAGATACTCAAATGGATGCCTCTGCTAAAGGAGGAATTGAAAAAGAAATTTATGAAGTTTTTGAGCAGTACGGAAAAAGTCACGAAGGTACGAGCTATGTGTATATGGGAATGCCAAATGGAGAATATGTACAATGGCCTAAGGAAAGTGCACCAGCAGGATATGATCCTTCAAAAAGACCTTGGTTTATTGCAGCTATGAATAAAAAGGGAAGTGTTATTAGAACAGCACCATATATTTATAAGTCAAGTATGCTTACAAGTAATGCAAGTTCATTTAATGATCAAAATGGAAAAGTTGTAGGTGCAATAGGTATTGATGTGCAACAATCTGATATTAGTAATATGTTAAATAAAGCCAAGATTGGTAAAACAGGTTACTCAATAATTGTGCATAATAAAGGTTTTATAATGGCAGATGGAAAAAATCCTAAAAATAATTTTAAAGAAATTAAAGATGTTGGTATTACTGGTTTAGATCAGCTATTAGCTAAAGATTTAAAATCATTTAATGTTACTATAGACGGTGAAAAGTATGTTGTTAATCCATATAAAGTTGAGGGTACTGATTGGATATTAGCATCATTTATTACACAAAAGGAGTTAATGAGTGGAGCAACAAAAATAATAAATATAGTAATTATTTCAGCAATAACCATATTATTATTAACATCTATTTTATTTAATTTTGTATCGGGCAGTATAACAAAGCCTATTTTAGCTGTTACAAAGAAAGTAGAGGATTTCGCTAATTTGGATTTTTCAATAGATGAAAATTCAGAAGAATCTAAATATTACAATAAAAAAGATGAAACGGGAAATATGGTAAGGGCTTTTAGAGTTATGAGGGATAATGTTGCAGAATTTATTAACAAGACCACAGATGCAACTGAAAGAGTTGCTGCATCAGCAGAGGAATTAACGGCTACATCTAATGAAACAGCTACTGCTTCAGAAGAAGTTGCCAAAACTATTGATGAAATTGCAAGGGGAGCTAGTGAACAAGCTAAAGATACCCAAATAGCAACGAATAATGTAGAAGATTTAGGTAATCTATTAGAACAAGATTTAAATAATATAGAGGAACTAAATATTGCAGCGGTTAAGATTGAAAAGCAAAAAGAAGAAGGCTTCTTGATTTTGAGAGACCTTATTGATAAAACACAGAAAAATAACGATGCCGCAAATAATATATATAATATTATCATGAGCAACAATGAAAGTGCAGAGAAAATAGAAATTGCAAGTACTATGATTGAAAGTATTGCAGATCAGACTAATCTTTTAGCATTAAACGCAGCAATAGAGGCTGCAAGAGCAGGAGAAGCAGGTAAGGGTTTTGCAGTTGTTGCAGATGAAATAAGAAAACTTGCAGAGCAGTCCAATAGTTTTACAAATGACATTAAAACTATAATAAACGAATTAAAGACAAAATCAGAGAGTGCAGTTAATTTAATGGAAGAAACAAAGCAAATTGTTAAGGAACAAGCTAGTAGTGTTGAAGCAACTGAAGGAAAATTTTCAGGTATAGCAGAAGAAATAGATTCTATAAAAACTATAATTAATAAGTTTAATCAATCTGGAAAATTAATGGGGGATAATAAAAATAAAATTATTGAGTTAATGCAAAATCTATCTGCTATTTCTGAAGAAAATGCCGCTGGGACGGAAGAGACAGCTGCATCTATTGAAGAACAGGTTGCTACAATTCAGGAAATTGCTAAATCAGGAGAAAGCCTAGCTTCAATTGCAGAAGAATTAAGTGTAGTAATAAGCAAGTTTAAAATTTAGAATTAAAAAATTTAAAGCTAAAAAGGGGATAATGAGTAAAGCTCATGTCCCTTTTTTAGCTGCTAAAAATTAATTATGAAATAGTTTATGATGTGTTGGATAGTGATAAGCTAAAGAGCAAAGAAGAAATAATAGCTGAATTCAAAGAAAAGTATGACGAAAAAGATATTGTAGAAGTATATGGTGAATTGCAATAATTAATAAAAGAGGAAGGTCTCTATTCAGAAGATCAATATGAAGAAATAGCTAATAGTTCCATGGATAACAGGGATTATATCATATTCAACATAAGGGTTTTCATCCATTAGATGTTTATACTGAAACAAAGTCTGTCATAGCATTTGGTAAGCAATTCTTAGCAAGTTTATTTCAATCAACTACAAATGTACCCTATACATTTGTTAAAAATAAGTTAGTTGAACTGTTGGATAATATTTCTATTCAACTTTCTTTTTATATTGAATCAAAGGGGTATAAGGCAATTCCTATTCCATCAGATGAACCTTATGAATATTGGGATTCACAAAATAGACATGGTAGAGCAATATTATCGCTAAAACACTTGGCTCAATTATCTGGACTTGGATTTATTGACAAAAATACTTTACTAAAAGAGAGAGGCTGCTTTAAGCCCTGAATATAATGGGCTTCGCCCAAACCTCCAGTGGTTTACATTTCTGCGATGGTGGTTCCGGTTTGGGTTAGGTCGTAGCCACCTATTCCCATTAGTTCTGATTTAAAGGTTTCGGATTGGAGAATATCTATGATTGCTTTAAAGGGTGGCTTTTCTATATCATCTTTTCTTATAACTAAATCGTATCTTTCTCTTTGAATTGGTATAAAATCTATGTTAGCTACTTGAAGTCCAGTTTTTTCATTTCCAATACCTATATCGGCACCATTTCTAGAAATTATACTTGCAATAGCTAGATGAGAGAGACTTTCGCGTGAATAGCCATTTATTTTGTTTCCATCAATATTTAGTAAACGTAGATGTTCATCTAGAAGTATTCTTGTTCCACAGCCCCGTTCTCTGTTAACCATTGTGAGATCATCTCTTCTAAAATCCTCCCAACCAGTTATGTTTTTGGGATTCCCTTTTGCTACATAAAAACCCATTGTTCTAAAAGCCAAATTTATTATTATGGTATGAATACCTGGAACTAACCTTCGCACATAGGGAATATTGTAATCTCCAGAATCGCCATCCCATAAATGAGCAGTAGCAATTTGTATTTTACCAAAATATAAACCTAGAAGTCCGCTGTAACTTCCAACATAGGAACGTAGAGCAGTAGTGCCAGAAGGATGAATTTGAAGATATCGAGATAGTATATCCAAAAGTATATCTTGGCCACAAATAATAAAGCTACCATTTGGTATGTTGCCATTTGATTGTAGGAAATTCTCATTGATATTTTTTCGTGTATTTTGGAGTGAGTTTGGGGCTTTTTTTGTATTTGTTTTACACTTATGTTTATATAGTTCAACGTCTTTTGAATCTATACGTATCTTTTTTCCAACCCTATAGCAATTTAAATCTCCGCGTTTTATCAATTCATAAACTGTATTTTTAGATATCCTAAGAATTTTTGCTACATCTAGAGGAGTTAAAGTTTTATTTTCCAATAGTATCAACTTCCTTCTAAATTAAATGTGGGTTTCATGATAAATTATCAATATAAATAATATTTTAATACAATTATGTTAAAAATTCAATTAAATATTAATTAAGTGGCAATTGTCAGTAGTAAAAAGTATATATAAAAATTTCAAAATTGGTTTACATAATGCAAAAAGTTTTTTTACTTGGAGTTGTTAGCAAATAACTTTTATAGTTCAAAACATTTTAATAGAGGGTTACATTAAAAAAGAAAGTACTAAACAGGTTAAAACTAAACAGAAAATATCAATACGGTAAATACTTGTCTACTCAAAATAATATTTAAATAAACAAGAATGACCAAAATGGTAAAAAAGATTTGAAATTATTTTGCATTGAAATCGTTAATATAAAAATTTATAATAAATTAATTTGATAAAAATAGCTAAAATATATTAATAAATTAATAAAAAATGCCGTTGACACTTGATAATTTCTGATATAGTATTTAGATAAACCAATAAATTAATTATTATTGGAATTTATTCAATAAAATTACACTTGTGAGGAGGAATACACATGAGACAGGTTGCTATTTATGGAAAGGGTGGAATCGGTAAGTCAACTACTACTCAAAATTTAACATCAGGACTTGCAGAGCTTGGTAAAAAGATAATGGTAGTAGGATGTGACCCTAAAGCTGATTCAACAAGACTTCTTTTAGGAGGATTAGCTCAGAAAACAGTGCTGGATACATTAAGAGAGGAAGGAGAAGATGTTGATTTAGATACAATCATGAAAACAGGTTTTGGTAACATTAAATGCGTTGAGTCAGGTGGACCAGAACCTGGTGTGGGATGTGCTGGAAGAGGTATTATAACTTCAATAAATATGCTTGAGCAGCTTGGTGCATATGAAGATGAACTAGATTATGTATTTTATGATGTTTTAGGTGACGTTGTTTGTGGTGGATTTGCGATGCCTATTCGTGAAGGTAAAGCAAAGGAAATTTATATTGTTGCTAGTGGAGAAATGATGGCAATGTATGCAGCAAACAATATATCAAAAGGTATAAGTAAATTTGCTAATACAGGAGGAGTAAGATTAGGTGGAATTATATGTAATAGCAGAAAGGTTAAAAACGAAAAGGAATTATTAGAGGCATTTGCAAAAGAACTTGGAACTCAGCTAATTTATTTTGTTCCACGAAGCCATGAAGTACAGAAGGCAGAAATAAATAAGCAAACAGTTATACAGTTTAATCCTAAAGACGAGCAGGCAGATGAATATAGAGCATTAGCAAAAGCTATAGATGGAAATGATATGTATGTTGTTCCAAAGCCAATGGCTCAAGATAAGCTTGAAGCTATACTTATGGAATATGGATTATTGGAATAATTTTTTATGAGAGAGAATGCTTTGAAAAATCAAGAAGCATATATCCTATGGTTTTAAGGTGCACAGGAGATATGCTTGCAAGGTATTTGAATGTTATTATTCAAACCACTACATTTTAACATGGAATAGGAGTTGGTTCAATAGTGTTAATGATAAAGGCAATTCTAAGACCGCAGAAGGTTACTAACGTTTTATCAGAATTAAGTGATGCTGGCTTTCCGGCAGTAACCAAATTTAGTGTAGTAGGAAGAGGAAAACAAAGGGGAGTTAAAGTAGGTGACATCTATTATGATGAAATACCTAAGGAAATGTTACTGATAGTTGTAAATGATGAGGATAAGGATGATGTTGTAAATATAATTGCAAAAAATGCCAAAACAGGTGAAAAAGGAGCTTTTGGTGATGGAAAAATATTTATAGTTCCAGTAGAACAAGCCTATACAATAAGTTCTGGAAAAGCTGGTTTATAGGAGGCGTAATAATGAAAGAAATAATGGCGATTATTAGAATGAATATGGTTGAGAAGACAAAAGAAGCGCTCCTTAAAGGTGGAAATCCAGCTATAACTTGTTTAAAGGTTCTTGGACGTGGAAGACAAAAAGTTGATTTTTCTATGATTGAAGACTATATACCTAATTTAATGGATCAAAAGATGGCAGAGGAGTTATCCGAAATTCATAGGTTAATTTCAAAGAGGCTTATTATTATTTTAGCAAAAGATGAGGATGTGAAAGAGATTGTGGATGAAATTATTGAAGTAAATAGAACTGGTAATCCAGGAGATGGAAAGATATTTGTTATAAATATAGCTGATGCTATGAGGATAAGAACAGAAGAGACTGGAGATATGGCTATTTAATTTTATGAAAGGATTGGTTTTATGAAGAATATACCTGAAAAGATTTTTGAAAAATATCCTGCTAAGACCTTCAAAAATAGAAAACAGCATATGGTTATAAAAACTAAGGATAATTTAAATCCAGTTATACAGGCCAATGTTAGAACAATACCTGGAATAATAACCAATAGGGGCTGCTGTTATGCAGGCTGCAAGGGTGTTGTAATGGGACCTATAAAAGACATGATTCATATTACCCATGGACCTATAGGTTGCTCTTATTATACCTGGGGTGTTAGAAGGAATAAGGCAAAAGCAGAAGATGGGGGACAAAATTTTATAGAATATGTATTTTCAACTGATATGCAGGAGAGAGATATAGTATTTGGAGGTGAGGGAAAGCTAAGGAAGGCTATTAAAGAAGCTGTTGAAATCTTTCATCCTAAGGCTATTGGAATTTATGCAACTTGTCCTGTTGGATTAATAGGCGATGATATAAATGCTGTAGCAAGAGAGTCAACTGAAAAATATGGTATACAGGTAATTGCTTTTAGCTGTGAAGGCTATAAAGGAGTAAGTCAATCAGCAGGACACCATATAGCAAATAATAATATTCTTGATACTGTCATTGGAACAGGTGATTGGAAGCATAAAAAGTATTCTGTAAATATACTAGGTGAGTATAATATAGGCGGAGATGCTTGGGAGATAGAAAGAATACTTAAAAAAATAGGCTATACCGTTGTGGGAAGACTTAGTGGAGATGGTTCCTACGAGAGAGTTAAGAATGCCGATACAGCGGATTTAAACTTAGTACAGTGTCATAGGTCAATAAACTACATTGCAGAGATGATGTATACAAAGTATGGGATACCTTGGATAAAGACAAATTTTATAGGTGTAACATCAACAATACAAACGCTTCGAGATATGGCTAAGGTTTTTGATGATCCTTATATTTATAAAAAGACTGAGGAAGTTATTAGCGAGGAACTTTCAAATATTGAGGGTGAAATGGCTTATTTTAAAGAAAGGCTAGAAGGAAAAACTGCATGTTTATTTGTTGGAGGTTCAAGGGCACATCACTATCAAATGCTGCTTAAGGACTATGGGGTAAAAACAGTACTTGCAGGATATGAATTTGGACACAGAGATGATTATGAGGGAAGAGAAGTTATACCTACTATTAAGGCTGATGCCGATAGCAAAAATATACCTGAGCTTCACGTTGAAAAGGACCCTAAAAAGTATCGTATCATAATTCCAGAAGATAGATATGAGGTATTAAAGCAAGAGATTCCACTTGAGTACTATGGAGGAATGTTTAAGGATATGGAAGAAGGCGCTGTAGCAGTAGATGATTTAAATCATCATGAAACGGAGCAATTTATAAAATTACTAAAACCAGATATGTTCTTCTCTGGTGTAAAAGATAAATATGTAATACAAAAGATGGGCATCCTTTCAAAACAATTACATTCTTATGATTATACAGGGCCATATGCTGGGTTTAAGGGTGCAGTTGTATTTGGGAAAGAGTTGGTTGCAGGTGCATTTACTCCGGCTTGGAATTATGCTATTCCGCCGTGGAAGAAAGAGCCTATGCTTGAGGGAAAAGTAGTAGGGGGTGAGGAGTAATGTTAGATGAAACACCTAAGGAGATATATGAAAGAAAAGCTTTAAGAATAAATCCAGCCAGAACATGTCAGCCAATAGGAGCCATGTATGCAGCACTCGGCATACATAACTGCCTACCACACAGTCATGGTTCTCAGGGTTGTTGCTCATACCATAGAATGCAATTAACAAGACATTTCAAAGATCCTATCATGGCATCTACCAGTTCTTTTAATGAAGGAGCTAGTGTTTTTGGAGGAAGAGCTAACTTCAATACGGCAATAAAAAATATATTTTCAATATACAATCCTGATATTGTAGCAGTTCACACAACATGCCTTTCAGAAACTCTCGGCGATGACCTAGTGAGTTATATTGCTGATTCAGAAGTTCCAGAAGGAAAAATAGTAATCCATGCAAATACTCCAAGCTATGTTGGATCACATATAACTGGATTTTCCAGTATGGTTAAGGCTATGGTAACTTATCTTTCCGAAAATACAAAAAACAAAAATGGAAAAGTAAATGTTCTGCCAGGCTTTGTGGGCCCTGCGGATATGAGAGAATTAAAGAAAATATTTAAGTGTATGAAGGTTCCATTTATAATGATGCCAGATACTAGTGGTGTAGTGGATTCGCCTATGACTGGCGAGTATAAGATGTATCCTAAGGGTGGAACTACAATTGATGAATTAAGAGATGCCGGTAATTCAGATTATACATTTGCTTTAGGAAGTTTAGCGTCAGAAGCGGCAGCTATAGAACTAGAGAAGAAATGTAAAGTGCCTTTTAGCGTGTTAAATACACCTATAGGAATAGATGCTACTGATAGATTTATAATGGAATTGTCTAAAATAACAGGCAAGAAAGTACCTTATGAAATAGAAGAGGAAAGAGGACAACTTGTTGATTTGATGCTTGATAGTTATCAATATTTTCATGGTAAAAAGGTTGCAATTTCAGGGGATCCGGATACAGTTATAGCATTAACTGAATTTGTTATTTCACTGGGTATGAATCCTAAGTATGTTATAACAGGTACAAAAGGAGAAAAATTTGAAAAGACAATAAATAAAATGTTGGAGGATAACGGAATTGAAGGTTCGAAAGTGAAGAGCTTCTCAGATTTATTTGAACTTCATCAATGGATAAAAAATGAACCTGTAGATTTAGTTATAGGTAATTCACATATGAAATTTATAGCTAGGGCAGAAGATATTCCATTAGTTAGATTTGGATTTCCCGTAATGGATAGATACGGACATTCTTATATTCCTAAGGTTGGCTACAAAGGGGCAATGAATCTGCTTACAAGTATGTGTGACGCTATACTTGAAAGAATGGACAGAGACAGTGCTGAGGAAGATTATGAATTAGTTAGATAATAGTCTCTTTATTTAAATATGAGGGAAATCAGCTGTTTATAGATATTAAAGCTGATTTCTCTATAATTAGAGGTTTCAATTTGGAGGTGAGCATTCATGGAGAAAAAGGAAGAGTATTTATATGAATCAAAAGCGACAGCTAATATGAAGCTTAAAGATAGTTTAAATCCGCAGGAAATAATTGAGGAGAGAAAAGGTTTTGTATGCTATAATTCTCAAAATAAATCAGGAACCTTAAGATGTGATGAAAACAGTGTTTCTGGTGCCGTAAGTCAAAGAGCCTGTGTTTATTGTGGAGCAAGAGTTGTATTAAATCCTATAACAGATGCTTTTCATCTTATTCATGGTCCTATAGGTTGTGCTAGCTATACCTGGGACTTAAGAGGAAGCCTATCAAGTGAATCGGAGCTTTTTAGAAATAGTTTTTCTACTGATTTAAGGGAAACAGATGTTATATTTGGGGGAGAAAAAAAACTGAGGGCAGCTATTGATGAGATTTTTATCAAATTTCATCCAAAATTAATTTTTATATATGCAACCTGTATTGTTGGAGTAATAGGTGATGATATAGATGCAGTATGTCGTGAGGCAGAAATAAAATACCCTATGATGAGAGTTATAGCTGTTAAATCTCCTGGATTTTCTGGAAATAAGGCAATGGGATATAGAGCTGCTTGTAATGCAATTTTGAAGCTTATAGGAGATAGAAAAAGCGATAAGAAGGTTAAAGGAGTAAATTACTTAGGAGATTTCAATTTAGCGGGAGAAGCTTGGGTTATTCAGAGTTATCTAAAAAAAATTGGAGTGCCAGTAGTTGCCAAAATAACAGGTGATGGTAAGTATGAAGAACTTCTTAAAGCGCCAGAGGCAAGTCTTAATATTGTTCAATGTGCAGGATCTATGGAGTATTTAGCAAAAAAAATGCAGGAGCTTTATGGTATACCTTATATAAGAATTAGTTTTTTAGGAGTAGAGGATACAGAGAACTCACTTCTACAAATAGCCCATATTTTAGGTGGAGAAGATATAGTAGAAAAAACTGAAAAATTTATTCAGGAAGAAGAGGATAAAGTCAAAGATAAAATCGATTTTTATAGAAAAAGGCTGGAAGGTAAAAAAGCTGCAATATACGTTGGTGGGGGGTATAAGGCTATATCTCTTATAAAGCAATTTAAAAGTTTAGGAATTGAAACTGTTATGGTTGGAACACAAACAGGAAAACCAAGGGACTATGAAATAATTAAGGAAATAACAAATAGAGGAACCGTAATACTTGATGATGCAAATCCTTCAGAGTTAGAAAGATTTATGCTTGAAAAGGGTGCAGATATATTGGTTGGAGGAGTTAAAGAAAGACCTTTGGCATATAAGCTAGGTGTTGCGTTTTGTGATCATAATCATGAAAGAAAACACATACTGTCAGGATTTATAGGCGCTCTTAACTTTGCAGAAGAAATAGATTTAACTGTAAATAGTCCAGTATGGAAATATGTTTAGAAGGGAAGGAGTATTATGGCAAATAAGAATTTAGTTAATGTGGATATAAACCCATGTAAAATGTGTATGCCGATGGGTGGTGTTATGGCATTTAAGGGAATAGAAAATAGTATGGTCATTTTACATGGTTCTCAAGGATGTAGTACTTATATACGAAGGCATATGGCAACTCATTATAATGAACCCGTTGACATAGCCTCTTCAGCACTTACGGAACAGGGAACGGTATATGGTGGTGCAGAGAATCTTAAAAAGGGTTTAAAAAATATGATTAAGCTGTATAATCCTTCAACTATAGGAGTTATGACTACATGTCTTGCAGAAACAATAGGAGAGGATATAAACAGGATTGTTGGAGAATTTTATGAAGAAGAGAGAGAAAATTCGAAAAATTTAAAAATTATAACAGTACCAACACCTGGTTACGGAGGAACAGAGGCAGAAGGCTATTACGTTGCATTGAGGAAGATAGTTGAACAGATTTGTGAAAAAACGGAGAGGAACAATAGTGTAAATATAATATGTGCAAACCTAAATCCTGGTGATGTGAGAAATATAAAAAGTATACTAAAACAATTTAATATAAATTATATTTTGCTTCCTGATGTATCTAATACTTTAGATTCACCTCATAATGAGAAATATAGAAGGATTCCTGTTGGTGGAACTACTATAAATGATATAAAGAAGATGGCTGGAGCAGTTGCTACAATTGAAATGGGAGTTACTGTTGAAGATGAAAAATCACCAGGGGATTACTTAAGGCAAAGCTTTGGTGTGCCACTTTATAAATGCGGTATACCAATAGGAATAAGGAATACAACAAAATTTATTTCCATTCTGTCTAAATTAAGTAGTAAAGATATTTCTGAAGAGCTTGACTATGAAAGGGGACGGTATCTTGATGCAATGATAGATAATCATAAATATACGGGGAAGGCAAGAGCAATAATATACGGACAGCCGGAACTAGCATTAGCACTAGCAAAAGTCTGTTTTGAAAATGGAGTTAATGTAAAGTTAATAGCGCTAGGTGCAAAAAATAAAATTTTAGAAGAAGCTCTTAAGGAAGAAATTAAAAGTCAAAGAGAGGAGGTACTTGTTTTAGATGATACGGATTTTGATACTATAGAAAAATACGCAAAAGAGTTTAATGTGAATTTATTCATAGGTAATTCTGATGGAAGAAGAATGGCAAGTAGGCTAGGAATAGAAATAATACGCGTGGGTTTTCCAATTCACGATAGAGTTGGAGCTCAAAGGCAAATAATAACAGGATATAATGGATCTGCATTTTTAATAGATAGTATTTCAAATGCAATGATTAAAATAACTGAGAGTAAATTTAGAAAAGATGCATTTAACAATTATTACTTAGAGTCAGTTGAAAAAATGAAAGCTGATAATATGAAGGAAGAAAAAACCTGCACACATCCATGTTTTGGAGATAATGCGCATAAGTTTGCTAGAATGCATATACCGGTGGCTCCAAAGTGTAATATAAGCTGTAATTATTGTAGTAGAAGATATGATTGTGTTAATGAAAGTAGGCCAGGAGTTACAAGTGAAGTTTTAGAACCAGAAGCAGCTTTAAGCAAATTTAAGTTTGTAAAAAGTAAGCTTCCTAATCTTACGGTTGTAGGTATAGCTGGTCCAGGAGACGCTTTAGCTAATTTTGATAAGGTAAAAGAAACCTTTAGATTAATTCGAAAGGAAGACACAGAAATAACTTTCTGTCTTTCAACCAATGGACTTATGCTTCCTTTTTATGCAAATGAAATAGTAGATTTAGGTGTTTCTCATGTAACAGTTACAATTAATGCAGTGGATAAGAAAATAGGTGGAAAAATATATAGAGAAGTAAATTATCTTGGTAAGAGGTATACAGGAGAAGAAGGAGCACAAATACTTCTTACAAATCAACTTACAGGTATAAAATATCTATGTTCTAAAGGAGTAGTGTGCAAAGTTAATATTGTTATGTTAAAAGGAATAAATGATGAGCATATAAAGGAGGTTGTGAAAAAGGTTAAGGAATGTGGGGTTTATATGACTAATATAATGCAGATGATACCTGTAAAGGGAAGTGCTTTTGAAGATTTACCTACGGTTACTAACAAGGAATTAAATAAGATGAGAAAAGAGTGTGAAATTGATATAAAGCAGATGTATCACTGTAGACAATGTAGAGCGGATGCTATAGGGACTTTATCAGAAGATCGTTCTATTGAATTTAGGAATATAGGATGTAGTTCATGCACAAGTACAAGTTGTAGAAGTTTAAGTGAGAAAGAAGATAAAACAGTATATAAGTTTGCTGTTTCGTCAAGAACTGGTATAAATGTAGATGAGCATTTTGGACACGCCACACAATTTTACATTTATACATATAGTGAAGGCAAAGTGAGATTTTTAGAGAAAAGAAATGCTGAAAAATATTGCAATGGTGAAGATGAGTGTTACGAAGACGGGGAAAGAATATCTAAAATAGTAAAAGTAGTGTCTGATTGCAGTGCGGTACTTGCTTTAAGAGCTGGACTTGAACCCAAAAGAAAGCTTAAGGAAAAGGGAATTGAAGTAATAGAAATGTATGAAACCATAAATAATGGTGTAAAAATGGCGGCGGAAAAGTTACTAAAGAATAATGTTGTTGTATCAGACTAAGAAGGGGAGATAGGTGATGTCAATTAAAATTAAAAATAAAGAGAAATTAATAATAGATAAAACCTTACTTGAAGATAAGGGTAGTGAGTTAAATCTAAAAAAAGATAGAGCAGGTATGGAAAACTTCTTAGCTCTGCTTAATAAGATTGGTGTTGATTTTTTTGAGGTTGATAGAGATAACTTCAATTATATATATAATAGTAAAAAACTTATATATAGGGTAAAAGATCAAAAGGATGCAGCAGTTATTAATGATTATAATTTTGGATATATTATTGTAGATTTTGATAAGGCCAAAGATTTTGATAATTATTTTATAAATCTGATGAATAGATCAAAGATAATTTTAGAAGTTGATGGCAAAGAGATTGATGAAATTTTTAGAACTGATAGTTATGAAATATTTAATAATTTTAATGTAGCTTGTATAAGAATAAATAACGTTGAAAGATGTAATTTAAATGGATGGGGAGAGATTATAAGAAGAATAAAGAATACATTTTGTTCACTCGTAGATTTTTGTGCAAGTAACAAGTATTTTATGGCTACAGCAATTAGTATGGAAGCTTTAAATGATGGAGCAGATTTTATAACAGTGGCCTTTAACGGAGAGAGGTATGGAATATCTTCTTTTGAGGAGGTGATTCTAGCACTTAAGGTTATGAAGAAGGTTAAGGTTACAGAAAAACTTGATCTTTTGAATGATCTTTCAAAGATATATGAAAAGTTATTTAGAAAAGCTATATCGCCAATGAAACCAATAATTGGGGAAGATATTTTTAAATATGAATCAGGAATTCATGTTGATGGAATAGAAAAGAATCCATTAACTTACGAACCGTATGAGCCAAGTATAATTGGAGCTGATAGACAAATGTTCATAGGAAAGCATTCAGGAAGAAAGGCTGTGGAGATTAAGCTAAGGGAGCTAAATATTGAAACAATGTTGTGTAATATGGATAAGTTTTTAAGTAGAATAAGAGAAAAAAGTATTCAGGTTCATAGAAATATTTCAGATAAGGAGTTTAAAGAAATTTATTATAATTGTATTGAAAGCAGGGATTATCATGGAAGTAAAATTAGTTGATACAACTCTTCGTGATGGAGAACAAAAGGCTGGAATAGCTTTGGGAGTTAAGGAAAAAACTGAAATAGCTAAATTACTCGATGATATGGGGATTTTTCAAATTGAAGCCGGAGTTGCGGCTATGGGGGGGCAGGAAAAGAAAAGCATTGAAGAGATTGTGAGGCTAGGACTTAAAAGCAAAATATCATCTTTTAATAGGATGAAAATTAGTGATATACAGCATTCAATTGATTGTAAAGTTGATATAATTCATATATCAGTTCCAGCTTCTAATATGCAAATAAAATACAATTTAAAAACGAGTAAAGAGATAGTAATAAGTAATATGAAAAAATGTATTTACTATGCATTAGGCAAGGGATATGAAGTAACTATAGGATTAGAGGATGCTTCAAGAGCAGATATAGAATTTTTGGTAGAGTTATGCAAAGAAGCTTACAAGGAGGGTATAAGAAGAGTTAGGTATGCAGATACTGTTGGAATACTATACCCTAGAAAAACTTTTTACAATATAAATAGGATTATAGAGGAAGTACCCGTTGAAGTTGAAATTCATACTCACAATGATTTTGGGATGGCGGAAGTAAATTCTTTAAGTGCTGCTAAAGCTGGAGCGAATTATATTGATACAACCATTGCGGGAATAGGAGAGAGAGCAGGCAACTGTGATTTTGTTAAGTTTATTAATATTATAGGCAAAACAAATCTTCGAATTGATGATTTAAAGCTGAAGGAAAAAATGATCAAAAACATAATGAAGCTCAATATTTTAAATTAAATTGTCTTAAAAATAGTATTTATGTGGTAATTAAGAAATACTAATTAAGTAGAAATAATTTTACAAGGAGTAAATATGTGTACTATTTTTAAGGTCAATGGAAAAATTCATATCAAAGAACTCATATCAAGTATAGTTATTGCAGAAGGTGTTGGAGCTTTAAGCGGTTTTTTAAGTATGTCAAATGTAAAAAACTATTCTAATTTAAAGAAACCATTTTTCTCACCACCAGGTTTTATATTTCCTATAGTTTGGGTTATTCTATATTTTTTGATGGCAGTGGCGGCGTATAGAATATGGGTTATAGGTAAGGAAGAAAGTAAGGATGTGAAAAAAGCTTTAGTATTGTATGCAGTTCAGCTTCTTTTCAATTTTCTTTGGAGCATAATATTCTTTAAATTTAACTGCTATGGAGCAGCCTTCATTGAACTTTTAATCTTACTTTTCTTTATATTATGTGCAACCTTTCAATTTCATAAGCATGATAAAGTGGCTGCATTTCTTATGATACCATATATATTGTGGGTTTCATTTGCAGGAATTTTAAATTTTGCTATATGGTTTTTAAATAGAAATTCTTCTACATAAGAAGATAACTAAATATGAGATTGGTTCAAGGTTATTATAATTTTGGAACAATCTCTTTCTTAATATAGTGAAATAGTATTTTAAGTAATTACATAAAATAAGTTTTAATTAATAAGAACATTAAGGAGTTAGTAGCTATAGAATAATATATTTACAAAATATTTTAAAGTGTTGAAAAATACTGATAATAAAATTATAATATAAGGAAAACTATTGTTCATGTGGATGATTATAGAGCGGAGGGATGAAGATGAAAGCAAAAGCGGCATTTTTCGATATAGACGGTACGTTGTACAGAGAGGGACTTATTTCAGAAGTATTTAAAAAGCTTATAAAATACGAAATTATAGATGAAGAAAAGTGGTATAAAGAAGTAAGACCGGAATTTGAAAAGTGGGATAACAGAAAAGGTGATTATGATGATTATCTCTTAAAAATGACGGAAATATACGTAGATGCACTAAATGGACTTAGCAAATCGCAAGTGGAATTTATAGCTAGTCAAGTAGTAAACCAAAAGGGTGAAAGAGTATATACCTATACCAGAGATAGAATAAAGTGGCACAAGGAAAGAGGTCATAAGATAATAACAATTTCAGGAAGCCCAATTGAACTTGTAAGGAATATGGCTGAGAAATATGGGTTTGATGACTATAGAGGAGCGGAATATCTGCTGGATGAGAATGATGTCTACACAGGAGAAGTAATACCTATGTGGGATAGCAAAAGCAAAGAGAGAGCTGTCCATGAGTTGGAGGCTAAATATAATATAGATCTCGGTGAGAGTTATGCCTATGGAGATACCTCTGGAGATTTAACAATGCTAAAGATGGTAGGAAATCCAGTGTGCATTAATCCAACTAAAGAACTTGTAAAAGAAATTTTAAGTGATGAGGAAGTAAAAAATAAAATTAGAATTATAGTAGAAAGAAAAGATATGATATATAAAATATCCTCAAGATGTTTAGAGTGTGATTGTGAGTTTGTACTATAATATAAGTTTTAATTTTACTATAGCTTATACATGTATCGAGTGTTGATGTATGTATAAGCTATTTATTAATTTAAGTGGAAGATAGCATGATTTCTAAATGAACTAAAAAAATGAAGCAAGTACTATTATCACTTGAAGATTGTGATAATAGATAAGGTTGGTAGAGTAATATAGGAAGATTGTATGATTTCTAAATGAACTAAAAAATGAAGCAAGTACTATTATCACTTGAAGATTGTGATAATAGAAAAGGTTTGTAGGAAAATATAAGAAGATAGCATGATTTCTAAATGAACTAAAAAAATGAAGCAAGTACTATTATCACTTGAAGATTGTGATAATAGAAAAGGTTTGTAGGAAAATATAAGAAGATAGCATGATTTCTAAATGAACTACAAAATAAAGCAAGTATTATTATCACTTGAAGATTGTGATAATAGTACTTGCTTTATTTTAAGTTCATTAGAGAAATCATGTACTTGACACTTTTTCTTTACTAGTGTATTATATACATAGTACAGTAAAACAATGCGCGGTTGTTACTAAATATATGGAGGTTTTATGATGTTGAATTTTATAAAATATGAAACAAAGACAGTATATAGAGAGTATTTATTGGTTTTACTTATAGCGGTATTGGCAAATGTTGCACTTATGACTAGGGTTGGTGCTTGGGATAAATTGATTGTGTTTACGATTTCTAGTTGTGCGAGTGTTGGAATAATTATTACTACCTTAATAATGAATATAGCTATGTTTTCTAGAGATTTGAAGAAGGATACTAAGTATCTTCTTTTTACACTTCCTAAGAGCAGGTATTCACTTTTAGGATCAAAATTAATATGTTCGACTGTTATGATGATTTTGTCTTCATTAGTTGGAGTTGGGTTTATGTTGTATTTTGGAAGTAAAATAATGCACTTCAATGCTGCCGGTTTATTGAATTGGGACCTTATGAAATATTGTGCATTGGCAGTTGTTTCATATGTTTCGTTTTTAGTTACAGTATATTTTTGTATTTTAGCAGCAAGAATGTTAAGAAGAAATGGTAAGTTTTCAGGATTGATATCTTTAGTTATATTTATAGCCTATGCTTATGTATTAGTTAGAATTGAAAATGTTTTAGATTATATATTCCCACAGAAGATTGTTATGGGAAAGGTTTTAAGAGCGGCGTCTACTGCAAAAAATGTTAAGGTTAGTGTTGGGACTACTGGTGGTTCAATTTATATTGTAAGTTCAATTTTTGAAATTATTTTAATTGTATTATTGTTTATAGTATCTGTAAAAATAATTGATAAAAAATTGGATTTATAAATTGAAATATTTAGAGCTTTAAAATTTGGAAAGAGGAAGTTGTGAATATGAAATTTGATAATAAGGCACCTATTTATATACAAATAATGGATAAAATTAAAATAGATATAATAAACGGAACCTTAAAACCAGGTGATAAACTTCCATCTGTTAGGGAAATGGCAGTTAAATTTAAGGTGAATCCTAACACCCTTCAAAGGGTTTATCAGGAGCTTGAGAGAGAAAATATAACCTATACTCAAAGAGGTACAGGAAGTTTTGTTAGAGAGGACTCTGATATGATAATTAATTTGAAAAAGGAAATGGCAAGTGAGGTTATTGAAAACTTTATTGAAAATATAAAAGAATTTGGTTTTGGTAATAAAGATATATTAAAAATCGTTGAAGATAAGCTTAATGAGGAGGAAAAATAGAGATGGAAGAATATTTATTAAAGGTAAATAACTTAAATAAAAAGTATTTAAATAAAAAGGCACTTGATAATTTTAATTTGGAACTTAAAACTGGAAAGGTATTAGGACTACTTGGGCCTAATGGAAGCGGTAAGAGTACGTTTTTAAAAATATTATCAGGTATTCTTAAAAAGAGCTCGGGGGAAATTTTAATAGATGGACAAGAACCATCAATTTATACAAGATCTATAGTATCTTATTTACCGGACATAGGGTATTTATATAAATGGATGAAAATTAAAGATGCTTTAGAGTTTTTTAAGGATTTTTATGATGATTTTGATTACAAAAAGGCTATGGAACTTTTGGATTTTATGAAACTAGACAAGGATTCTAAGGTTACAGCCCTTTCTAAAGGAATGGCGGAGAAGCTTCAATTAACATTAGTATTATCGAGAAAAGCTAAACTTTATATATTAGATGAACCTCTTGGTGGAGTAGACCCAACAACTAGAGAGAAGATACTCGACACAATAATAGATAATTTTTCAGAAGACAGTTCTATGATTATAACTACTCATTTGGTAAGTGATGTGGAGAGATTATTTGATGATGTAGCATTTATATCAGAAGGCAAGAATGTATTAAGCGGAAATGCTGATGAATTAAGAAATGAAAAAGGAACTTCAATAGATGGGCTCTATAGAGAAATTTTTAAAGATTTCTAAATAACATTAAATCTGCATAATATAAAATGCAGATTTTTTTAAACAAATATTGATAAAGATTATCAAATGATATATAATATTGTTAGTTAATAAATTAACAAAGTTTTATATTTTAAATACAATGTTGCATAAGACAAGGTAATTGAACTAATACTATACTAGTAATTGGAGGGGATAATATATGAAAAAGAATACTAAAATTTCAGTAATCGGAGCAGGATTTGTTGGTTCTTCTACAGTATTTGCGCTAATGAACGGTGGACTTGCATCTGAGATAGTTATAGTAGATGTAAATAAAGATAAGGCAGAAGGGGAAGCAATGGACTTATCTCATGGTGCAGCTTTTGTTAAACCTGTAGTTGTGAAATCTGGAGATTATAAAGATACAGAAGGTTCAGACATAGTTATAATAACAGCGGGAGCAGCACAGAAACCAGGTGAGACAAGACTTGAATTGATAAATAAGAACTACAATATATTTAAGTCTATAGTTCCTGAAGTTGTAAAATATAATCCAAACGCAATTTTATTAGTAGTTTCTAATCCAGTAGACATATTAACTTATATTACCTATAAACTTTCAGGTTTTCCAAAGTCTAGAGTAATAGGTTCGGGTACAGTTCTTGATACATCAAGATTTAGATACATGTTAAGTGAACATTTTGAAATTGATGTTAGAAATATACACACTTACATTATGGGAGAACACGGAGATTCAGAAATAGCTACATGGAGTTTAACAAATATAGCAGGGATGGATGTAAATGAATATTGTGAAGCTTCCTGCAAAAAATGTGATGGATCATTAAAATATAAAATATATGACGATGTAAAAAATGCGGCGTATCATGTTATAGAGAAAAAGGGTGCAACTTATTACGCTGTTGCACTAGCTGTAAAAAGAATAGTAGAAGCTATATTAAGAGATGAAAATTCAATTTTGACAGTATCTTCTCTTCTTGAAGGTCAATATGGAATAAAAGACGTGTATATGGGGGTTCCTTCTATAGTTGGAATTAACGGAGTGAAGGATATTATAGAGGTTCCTTTAAATGATGAAGAGAAAAATAATCTTACAGATTCCGCAAAAACATTAAAGGAATCACTAGATAGTATATTTTAAGGTAAAAGACCTAAACTCCAAGGGTGGAGGCTAGGTCTTTTTTTATTTTATTGTTGAAATTTAATTAGCTTTGTTATATTATATATATAACAAAGAAATTGGGGGTGTTATTGTGATTGAATTGCTTAATGTGAATAAGAGCTATAATGGGAAGAATAAGGCTGTTGATAATTTAAACTTTACGATAAATTCAGGTGAGATTTTTGGATTTTTAGGGCCAAATGGTGCTGGAAAAAGCACTACAATAAAGATGATAACAGGTATTATAAAAGCTGATTCTGGAGAAATAAAAGTCGATGGATTGAATATTAAAGAAAATCCAATTGAGGCTAAAAGAAAAATAGGGTATGTTCCAGATAGTCCAGATATGTTTTTAAGATTAAAAGGTATTGAATATTTAAATTTTATGGCAGATATATATGACGTAACAACATCAGATAGAAAAGAAAGAATTGAAAGTTTAAGTAAGTATTTTGATATGGAAAGTGCTTTAGATGATAAAATTCAAAGTTACTCTCATGGTATGAGACAAAAGATTGTTGTTATGGGGGCACTTATACATGATCCAGATGTTTGGATACTAGATGAACCTATGACTGGCTTAGATCCAAAGGCTTCTTATAATTTAAAAGAAATGATGAGAAAACATGCTGATAGCGGAAAAACAGTGTTTTTTTCAACTCATGTGCTTGAAGTTGCTGAAAAACTTTGTGATAGAATTGGAATAGTTAGTAAAGGAAAAATCGTATTTTGTGGGACAATGAATGAAATGAAACAAAAGCTTCAAGAGGAAGGAAGTTCTCTTGAAAGAATGTTTTTGGAGTTGGTTGAAGATGGAGAAAAATAAATTTTTAATTTTAACTAAGTATCTTCTCCTTGGTGGTTCTTATGGAAGCGGAAGAAAGAAAAAAGGTATATTTTCGAAAAGTACCGTTGCAAATCTAGTATTAAAGTTTATTTTAATCCTTATTTTTGGTGCGATTGCAGGTTCAATTGATCTTGCTGCATATATGGGCTTAAAGATCGTTCATATGGAGTATGTGCTGCTTCAAATGAATTACTCTGCTATAACTGCAATTATTTTCTTCTTTGGAATATTCTCCACAATGGGAGTGTTTTATTTTTCAAATGACATAAATTTTCTTATACCAATGCCCTTGAAACCGGAGACAATTGTTGCAAGTAAGTTTACAGTATCACTTATACAAGAGTATTTTATTACAGTTGTAATTTTACTCCCATGTACATTGGTATATGGTATAGCATCGGGAATGGGAGTTATATTTTATATACTAAGCATTCTATTCATGCTATTTGAACCTATACTTCCATTAGCAGCTGCCCTTTTGATAAGTATATTTATTATGCCACTTATAAACAAGTCAAAGAAAAAGGATTTATTTAAAACCCTAGGAGGAATTTTAGCAGTAGGTTTTGGATTGGGTATAAATATATTAACAAGAATGATGGGTGGATCAAGTAGCGCGGAGCTTGTTAAAAACGTAAAAAGGGTTAACTCTACTATGTTAAATGTTTTCCCACTTGGAAGTATAGCAAGTAAAGCATTAGTAAATTCAAATCTTTTGTATACAGCATTATTTATTTTGATAAATGCATGTAGTTTTGTAGCTATAATATACTTAGCTAAGAATTTGTATTTTAAAGGTGTTCAGGGACTTTCTGAATCTTCTTCTAAGAGAAAGAAAATAGATTCTAAGAAGATGAATAAAGAAACTCAGAAAAAGTCAATTTTATTTTCTTATACTATGAAGGAACTTAAGATTTTATTTAGAACTCCAGCGTATTTTGTAAACTGCGTGATGTCAAGTTTCATATTTCCTGTTGTTATATTAATTCCAATGTTATTTAATACATCAGATAAGAAGGGGCTAAGCTCAGCTTTAAGTTATATAAATGGCCCTCAAGGATTTAGGATTTTAGTAACAGCCTCTGTAGTATTTGGACTTATTATGGGTACAATGAATTCAGTTACGTCTACATCCATTTCAAGAGAAGGCAGTAACTTTTTTGTAATGAAGTATATACCAATTAAATACTCAAAACAAATTGCAGCTAAAATATTTTCAGGAATATTTGTTGGAGCAATATCGATAATACTTATAGATATAGCAGCGTTTTTTGTAGTGAAAATTCCAGTATATGTTTTTGCATACATGATTATAACAGGAATACTTGGGATTGTTTTTACATCAATTATAGGTATGTATATAGATTTGAGTATGCCTAAATTAGAATGGGATACAGAGCAAAAGGCGGTTAAATCAAATATAAATTCATTTATAAATTTTCTTGTGTCAATATTACCTGCTGCAATAATTATAGTAATATGTATATTTATAAATGTGAATGTTAATATATTCTTTGGAATATTGTCTCTAGTGCTTTTAGCTTTAGACTATGTTACATACAAGGTAGTATGTATCAGTGGAGAAAAGAAATTAGATAGATATGAGAGTTAGCTATTGAGGATTACTTATATGTATACCGCGGTTTTATAATCGCGGCATATGTATAAGTTTTTATTTTAATACTAAGTTTTCCTTAAAGACATATAAATTAAAGCCCATTGATTGTGCTAGTTTTTTTGCACGCTCATCCTTGTCTAGAAAATTATATTGAAGTATTTTACCCTCCTTAAGACAAAACTGACATAATTCAGCTATAAGTGTTTTAGAAATAATAGTGTTATCTCTAAATGAAGGATGTGTTATTATATTCAAATTAGCAATATCATTTTTAAAATAATCTAAGGAAGCAACAGACACAAGGCTGTCTTTATAGAAACATCCCAAAAGTATTGGATAATTTTCTATAATTAAGGTTGTTTTATGTTCTATTTCTGAATGAGATTTTTTAAAGTTCTCGAGTACTTTCGTATCAGAAGGTAAGAGCTTTCGTACAGAATATTCGCTATTTAAAACATCAGAAACATAGCTAGGTTCAGTAAGGTAACAAAAATAAGCGTTTTCATACCTTCTTATATTATTTTTAAAATAATCCTCGAAATCTTTAGAGTATAGAGTTTTATACGGGGAGTGACTATTTACGAAATCGCTTATTTTACTCAAAATGCATGGATCTATTTTTATAAAGGACTTATCATTTATATGATATATTGATATTTTTCCAGAGTTTTTAAGTGAGTTATCTGGAATGGTTTGCGATTCAGTATCTTTATCGCTAGGTTTGTAATCAAATATATTTTGCCAATATAAATTTATTTTTTTTATCTGGTTATCGGGTATAATACTAATCATTATTACCACCACCTTATACTTAAATATGATATCATAATTGGGTAAATATTACAATTAGGCTTTAATAGACGCCATTAGTTGAATACAACATTTAAATTATTATATCCAAAAGACGCAAGCATAATGTAAAAATAATGTTAATAAAATGTGAAAAGAGCTGTTTATATAATATATTTATTAAATGCTTACAAAGGTAATTGTGATATAATGTTATGTACTAAATTACTCATATAGAATATGAAGGGAAAGAATTATTATGAATAAAGCTATTACAAGAATTAAAGTAAGATATGCTGAGACTGATAAAATGGGAATAGTGTATCATGCAAATTACTATGTCTATTTTGAAGCTGCAAGAGAGGATTTAATAGAAGGAGCAGGGATAAAGTATAGTGATATGGAAGACATAGGAATAATGATGCCTCTTGTTGAAACAAAGTGTAAATATCATGAGGGAGCAAAATATGGGGATTACATATTAGTAGAGACAACCTTAGGGAAGCTTAGTCCAATAAAAGTAGAAATTAATTACAGAGTTTTAAGAGAATCTGATGGGAAACTTTTAGCAGAAGGACAGACAACACAAGTATTTGTTGATGCTCAAAATTTTAAAATAATAAAGCTAATGAAAAGTTATCCTGAAGTGTGGGAGAAACTTCAGAAAATTAAATAGTAAAAAAAACCTCTAATGTTAATAAGAAATTTTTATTTGTGGATTGATATTATCTGTAAATATATTATAATAAATCTTATGTATACATAAAATTACTTTAAGAATATCAATTAGTATAACAATACTAAGGAGGATTAAGAAATTGGTTAATAAGTTTTTTGACCTGCTCATATGTAGACCTTTAGCAAATGAGCAAAGTTCAAGCGAAAAATATAATGTTCCTTTTGGCCTTGCGGTAATGGCAAGTGACGCCATTTCTTCTGTTGCGTATGCATCACAAGAAATTCTATTAGTGCTTGTGCCTATAATAGGAGCTGCGTCTTACGCATGGTTAGGCAAGGCTTCTTTAATGATTATAGGACTACTCCTTATACTCACAGTTTCATACGTGCAAATTATAAAGGCATATCCACAGGGTGGTGGAGCTTATATAGTTGCTAAGGAAAATTTGGGAGTAAAACCCGGACTTGTTGCAGGAGCTTCACTTTTATTAGACTATATTTTAACTGTTGCGGTTAGTGCTAGTTCAGGAGTCGCAGCTATAACATCTGCGTTCCCAAGTCTAGTACCACACAGCGTATTACTAGCTGTGGTACTTATTATTATTTTAACGATTCTCAATTTACGAGGAGTAAGTGAATCGGCCAAAATGTTTAGTATACCTACATATTTGTTTATTTTTAGTATGATATTTATGATTATTTTTGGAATCGCAAAATATATTATATATGGTGCACCTAGCATGCATATGATACATCAGACTCTTAAGCCAATGGGAGATGTAAGTATATTTTTAATTCTGAAGGCGTTTTCTTCAGGTTGTTCTGCATTAACAGGACTTGAAGCTGTAAGTAACTCTGTACCTAATTTTAAGGAACCAGGTCAAAAGAATGCTACAATAGTAATGGTTCTTCTTACTTTATGTATATTTGTTATATTTGGTGGCTCTTCACTTTTAGCAAGATTTTATGGTGCTATACCTAATGATAATGTGACTGTTTTAGCACAAATAGCTTATGGTGTTTTCTCAGGTAAAACATTTATGTTCTATGTAGTGCAATTTACCACAGCTATCATACTTATAATGGCATGTAATACTTCATTTACAGGATTTCCTATGCTTATGTCTGTAATAGCAAGAGATGGATATGCTCCTAGAAGCTTTGCTACAAGAGGTAAAAGATTAAGCTTCTCTAATGGAATAGTATTTCTTTCTATAATAGCAGGTATATTAGTCATTATATTTAAGGCAGATACGCATCTTTTAATACCACTTTATTCTGTAGGCGTTTTTTTATCCTTTACATTAGCCCAAACAGGAATGGTTATTCACTGGAATAAGACAAATGAAAAAGGTAAAAATACAAGAAAGCTTATAAACGGTTTTGGAGCAGCAATTACACTCTTAACAACAGGTGTAATTGTTTATGAGAAGTTCCTATCAGGAGCGTGGGTCATTATAATACTTGTTCCTATAATAGTACTTGGATTTCTTCATATTAAAAAGCATTATAACTATGTTGCTAGAGGCTTGAGGGCTGATGAGGAATATGTTAAGAACTGTGGAATTGGACAAACTTATAACCACCTAATAATAGTTCCAATAGCAAGTTTAAATAAAGCTACCTTAGGTGCTTTAAAATATGCAAGAAGTTTAACGAGTGATGTAATAGCACTTAACGTATCACCTAATAAAGAGTATATGGATAAACTTAAACATAAGTGGGAGGAGCTTAATACAGATATTTTACTTGTTTCAAAGTATTCACCTTATAGAGCTATAGTTACACCACTTATAGAGTATATAGGAGTAATATCAAAAGCAGCAGTACCAGATGAAAAAATAACAGTGGTTTTACCTCAATTTATAACAAGAGATAAATCAGGACAAATACTTCACAATCATACTAGCTTTTTATTGAGAGAGGCACTTTTAAGATATGACAATATAGTGGTTTCAACTTATCCATTCCACTTAAGTCCAAAGGATGATAACGAAGAATAAAATATACAAAAAAAAGCGGATTTAATTCTAAATTGTTAATCATACAATAACAAAACGATTGATTTAACAATAATCTGCACTATATGTTTACTTTTTTAATAAAATGTAGTACTATATAGACAATTAAATTAGATATATTGCTATGAACAGAAATATTAAGAATCAAATAAACTTCCAGAGAGTCGGGATTGCTGGGAACCGATAGTTTTTAGATTTTGAACTCATCTGTGAGCAGTCGCCTGAAGTTACTGTAGGGTAGAACGGAATTCCACCGTTATATGGATAGATAGTACGAACCATTTATAGTGGAGTGCTATTGAAAAAGTGAACTTTAAGTTAAGTTAAATAGAGTGGTACCGCGAGTAAACCTCGTCTCTTTCGTATTGATGGAGACGAGGTTTTTTATTTATTAAGAAAATAAACATTTAAAGGAGTGTTTTTTATATGTTGTATAATAAATATGTCAAATATCCTAAAGTAAAATTGGACAATCGTGAATGGCCTGATAAGCAAATAGAAAAGGCACCTATATGGTGCAGTGTTGATTTAAGAGATGGAAATCAAGCATTACCAAAACCTATGAATGTAGATGAAAAAATAAAGATGTTTAAAATGCTTGTAGATATAGGTTTTAAGGAGATAGAGATTGGATTTCCTTCTGCTTCAGAAACAGAATACGAATTCACAAGAAAGCTTATAGAAGATAAATTAATCCCTGAAGATGTTACTATACAAGTTTTAACACAAGCTAGAGAACATTTAGTTAAAAAAACATTTGAGGCATTAAAGGGAGTTAAAACAGCTATTGTCCATGTGTATAATTCAACATCTGAGCTTCAAAGAAGAGTTGTGTTCAAAAAAGATAAGGATGAAGTTAAAAGTCTTGCCATAAAAGGTGCACAAATGGTAAAAAAATATAGCGAATATACTGAATATAGTGAAAGTAAATTTGTTTTTGAATATTCGCCCGAAAGCTTTACTGGAACCGAACTTGATTATGCTCTTGAGGTGTGTGAAGCTGTACTTAATGTGTGGAAACCCAGTAAAGAGAATAAAGCTATTATAAATTTACCTTCAACTGTAGAAATGGCAACCCCTAATATATATGCAGATCAAATTGAATGGTTTTGTAAAAAATTATTAAATAGGGAGTCCGTGATACTTAGCCTGCATACGCATAACGATAGGGGAACTTGTACTGCTTCCAGTGAACTTGGGATTCTTGCAGGAGCGGATAGAGTGGAAGGAACACTTTTTGGAAATGGAGAAAGGACTGGCAACCTCGATATAATGAATATGGCATTGAATATGTATTCACAAGGTGTAGATCCTGAACTTGAATTTTCTAATTTAAATGATATAGTTGAAGCCTATGAAGAATGTACTAAGATGGTTGTGCATGAACGCCACCCATATGCAGGTAAGCTTGTGTTTACGGCTTTCTCAGGTTCCCATCAAGATGCTATACGTAAGGGATTAAAGTCATTAAAGGAAGGTAAAAACAAACATTGGGAGGTTCCATATCTTGCAGTAGATCCCCACGATTTGGGAAGAGAATACGAAGAAATTATACGTATAAATAGTCAATCAGGAAAAGGTGGGACAGCGTATATAATGGAAAGTGATTTTGGCTTTATACTTCCAAAGGCAATGCACCCTGAGTTTGGAAAGGTAATAAAGAAAAAATCTGATGAGCTTGATTGTGAGCTTTCACCAGAGCAAATTTTCAAGTTTTTTAAGGAAGAGTATTTAGAAAACAGAAGCCCATACTACTTGAAAAATTACAAGATACATTCAATACAAAATATAGAGGAAGAGAAAAATACTGTAGATATCGAAGCTGTAATATCGGTAAATGGTAAGGATACAAGTATAGAAGGGGTAGGAAATGGACCTGTGGATGCTTTCTTTAATGCAATGAATAATAAAAAGTATAATGGTTGTAAATTTATATCATATGATGAGCATGCGTTAAATATTGGGTCTCATTCAAAAGCTGTTGCATATGTTCAAATTGAAAGTCAAGATAAGAAATATTTTGGAGTCGGAATATCCGATAATATAGATACGGCATCTATTAATGCCATTGTAAGTGCTTTGAATAGAAGTAAATTAAAATAATATTGTATTATATTAAAAAGTGATAGCCATAAATGGTTATTGCTTTTTTAGTAAAAGATGCTTTTACAAGTACATCTGTTTCTTAACCAAGGAGTTACAATTAATCATAAAAATTCGCAATTTACTGTAATATGAATAAATATATGTATAGTTAATACAAATTTGAGGGAATTTGTGAAAAGCATAAGGGCGTTTATAGCATTTCAAAAGGATAAAATGATTTTATATCTAGATATTAATTCATATTGTAGCTATTGTACCAAATTTGATTAGTAGTTTGTACAAATTACATATGGAAAAGAAATTGATAACATGATAATATAATGGTATGAAAAATTTAAAACAGGTAAAATAAACCTATCCATTTTTTATTATTATTAAAAAAGTTACGTTTGTATGGAAATAAATGTTAGATACGACTGAACTGCATTAATAATTTAATTTTCTATTTTGGTGGGTAGAATTCTATAAGTGAGTATGTGTTTTCTATATAACTAAGGAGGTATTATTTATTATGGATTTTAGGATTGAGAGTGATTCCATAGGTGATAAGAAGGTTCCTAAGGAGGTATACTATGGAGTTCAAACATTGAGAGGTGCGGATAATTTTAAAATAACAGGACTTAGGTTAAATGAAGAGTTTATAAAGAGTGTTGTTCAAATAAAAAAAGCAGCTGCAATTACTAATTTAGAAATTGGAGAGCTAGAGGTTAACATAGGAAAAGCCATAATTAAAGCCTGTGATGAGGTGATAGCTGGGAAGTTTAATGAAGACTTTATAATAGACCCTATTCAAGGTGGAGCAGGAACATCTATAAATATGAATGCCAATGAGGTTATTGCAAATAGAGCTATAGAAATTTTAGGATATGAAAAAGGAAATTATAGAATTGTACATCCAAACGATCATGTCAATATGGGACAATCAACTAATGATGTTATACCAACAGCAGGAAAGATAACTGCATTAAGACTTGTGATCAAGAATTTAGACAAACTCAAAGAATTAAGCAATGCCTTTAGTGAGAAAGCAGAACAATTCAAAGATGTAATTAAAATGGGTAGAACACAGCTTCAAGATGCTGTACCTATAACGTTGGGACAAGAATTTAGTGCTTACAGTGCGGTTGTAAAAAGAGATATCGCTAGGATTCAAAAAGCTCAAGATGAGCTGAAAGTTGTAAATATAGGTGGAACTGCGGTTGGGACAGGTATTAATGCAGATAGCAGATATGTGGATAGAATAGTTCCAAGGCTTTCTTTTGTTTCTGGATTAAATTTAAAAAAAGCTGACGATTTAATCGATGGTACACAGAATTTGGATAGCTTTGCTAGTTTATCCGCAACAATAAAAACCTGTGCTTTAAATCTATCTAAAATAGCCAATGACTTAAGGCTTATGTCTTCTGGACCAAGGACGGGGTTAGGGGAGATCAATCTTCCTGCAAAGCAAAATGGATCATCAATAATGCCTGGAAAAGTTAATCCTGTAATACCTGAAGTTATAAATCAAATAGCCTTTAATATTGCAGGAAATGATGTAGCTATTTCTATGGCTGTTGAGGCAGGGCAGCTAGAACTAAATGCTTTTGAGCCAGTTATATTTTATAATATATTTGAATCTATCCAAACTTTAACAAATGGTGTAGATACATTTATTAAAAATTGTATTCTAGATATTACTGCAAATGAAGAGATATGTAGTGAATACGTAAATAATAGTGTTGGAATAGTTACAGCACTCTGTCCTTATATAGGTTATGCAGAATCAGCAAAGATAGCGAAGATGGCTATAAAAAGTGGAGAGTCAATAAAAAAAGTAGTTTTAAGAGAAGGCGTTCTCAAGGAAAAGGAACTTAATAGTATTATTAATCCACTAAAAATGACTAAACCAGGGATTGTAGGAAAATAGTAGATAAAAACTTAAGATAAGCATATAATTAATAGTGTCGGTTTTGTCGGCACTATTAATTATATGTAAATGCGGGTTTAATATATGATATATAACAAATACTAGTTTTAATATCGATATTAAAGTGCATGACAGTTTGAGGTGATAACAAAATGGGATACAGTATTATAGATATAATTGATAAGGCGATAGGTATTGTTATCAGAAGGAAAAGCGAATATGAAAAGATAGAAGAAGAAAAACACGATAGTCAGGCTATAAGAGTAATGTCGGCTGTTTTGGTAAAGGAAGCAGATAGAACAATTCAGTATTATAAAACATTAAAAGAAGAAGTGGGCAGCGTTGAATTTGAAGAGATTGACTTTATTGTGTATGATAAAATGTCATTTTTAATAGATCAATTTAACAAAAAAACTTATGAACACCATATTAATAATGTTAAGGACTATTTGAAGTTTTCTCTTGATTTAGAAAAGGATGTGTATTCTCTGCTTGTTGATGTACAAGGAAGGTTTGTGAAAAATACCAGTGATACACATACAAAAACCTATGAAATATTATCTGACATTATAGATAATAAGGCTAATCACATTTCAACAATTGAAAAAACACTAAAATAAAGAATCATATGTTTGTTTTAAGCACATGATTCTTTATTTTCTTAATAGATAACTTTTAGATTTAGTATAACATTGGTGACTATCTATATTGATAATATTAATGATAACTTATAAAAATGAAAAGATATTTATATATAAAACTATTGACATTCTTAATAAATATGGTATGATAGTATTCGTTGTCTCAAGTTTGTCGCTTTTAAAAATAAAAAAAAGTTTTTTAAAAGATGTTGACAAAGCTTGTTGAAAATGATAATATGTATAAGCTGTCTAGTGCAGCGAACAATTGAACTTTGAAAATTAAACAGAGAATTAAAGAACCAGCAATTCTTTTGAATAGAATTATATTCTATTTAAATAAATTTAGCGATGAGCTAAAGGAATACAGATTAGCATCTGTATAAAGGATTCAGAGGAACCTCATATTGATAATGATGAGGGGGTTTTGGGTAAGACGAAGAAATGAAGAGAACTAATAGTAATCTATAGTGAACTTTATTGATGAAGTATTACACAAAATTGACCATCATAGTCTATAGAGATTTGGATGTATCTAATCAAACTTTTAAATTGAGAGTTTGATCCTGGCTCAGGACGAACGCTGGCGGCGTGCTTAACACATGCAAGTCGAGCGGGGAACTTCGGTTCCCAGCGGCGGACGGGTGAGTAACACGTGGGTAACCTACCTCATAGTGGGGAATAGCCTTTCGAAAGGAAGATTAATACCGCATAATACTCGAGAATCGCATGATTCTTGAGCCAAAGGATTTATTCGCTATGAGATGGACCCGCGGCGCATTAGCTTGTTGGTGAGGTAACGGCTCACCAAGGCTTCGATGCGTAGCCGACCTGAGAGGGTGATCGGCCACATTGGAACTGAGACACGGTCCAGACTCCTACGGGAGGCAGCAGTGGGGAATATTGCACAATGGGGGAAACCCTGATGCAGCAACGCCGCGTGAGTGATGAAGGTCTTCGGATCGTAAAACTCTGTCTTATGGGACGATAATGACGGTACCATAGGAGGAAGCCACGGCTAACTACGTGCCAGCAGCCGCGGTAATACGTAGGTGGCAAGCGTTGTCCGGATTTACTGGGCGTAAAGGATGTGTAGGCGGATATTTAAGTGAGATGTGAAATCCCCGGGCTTAACTTGGGGGCTGCATTTCAAACTGGATGTCTGGAGTGCAGGAGAGGAAGGCAGAATTCCTAGTGTAGCGGTGAAATGCGTAGAGATTAGGAAGAATACCAGTGGCGAAGGCGGCCTTCTGGACTGTAACTGACGCTGAGGCATGAAAGCGTGGGGAGCAAACAGGATTAGATACCCTGGTAGTCCACGCCGTAAACGATGAATACTAGGTGTAGGAGGTATCGACTCCTTCTGTGCCGCAGTTAACACAATAAGTATTCCGCCTGGGAAGTACGGTCGCAAGATTAAAACTCAAAGGAATTGACGGGGACCCGCACAAGCAGCGGAGCATGTGGTTTAATTCGAAGCAACGCGAAGAACCTTACCTAGACTTGACATCTCCTGAATTAGTCCGTAATGGATGAAGTCCCTTCGGGGACAGGATGACAGGTGGTGCATGGTTGTCGTCAGCTCGTGTCGTGAGATGTTGGGTTAAGTCCCGCAACGAGCGCAACCCTTATCATTAGTTGCTAACATTTAGTTGAGCACTCTAGTGAGACTGCCCGGGTTAACCGGGAGGAAGGTGGGGATGACGTCAAATCATCATGCCCCTTATGTCTAGGGCTACACACGTGCTACAATGGTGGGGACAAAAAGATGCAATACCGCAAGGTGGAGCAAAACTCAAAACCCCATCCCAGTTCGGATTGTAGGCTGAAACTCGCCTACATGAAGCCGGAGTTGCTAGTAATCGCGAATCAGAATGTCGCGGTGAATACGTTCCCGGGTCTTGTACACACCGCCCGTCACACCATGAGAGTCGGCAACACCCGAAGCCCGTGAGGTAACCTTTTGGAACCAGCGGTCGAAGGTGGGGTTGATAATTGGGGTGAAGTCGTAACAAGGTAGCCGTAGGAGAACCTGCGGCTGGATCACCTCCTTTCTAAGGAGTCGACATGGAAATGTAATTTCCATGAAGGTTCTTTGTTCTCTGTTTAATTTTGAGAGTTTAATTCTCTCTAAATTTGTACTTTGAAAATTGCATAGTAATCAATATAGAGTAATACTCTAAAGCAAGGCAAAGTTAATTCTTTGTTGTTTGAATTTAAATATATTTACTTAAGGTCAAGCTACAAAGGGCGCATGGTGAATGCCTTGGCACTAGGAGCCGATGAAGGACGTGATAAGCTGCGATAAGCTTCGGGTAGGCGCAAATAGCCTGTGAACCGAAGATTTCCGAATGAGGAAACTCTCATGGGTAACCCCATGAACTGTATACTGAATTCATAGGTATATAGAGGTAAACCCGGGGAACTGAAACATCTAAGTACCTGGAGGAAGAGAAAGAAAAATCGATTTCCTTAGTAGCGGCGAGCGAAACGGAAAGAGCCCAAACCGGAAACTTGTTTCCGGGGTTGCGGTCAGATCATTAAGGCTTTATATCTTAACCGAAGATTTCTGGAAAGTTAAACCATAGAAGGTAATAGTCCTGTAGGTAAAAAGAGAAAAAAGCCCGATCTGTACCAGAGTACCACGAGACACGTGAAACCTTGTGGGAAGCTGGGAGGACCACCTCCCAAGGCTAAATACTACCTAGTGACCGATAGTGAAGAAGTACCGTGAGGGAAAGGTGAAAAGAACCCCAGGAGGGGAGTGAAATAGAACCTGAAACCGTGTGTCCACAACCGATCAAAACACGTTAATGTGTGATGATGTGCTTTTTGTAGAACGAGCCAGCGAGTTACGGTATGCAGCAAGGTTAAGCACTTAAGGTGCGCAGCCGAAGGGAAACCAAGTCTGAATAGGGCGTATAGTTGCATGCTGTAGACCCGAAACCGGGTGACCTATCCATGGCCAGGGTGAAGCGGAAGTAAAATTCCGTGGAGGCCCGAACCACAATGGTGTTGAAAAACCATGGGATGAGCTGTGGATAGGGGAGAAATTCCAATCGAACTCGGATATAGCTGGTTCTCCTCGAAATAGCTTTAGGGCTAGCGCCATGAATGAGTACCGGAGGTAGAGCACTGAATGAGGTAGGGGCTGACAACAGTTACCGAACTTTATCAAACTCCGAATGCTGGATACTTGAATCATGGTAGTCAGACTGCGAATGATAAGATCCGTAGTCAAAAGGGAAACAGCCCAGATCACCAGCTAAGGTCCCAAAGTATAGATTAAGTGGTAAAGGATGTGGGATTTCTAAGACAACTAGGATGTTGGCTCAGAAGCAGCCATACATTAAAAGAGTGCGTAATAGCTCACTAGTCAAGAGATCCTGCGCCGAAAATGTCCGGGGCTAAAATCTAACACCGAAGCTGTGAACTTGTACTTCGTACAAGTGGTAGAGGAGCATCCTGTATGGGCTGAAGTCGTACCGAAAGGAGCGGTGGACTGTACAGGAGAGAGTATGCTGGCATAAGTAGCGAGAACTAAGTGAGAATCTTAGTGGTCGAAAACCTAAGGTTTCCTGGGGAAGGTTCGTCCGCCCAGGGTAAGTCGGGACCTAAGCCGAGGCCGAAAGGCGTAGGTGATGGACAATCGGTTGATATTCCGATACCGCAGAGTAACGTTATGAGAAATGGGATGACGCAGGAGGATAGGATATGCGTACGTTATTGGAAGTACGTCTAAGCACTGAGGATGAAAGATAGGAAAATCCGTCTTTCGTTAAGTCTGGGGTGTAATGGTGAGGTAGTTTACTACCGAAATATCTGATTTCATGCTGCCAAGAAAAGTCTCTATCCAGGAGCTCTGTGCCCGTACCGCAAACCGACACAGGTAGGTGAGGAGAGAATCCTAAGACCATCGGAAGAATTGCTGTTAAGGAACTCGGCAAATTGACCCCGTAACTTCGGGAGAAGGGGTGCCTACGAGAGTAGGTCGCAGAGAATAGGCCCAAGCAACTGTTTATCAAAAACACAGGTTTCTGCTAAAGCGAAAGCTGAAGTATAGGAGCTGACGCCTGCCCGGTGCTGGAAGGTTAAGGGGAATGCTTAGCGCAAGCGAAGGCATGAACTTAAGCCCCAGTAAACGGCGGCCGTAACTATAACGGTCCTAAGGTAGCGAAATTCCTTGTCGGGTAAGTTCCGACCCGCACGAATGGCGTAATGATTTGGGCACTGTCTCAACAGCAAATCCGGCGAAATTGTAGTGCAAGTGAAGATGCTTGCTACCCGCGATTGGACGGAAAGACCCCGTAGAGCTTTACTGTATCTTAGCATTGAATCTCGGTATTGTCTGTACAGAATAGGTGGGAGACTTGGAAGCAGTTCCGTCAGGGATTGTGGAGTCGTCTTTGGGATACCACCCTGACAGTACTGGGGTTCTAACCGGAGGCCATGAAACTGGTCACGGGACATAGCTAGGAGGGCAGTTTGACTGGGGCGGTCGCCTCCTAAAAAGTAACGGAGGCGCCCAAAGGTTCCCTCAGCGCGGTTGGAAACCGCGCGTAGAGTGCAAAGGCAGAAGGGAGCCTGACTGCGACACAAACAAGTGGAGCAGAGACGAAAGTCGGGCTTAGTGATCCGGTGACACCTCGTGGGAGGGTCATCGCTCAACGGATAAAAGCTACCTCGGGGATAACAGGCTGATCTCCCCCAAGAGTCCACATCGACGGGGAGGTTTGGCACCTCGATGTCGGCTCGTCGCATCCTGGGGCTGAAGTAGGTCCCAAGGGTTGGGCTGTTCGCCCATTAAAGCGGCACGCGAGCTGGGTTCAGAACGTCGTGAGACAGTTCGGTCCCTATCCGTCGCGGGCGAAGGAAATTTGAGAGGAGCTGTCCTTAGTACGAGAGGACCGGGATGGACTGACCTCTGGTGTACCAGTTGTCTTACCAAAGGCACGGCTGGGTAGCTATGTCGGGAAGGGATAAACGCTGAAGGCATCTAAGCGTGAAGCCCACCTCAAGATTAGATTTCCCATAACATAAGTTAGTAAGACCCCTGTAAGAACAACAGGTGATAGGTCAGAGGTGTAAGAATGGTAACATTTTAAGCTGACTGATACTAATAGGTCGAGGGCTTGACCAATATAAAGGTAAATATATTAAGATTACTATGCAATTTTGAAAGTACAAATGCTTTCAAAAACTAAATAAATTAATCCGGTGACCATAGCTTGGTTGTAACACCCGTTCCCATACCGAACACGAAGGTTAAGAACCAAAGCGCCGATGGTACTGCAGGGGCAGCCCTGTGGGAGAGTAGGTCATTGCCGGGTAACTTGGTTTATTAGCTCAGTTGGTAGAGCACATGACTTTTAATCATGGTGTCCGGGGTTCGACTCCCCGATAAGCCACTATATAATTAGAACACTTGCTAAAGCAAGTGTTCTTTTTTTAACATAAGTTTATAATTAGTTATAGTTAGTTGTTAAGTTTAGTTGCGTTTTTAGCAACAATCTTCATCAAAGTGATCATGTTCGCAATCACAATCGCATACAGGATCTACAGTACAGATGCAGCATATTTTTATATATATGCATTTGTCATGATGTTTTTTTACTAAAACTACATCTCTGCATACTTTTTTAATTTTTACGTGTTTCAATTCTTTGCAGCCACATTGCTGTAAAGTTATATTTACTCTTCTTCTTTTATATCTTCTTAGGACTCTTCTCATGTTATTCATGTGTTTACATTTGCTCATCACTATCGCCTCCTAGTAACATAATATGTGTTTTAAAGCAGAGTGACACAAAAATTTAAATATAAAATTATTAACTTTACTATAGTGATTATAACGAGTTATAATATAAGTACATATAAAAACTATGAGGTGTGTTGAGATATGAGGTTGAAGCAAATTGAAAATGTAAAAGAGGGAAGTATTTTAGGCAAAACACTATATGATGGTGAGGGAAGAGTACTTTTGACAAGAGGAAGTGTTTTAACCCAAGCTATAATAGATAAGATAAAAAGTATTAATATATATACTATATATATAGAGGATGAATATAGTGAGGCTATAATTGAAGATGTTATAAAACCTGAGATAAGAAGAACTGCAATAAAGATGGTAAGAAATACATTTTATAGACTCAATAAGTATAATAATAAAGAAAACTATACAGGGAGAAATCTTTATAAGGAAAGTGAACAAGATTTTAAATCAATATATTACATAGCAACGGAAATAATTGAGGAAATTTTATCTCAAAAGAATGTTATGATAGGATTAGTAGATATAAAAAGTTTTGATGATTATACTTATCAGCATTCTGTAAATGTAGCTGTAATTTCGCTTATTATAGGAATTAAACTTAAGTTTCACAAATACGAATTATTTGATTTGTGTATAGGAGCACTTCTACATGATGTGGGTAAAATGTTTATTCCAAGTGAGATTTTAAATAAAAAAGGCGAATTAACTGAGGAAGAATTTAAAATAATGAAAGAACATACTGTGAGAGGATATGATTATCTTAAAGGTCTCTATGAGATATCTGTACCTGCAAGGATAATTTCTCTTCAGCACCATGAAAGAGCAGGAGGTCAAGGTTATCCAGAAGGAAGATCAGGAGAGAGAATTAGTATCCTTTCAAGGATTGTAGCTGTAGCTGATGTATATGATGCAATGACATCTGATAGGGTTTATAGAAGAGCAATTGCGCCAAATGAAGCACTAGAGTATATTATGGCTAACAGTGGAAGTAAATTCGATTATAAAGTAGTACAGGCATTTTCTAAGTCTGTTATTCCTTATCCTGAAGGGTCAATTGTAAGACTAAGTAATAATGAAATAGGTGTAGTAACAAAAATACATGAAGATTTTCCTTTAAGACCAGAAATAAAGATAATTTATAGTGAAGATGATAGCAGAGTAGATGAAGTTATAAATTTACTTGAACAAAATTCTTTGGTTATAATGGCTATTGAAGAAAATGTACCAGAGAAAAATAGAAGTTAGATTAATTATTTGTATATGGTGAAAACTGCCTTGGTTATAACAACTTAAGGCAGTTTTTTATACTTATAAGGTAAAAATGTATCTAATTAAATGCATTGTATATGGATTTAACAGCTTTTTCAAAGTCAACTGTTTCTACTCCAACTATTACATTTATTTCGCTTGAACCTTGATCAATCATTCTTATATTTACATTTTCTTTTGAAAGAGCAGTAAATATTTTATTAGCTATCCCCTTTGTTTTAGCCATTCCAGTTCCTACCGTAGCTACTAAGGCCATATTAGGATGAATTTCTATTGAATCTGGATTGCACTGCTTTTTGATTTCTTCTATTATTTTATCGCATTTACCATCTAACTTGCAATCTTCTATTACAAGTGAAACTGAGTCAACGCCAGAAGGCATATGTTCAAAGGATACTCCGTACATTTCAAGTATTGAAAGTATTTTTCTACAAAAGCCTACTTCACTATTCAAAAGAGCTTTTTCTATTGCTATTACAGTAAAGTTCTTTTTACCGGCAATACCTGTTATCGTACCTAAATTAATTTCTTTATGTGTATCACTTAATATGAGTGTTCCAGGATCAGAAGGCTTGTTTGTATTCTTTATATTTATTGGAATACCTGAATCTTTCACAGGAAAAATTGCTTCCTCGTGAAGCACAGTAGCACCCATATAGGATAATTCTCTAAGTTCTTTGTAAGATATTTTAGATATGGTTTTTGGATTTTCTACTATTCTAGGATCAGCCATTAAAAAACCAGAGACATCAGTCCAATTTTCATATAAATCGGCATTTACACCTGCAGAAATTATAGAACCTGTAACATCGGAGCCACCTCTTGAAAAAGTTTTAACATCGCCATTAAAAGAGGAACCGTAAAATCCAGGTATAACAGCTTTATTACAGGATAGAACTTTTTCTTTTATTTTTTCATAGCTCTTCTTCTCATCAAAGCAACCGGATTTATCGAAGAATATTACTTCTGCTGCATCAATGAATTCGGCATTCAAATATTTAGCCAGAATCACTCCATTAAGATACTCTCCTCTACTAGCAGCATAATCACTTGAAGCCCCATTTTCAATATTTTTTTTAACCTTTTCAAGATAATATGCTATATCCATATCTATGTTAAGTTCGCTCACTATTTCTGTATACCTTTGTGAAATTAGTTTAAATACGTCATCAAAAGGTATACCATTTTTAACATGAGCATTACATAAATAAAGTAAATCTGTTATCTTGTAGTCTTTGTTAGTTCTCTTTCCTGGAGCAGAAGGAATTATGTATTTACGATTTGCATCTGAATCTATTATTCCTTTTACTTTCTTAAATTGATTAGAATCGGCAAGAGAACTGCCCCCAAACTTTGTTACTACGATTTTCATGTTAACCACCCTTATTATTTATTATTAAAGATTTTAGTAAATCATTTTTATTATATACTATATTACATAATGAGTTCAACATTATGTACATGTTAAAGAAACTATGTTATAAGCGTAAAAAAAATGCTGTACGTTTTTACTTATGAAATGATGAAATTGACGGAATAACATTAATAAAGTAAAAAATGTAAGTAAAATTATTTAATATACATTATTATGTGGATAAAAGTTACTTTTAGTGTTATTATTAAGATTATAATAGATAATTTTTTTGATTAAAGGAGATTTCAAATGGAAAATAAGGTTTTAGCCGTTGTTAATGGCCAAGAAATAACAGAAAGTGATTTAAATGCCACTATAAATAGTTTCCCAGAGGAAAGAAGAAGACAATTTTTAAATCCAGAAGGCAGAAAACGACTTCTTGACGAAATAGTTTCTTTTGAACTTGTTTATAATGATGCAAAAGATTCAGGAATAGAAGAACAAGAAGTAGTAAAAGCTCAAATAGAGAATGCAAGAAAACAGATTTTGACACATGCTTCTCTTGACAAAATTTTTAGTGATATTGTAGTAGCTGATTCAGAAGTAGAAAAGTATTATGAGGCTAACAAAGAAATGTTTAAAGATCCTGAAAAGGTTGCAGCTAAACATATATTGGTGCAGACAGAAGAAGACGCTTTAAAGATAAGAGAAGAAATAAAAGAAGGTAAAACATTTGAAGAGGCCGCTGCTGAGTATTCAAGTTGTCCATCAAAAGAAAGAGGCGGAGATTTAGGTGCATTTACAAGAGGTCAAATGGTACCTGAGTTTGAAGAGGCAGCTTTTTCACAAGAGATAGGAGAAGTGGGAGCACCTGTAAAAACACAGTTTGGATACCACTTAATTAAAGTTGAAGGAAAGATTGAACCGGCTCAAAGAGATTTTCCAAGTGTTAAAGATGCAATTAAAAATAGATTACTTCAAGAAAGACAAAGTATGAAATATAGTTGGTATATTGATCAATTAAAGAACAAATACAAGGTTGAAATAAAATAAAAAAATAAGGATACCAGAGACTTTGGATTATATCGAAGACTCTGGTATTTGTATTATATAGTAAACTAATCATTGTTAGAACACCAGGTTTTAATTAAAAGTAGTATTATAAAGGAAATTATATAAAGCACCAGAGAAAAAGCAGCAGCTTTAACTATGTTTGTTTGCATTAAAGTGTAGATGAAAAGAGGCATAGTTGTTGTTTTGCCAAGTACGTTTCCAGCAAATACAATTGTTGCACCAAACTCGCCCATAGATCTAATCCAAGTTAAAATTAATCCTGATATTATTGATTTTTTTAACATAGGAATAATAACTCTAATGGCTGTTCCTACTTTGCCACAGCCTGATACATATGAAGCTTCAAAAATTTCAATTGGGACTGCTGAAAGAGAAGTTTCCAAAACCTGTATATAGTATATAGAAGAAACAAAAAATTGAGCTATTATAACTGCTATGGGAGTAAAAGTAAGTTGTATATTGTAAATAGAAAACAAATTTTTTAGTAAGCCATTTTTACCAAATGCGAGAAGGAGTGCAATTCCAGCAGCAGCTGGCGGAAGAGTGATAGGGATTTCTATAATTAAATCAACTAACTTTGCTAAAAGGTGTTTCTTATTAAGAACTATGAAAAATACAGTTGGAGTACCAAGAATAAAAGTAAGAAGCAGTGATGTCAAAGAAGTTTGAAAACTCAGCTTTATTGCGGATAAACTTTCGTGATTTTGAAGTGTGGATATTATGTTAGATATTCCAGAATATTTTACGACAGAAACAATAGGGAAACATAAAATAACTAAATATATTATTACGAATATTGAAAAAAAGCATATAAAGAATTTGTCTAAATCAAAGTGATTCTTTTTTATAATCATTTAATTATATCCTTTTTATTCTAAGGCATTGAAAATCCATATTTTTTTAAAATCTTTTTACCCTTATTAGACATAACATAGTCTATAAAGCTTTTAGCGGAGTTTTTATCTTTAGAAGAATTTACAACTGCAATTGGATAATTTGCTGTAACACTTTCAAACTCTTTTAAGTTTATTGTATTTAATTTTGATATGTTTTGTTCAGTTATATCTGTTTTGTACACAACACCAGCATCTGATTCACCGAGAAGAACCTTACTTACAACGTCTTTTACGTTAAGTTCATTGCTTTTAACATTTTTTAGTATTTTGTTTTTATCTTCTGAACTTATTGAATTGTTGGCTATAGAATTATCAAGGGATTTATAAAAGTATTGACCGACAGGAACAGATTTATCTGCAATTACTAAAGATAAATTGTTAATACCTAAATCAGATAATTTGGATATCTTCTTTTTACTATCTTTATTTTGGCAAACCACAATTTTGTTTTTAACAAAAATAGAGGGGGATGAAACAAGTTTTGACTTCCTTACATCGTCCATATTTTTTGTGCTGGCAGATGCAAATACATCAGCTGTTGCACCTTGATTGATAAGAGTTTCTAGTTGCTGACTACCTGCATAGTCAAAGGAAACATCAATTCCCGTGTCTTTTTTGAAGTCTTTTGCAATTTCATTAAAGCTTTCAGTAAGACTAGCTGCGGCTAAAACAGTTATCCTTTTATTACTTTTTTTTGTAGAAGCCACTGATGTTTTTTTTATTGTAGATGAGTGTGAATTAATGGCTGTGCATCCCGAAAGGCAAGAAACTAGAAATGCACTAATTGAAAGAAAGGTAATAATTTTTTTCATATTCATAGGGTATCCCTCCTAATTGAATTTATAAAAAGTGTTAGAACTTGGGTCCAAAAATTTCATTACCGCATACATATCTCTTCATTATATTTCTGTCATCTCCAAGGTATATAAATCTTTCTAGTCTTTCGGTAAGATCATAGTCTTCAGGATATAAATTTGAATCATTTATTACTAGGGCATCAAAGTCGTATCCTTCTTCAAAACTTCCTACTTTTCCAAAAAAACTACCACCTTTTTTGGTAGCCATGTAAAAAGCCTCAGAGGTGGATAAGAACATATCCTTTTTGCCAGATTCTTGCCACTTTATTTTGGAATTTTGTATTGCATAAGCAATAACCTTAAATAGAGAACAAGTATGTCCAGCGCTTATATCTGAACCTAGAACAACATTAATACCTAAATTTAAATATTTTCTTACAGGCATCATTCCACTACCAAGATTGAAATTAGACGTTGGACAATGCACAATGGTAACATTATTTCTTTTAATTAAATTAATTTCTTCTTTGGATGAATGAATACAATGAGCCATTAGTGTAGGTGTATTTCCAAATAAGCCGAACTTATCATATACTTCACCATAAAAATTGCTTTTCTTATGTAAAGATTTGACTACAGCTATTTCGTCTAAATTCTCTGAAAGATGAGATTGAACGGGAAGTCTATATTTATAAGAAAGTTTGCCTAAACCATCCATGAGTTCATTTGAGCAGCTTGGTACAAATCTTGGGGTTATTATTGGTTTTACTATATTTGATTTATCTTTGTATTTTAAAATTATCTCCTCTGTATCATTTAGAGAAGTAATATAGTTTTCTGTCAAGTAATCAGGACAATTGTAATCCATATTTACTTTACCAACATAGGCACCAATTCCAGATTTTATAAGCATGTTAAAAAGCTCAATTGTAGAATCTTTGTGCAATGTAGCAAAAAGTGCAACTCTAGTAGTGCCGTTTTTTATTAAGTCTTTTATTAATCTTCCATAAGTTTTTTTAGCATAATCTACATTTAGAAATTTTGCTTCTTCTGGAAAGGTATAATTATTTAGCCATGGAAGAAGTTCCTTATCCATACCAATACCTAGATTTTTATATTGAGAAGCATGGGCATGAAGATCATTCATTCCAGGTATAATAATATTATTTCTGAAATCTATTATTGGATTGCCTTTGTATTTATCTGGAAGATTGCTAGAAACGGAAGCTATTTTTCCGTCTATTACAACTATATAAGAGTCTTTCATTATAGTAAATTTATCTGATGTTTTTGTGAATATTAAATTTCCTTTGAAGATTTTTAAATTAATGTCTTTTTCCAATAGGAACAGCTCCTTACAAGAATGATGTGAATACAATCATATACTTTATTTTAAGTGTACGGAACATAACTATACGTAACAAGTTGTTATTCAAAGTTATGTTTTATTAATTTATATAATATCACAATATTTGGAATAACCAAAATATTAAATTATTAATAAAACGAGTAAAAAATAATAAAAATAGCTAAAAAATAGATATAAATTGATAATTCGTTAAAAAACTCGCGTTTTGATTGATTAAACATAAGGACAGAACATACTGGGAAATTAAAAATGAAGTCTAGAATATTTTATAGCACCATGGATAATCAGTGAGATTTTATTCATAAGTATATATTGTTTGAGGAATAAGTATTAGGTTTGGGGGTGATGTGATGGATTCAATAAAGTTTTCTATTCTAACGTTAGACTATAAATTAGATAGAAATGATAAAGAATTAACTGGGAAGATTATTTATGATTATATTAAAGAAAAGAGCTTAAATGTTTTAGATTATAGTACCATTAAAGAAGATAAAGATGCTATTAAGGAAAAGTTAATCTATTTATGTGAGGAGCTAAAAAGTGATGTTGTATTAACAAACGGAGGAACAGGATTTTCTAAAAGAGATGTGATGCCTGAAGCAACTCTTGAAGTTATTGAAAAACAAATACCAGGATTCTCAGAGATAATAAGATGTAAGACTTATGATATGACTAAGGAGGCTATATTATATCGTGGAATTAGTGGAATCAGAAATAAAAGTATAATAATAAATCTTGATGGGAGACCTAACTATATAAGACAAAGCCTTGATTTAATTATAGGACCTTTAATATATGGAGTTAAAATTCTGAAGGAAAGCGTTTCGGATTCTATAATAGAAAAAATAGTAAACTGCAAACAATAATTTAAAAAATCATATATGTCAATAATAAAACTGATGGTATAAGGTATCATTAGTTTTTTTATTTATGATAAAATATAGTTAGTATGATTATAGGGAGATGTTATTATTGGATAAAATTAATGAATTAAAAAAGATAGTTGCTGAAAGTTCTAGTATAGTCTTTTTTGGAGGGGCTGGAGTTTCTACGGAGAGTAATATACCTGATTTTAGATCTGAAAATGGTTTGTATAAAACTAAAAATAACTTTTCATACCCACCAGAGGTTATGTTAAGTCATACTTTTTTTAAAAATCATACAGAAGATTTTTTTGAATTTTATAGAGAAAAAATGATATTTAAAGATGCAAAACCAAATGCCGCTCATTATTCATTGGCAAAGATTGAGGAGCAAGGTAAGCTTAAAGCAATAGTAACGCAAAACATAGACGGACTTCATCAACTTGCAGGCTCTAAAAATGTATATGAGCTCCATGGTTCTATTCATAGAAATTATTGTATGGATTGTGGAAAGTCTTTCGATTTAGAGTATGTTATAAAAAGCGAAACAACTATCCCTAAATGTGATAAGTGTGGTGGAATAGTTAAACCAGATGTTGTTTTGTATGAAGAGGGATTAGATGATAGTATAATACAAAATTCAGTTAAGGCTATAAGTGAGGCAGATACTCTTATAGTAGGAGGAACGTCGCTTGTTGTATATCCAGCAGCTGGACTTATAAGATACTTTAAAGGAAATAAGTTAATTCTTATAAATAAATCAGCTACAGCTTACGATAATGAAGCAGATTTAGTTATAAGTGATAGTATAGGTAAGGTATTAGAAACTGTAATATAATTTTATTTTGTGAGGTTTATATAAATGAGTAAGGTAATATTCCACGTTGATGTAAATTCAGCATTTCTTTCGTGGACTGCTGTTGAAAAACTTAAAAACGGAGAGGATATCGACATAAGAAAAGTACCATCAGTTATAGGTGGGGACGAGAAGTCAAGGCATGGAGTGGTTCTTGCAAAATCAACTCCGGCTAAAAAGTATGGGATAGTAACAGGTGAAAGCCTCTACCATGCAAGAAAGAAATGCCCTAATATACTAGTGTTTCCTCCGCGATTTGATACTTACAGAAAAGCAAGTGAAAGCATGATGAATTTACTTAAAAGATTTACACCTCATATAGAAAAGTATTCAATTGACGAGTGTTTTATGGATGTGACTAATGATTTAAGAGGAATGGAAAGCGTAGAGTTTGCGAGCATAATTAAGGAGAGAATAAAAAATGAGTTGGGGTTTACTGTTAATGTAGGAATATCTACTAATAGACTTTTAGCTAAGATGGCATCGGAACTGAATAAACCTGACAAGATAAACACATTGTATAAACATGAAATTAAAGATAAAATGTGGCCATTACCTGTTGGTGAGCTATTTATGGTTGGGAAAAGTATGAAGAGGAAGTTAAATGAACTACACATTAAAACCATTGGTGAACTTGCAAAATATGATGTTAATATTCTTAAAGCCAAGTTTAAAAGTCATGGAAATATGGTTTGGGAATATGCTAATGGAATAGATAATTCGGATATAAGTAGATACAGAGATGAAATAAAGTGCATAAGTAATGAAACAACACTATCTATGGATTTAACAGATACGGAAAAGATTCATAAAATACTAGTAACCTTATGCGAAAATTTAGGTCAAAGGCTTAGAGATGCTAACAAATACTGCACATCAATTTCTGTAAATATAAGAACTAGTGATTTTAGAAACTACTCCCATCAGAAAAAGCTAAAGAATGCTGTGAGTAGTACTAGAGATATCATACTTTATGCAGATAAGATATTTAATGAAATGTGGGGAAGAGAACCTATAAGACTTTTGGGAGTTCAGCTTTCTGGATTATGTAGTGGAAGCAGTGTTCAAATATCTATGTTTGATGAAAAAACTGATACTAGAAATGAGATTTTAGATAAGACATTAGATTCTATAAGAAAAAAATACGGTGACAATGTTATTATGAGGTCAGTTTTATTAGAAAAAGAAGAAAAATAAAGTTATGCACAAAAATAAATTTAATAAGCTAATTATCCACAAACAAACCTTAATTAAAAAGATAAATGTGGATAAGATAAGTCCGGTTAATAAGAAGTTTTCTATATTAAGCGGACTTTAAATTATTTTAACGAAATTCTTTGTTTTTGAATACTTTTGTTCCCAGTGAGACTGAAGCCACAAATATTAAAGCTGTAAGTATAAATATATATATAGGACATTCTACATTTAGAGAATTTTTAACGTTAAAGAACATACCTTTACATATATAAGAATAAGGAATAAAAGTAGAAAAACTATAGCAGCTTGCTACGAAATTAGGAAGACTTAAAACTATGCCAATTACTAATGGGAGTGCAAAGTTTTTAAAATTCATGCTTAAAAAATGTTGAATACATATAAGAGGCAAAGAAAATAGAAGTCCTATGATAGGGCCATAAAATATAAATGCCTTTACAGTTTCTTTTGGTAGAAGGACTTTTACAGATATAAATATGATTATAATATACAAAATAATATTTATAAAAGCTATTACAAAAGTACTGAATATCTTGCTTAAGTAGATATCTTTATGGGATTTATCAGTAATTAAAATATTATTTATATTGTTATTTTTAAATTCAACTCTCCATTGAAGAGATACTAATGCTGACAAAAATACAGGGAAGAGGATTCCGCCATATAAAGAGGAACTTTGTACGTATATGGCATTCCACATTTCACTTGTACCAGAAATTTTAACACTTCCAGTATAAATATTTAAAAGACCAATAGATACTAATAGTAGAGGAAAGAAAAACGCAAGTATTGCTCCAAGCATAGATTTTAATTTTAGTAATTCACATTTGATAAGTTTACACATAATAATCACTCCCTTATGTCCTTAAAATTGAAAGTTATAATTCCGATGATTAAGAATAAAACGCAATAAATTAGAGAAACAATAATTGATTGTCTTAAAATAGTTGTATTAGAAAAAGGTGTTGAGTTTGAAAAATACAAGTATGGTATATATGGTATTAAACCATCACTTAAGTGTATAGCGTTAAAGCCAACTGCAGCTAAAAGAGAAACAATAGTAGAAGTTGTAATATCCTTTAATAAAGATATCAGAAATAGTTGAAAACTAACTAAGCCTAAAGAACAAAGTAATTCAAAGGATATATAGCGTACAATGACACCATCATTAAAAGTAAAAGGAATATTAAATATTTTTGCTTCAACTACTAAAATGCATACACCAATCAATATCATTAAAATAGTAGATAGCATTAGTAACATCCATTTGGCAAGGTATATGTTTCTTCTTTTAAGATTACTTGAACATATAGAGGTTAAGGAATCATTTGAAGTCTCAATGTAAAATACATAGATACTTATTGATATCACAAATAAAAGAAGTATAATATGCCAAGCTAGCATGGAGTGATTGGCAAAGAGTAGACTTGAGAAACTATTTTTTAATCCGCCATAGGCTATAAAACTTTTTTTCCTAAAGTAAAGGCCTATACATAACATAGAAGTAGATAAAAGCACCGGAAAAAGGAACAAGAATTTTATAAGGCTTTTTCTAAATTTCATAAATTCTAATTTTAAACAAGTAAGAGTCTCCATTTATTGTCTACCTCCTATTAAATCTATAAATATATCTTCAAGTCTTGCGTCCGGCTTATATTTAGACTTTAAGTTTGAAAGAGAACCTTCGTAAAGAAGTGTGCCCTTATTGATTATTCCTACATCATCAATCATTAGTTCCATTTCGCTTAAAATATGAGAACTTATGATAATGGTTTTATTGTGCTTTTTAGCTAAATTTACTATAAGATTTCTAATTTCTTTTATACCCATTGGATCTAAACCGTTAGTAGGCTCATCAAGTATTATGAGTTCTGGGTTTCCAATTAAAGCTTGTGCTATGCCAAGTCTTTGCTTCATTCCAAGAGAAAACTTACTTACCTTCTTTTTTCTATGCTCATAAAGATTAACTAGTTTTAAAACTTCATCTATAGCATTTTTATCAACACCCTTTATATATGACCATATCTTTAAATTTTCGTAAGCATTTAAATGACCATAATAAGAAGGGGATTCTACTAATGCACCTACATTCTTTAATATTTCAGCTCTATTTTCTTTTAGGTTTTTTCCGAAGATTTTTATACTACCGGAAGAATTTTTTATTAGTCCTAATATCATTCTTATGGTAGTTGATTTTCCAGCACCATTTGGACCTAGAAAACCGTAAATTCTTCCTTCTCTAATATTAAGGTTTATATTATTTACAGCATTAAATCCTCTGTAAGTTTTACTTAAATTATTAATTTCAACAACATAATTGTTCATTTATATCACTCCTATACATGTCTTTCAAAGTTCATTAACTTGACTATGGGTAAATTATAATATGCCAAGCTTATCTCTATTTAATCTCAACCTTAAATAAACCTTAACTATTTGTTTATTAATTGAAATAGATAAGGAATGTATATTATCATATTTAAGGAGGTGTTACTTATGAAGAATATAGAAGACAGCAAAATTCTTCTTGTGGATGATGAAGAAAGTATATTAAAATTATTGACTACAGTACTTAAAAAGGAAGGGTTCAGTAATGTAATAACAAGTACAAATGGAATGGATGGAGTAAAAAAGTGCAGAGAAAATGCACCGGAAATTATTATTCTAGATATAATGCTTCCAGACATAGATGGATTTGAAGTATTTAGACAAATAAGAAACTTTAGCTCTGTTCCAATAATGTTCTTGTCAGCGAAAAGTGAAGATACAGATAAAATAATAGGACTTGGTCTTGGGGCAGATGACTATATTACAAAACCATTTTCACCTAAAGAGGTTGCTCTTAGAGTTAAGGCTCATCTTAAGAGAATTGAAATGGTTAAGAAATCATTGACTAATAGAGAGAATATAATAAAGACTGAACACTTTACCATTGATTTTGAAAAAGGTGAAATTATAAAAAATGATAAAAGTACTATTTTAAGAGCAAAGGAATTATTACTTCTAAAGTATCTAGTTGAAAATAAAAACATAATACTTTCTAAAGAAAAGATAGTAAATGCTGTTTGGGAAGATGATTATGTTGGATATGATAATACTATAATGGTACATATAAGAAAGCTTAGACAAAAACTTGAGGATGATCCTTCAAATCCAAAATATATTTTAACTGTTAAGGGGTTAGGATATAAACTAAAGCTCTAGGAAAGGATAAGTTATGAAAAGAAAATCATCTAATTATATAAAGATTACCAGCCTATTTACTAAAAGTATAGTAATGATATTTGTGATAATGTTTTTTGTAGACATGCTTATCATGATAAAAGTAACAGAATATAGACCAACATTAACTCAAGACCCAGCACAGTTTACAAGTGATATGGGAAAGTACATAGAAATAAGTCACAATAGGGCGTATATAAATGATAACGGTAAAAAGATATTAAAGGATAAAAATGCATGGATTCAAATTGTAGATAATAAATTAACGGAAGCATACTCATATAAGAAACCTAAAAATGTTCCTAAACAATATACGCCAATAGAATTTGTACATGTTTATAAATACGATACTGTTAACTCTACATTATTCATAGGAGAAAAAAATAAATTTTCTTACTTTATTGGATTTCCTATAGATAAAATTGCAAAATATAATGTGGAGTATAATCCACATAACATTAAGACGATAATCGGCGGCGGAATATTGGCAATACTAGCCGCTAATCTAATAATAATTTTAATATTTGGATATATTTATTTTGCTCGTAAGATGGGTAAACCCTTAGAGAAAGTACTTATTTATATAGAAGAGCTTTCTAATGGTAATTATAAAATTAATGAAAGAGAAAAGGGAATATATAAGTATGTATTCAAAAATTTAAATGTACTGTCTAAAGTATTAATGGATAATAAAAATAGAAAAAAGAAAATAGATGAATTAAGGGATCAGTGGATTTCATCTATAGGGCATGATATGAAAACACCATTATCATCAATAAAGGGATTCTCAGAAATTCTTAAAGATAATGAATATGATTTTGAAAAAGATGAAGTTAGGGAATATGCAGGTATTATATATGATAAGTCGTTGTACATGGAAGAATTAATCAATGATTTGAATTTTAGCTATAAGCTTAGAAACAATTGCGTTAATATAAAGAAGAAAAAAATTTATTTTAGTCAATGGTTAAAAGATATAGTTTATAAGCTACATTCATCACCGGAGTTTAAAGATAGAAACGTAAATATTGATAAGATAAATGAAAATCTTATTGTAGATATAGATGAGCTTATGATGAAAAGAGCATTTGTAAATATTATTACGAACTTTCTAATGTATAATGATAATAGATCTACTATAGAAGTAGGGGTAAAAATAGAGGAAGGATTTATTAAAACTACTATAAAAGACAATGGAAAAGGCATACCTGAAAAAGATATTGAACATATATTTGAAAGATACTATAGAGGAACAAACACAACTTCAAATTCAAAGGGGTCAGGACTTGGAATGGCAATAGCTAATGATATTGTAAAGTTACATGAAGGATTTTGTGATGTTAAAAGTAAAGAGGGTGAGGGAACAGAACTAACTATATTCTTAAAGTATAATAATTAAAAAATGCATTGACAATATATTTAAATGTGTTATGATAGTATTCCAATCTTGAGTTGATTGTTTTGATAGTTGAAAATGTTAATGAGAGATTTGGAATATATCATTAGATTATTGGCATATAAAGCCAGAATAATTTTTTTGCAGGGGATACCTCTAATTGCAAAGAAGTACTTATAATATTTGGAGCAATTTACCTTGAATAATAAATTTAAAAATCTATTGACATTATGATTAAATATGTTATGATATTATTCCTGGCATAGTTGAGGAAAATGATTAACGTATTAAAGCTCAATAGCTAGTTATAGTAATTATCTTGTAAAGTCAATTTGTAAAGAATAATTTTGAAAAATGTATTGACAAGAAAGATAAATATGATATAATTAATATCTAATCACAACCAATTAAATTAACAACTAAAAAATATGTTGACAATATAAATTTGTTGTGATAATATAATTAAGCTGTCTAGTGCAGCAAACAATTGAACTTTGAAAATTAAACAGAGAATTAAAGAACCAGCAATTCTTTTAAATAGAATTTATTCTATTTAAATAAATTTAGCGATGAGCTAAAGGAATACAGACTAGCATCTGTATTATATCAAACTTTTAAATTGAGAGTTTGATCCTGGCTCAGGACGAACGCTGGCGGCGTGCTTAACACATGCAAGTCGAGCGGGGAACTTCGGTTCCCAGCGGCGGACGGGTGAGTAACACGTGGGTAACCTACCTCATAGTGGGGAATAGCCTTTCGAAAGGAAGATTAATACCGCATAATACTCGAGAATCGCATGATTCTTGAGCCAAAGGATTTATTCGCTATGAGATGGACCCGCGGCGCATTAGCTTGTTGGTGAGGTAACGGCTCACCAAGGCTTCGATGCGTAGCCGACCTGAGAGGGTGATCGGCCACATTGGAACTGAGACACGGTCCAGACTCCTACGGGAGGCAGCAGTGGGGAATATTGCACAATGGGGGAAACCCTAATGCAGCAACGCCGCGTGAGTGATGAAGGTCTTCGGATCGTAAAACTCTGTCTTATGGGACGATAATGACGGTACCATAGGAGGAAGCCACGGCTAACTACGTGCCAGCAGCCGCGGTAATACGTAGGTGGCAAGCGTTGTCCGGATTTACTGGGCGTAAAGGATGTGTAGGCGGATATTTAAGTGAGATGTGAAATCCCCGGGCTTAACTTGGGGGCTGCATTTCAAACTGGATGTCTGGAGTGCAGGAGAGGAAGGCAGAATTCCTAGTGTAGCGGTGAAATGCGTAGAGATTAGGAAGAATACCAGTGGCGAAGGCGGCCTTCTGGACTGTAACTGACGCTGAGGCATGAAAGCGTGGGGAGCAAACAGGATTAGATACCCTGGTAGTCCACGCCGTAAACGATGAATACTAGGTGTAGGAGGTATCGACTCCTTCTGTGCCGCAGTTAACACAATAAGTATTCCGCCTGGGAAGTACGGTCGCAAGATTAAAACTCAAAGGAATTGACGGGGACCCGCACAAGCAGCGGAGCATGTGGTTTAATTCGAAGCAACGCGAAGAACCTTACCTAGACTTGACATCTCCTGAATTAGTCCGTAATGGATGAAGTCCCTTCGGGGACAGGATGACAGGTGGTGCATGGTTGTCGTCAGCTCGTGTCGTGAGATGTTGGGTTAAGTCCCGCAACGAGCGCAACCCTTATCATTAGTTGCTAACATTTAGTTGAGCACTCTAGTGAGACTGCCCGGGTTAACCGGGAGGAAGGTGGGGATGACGTCAAATCATCATGCCCCTTATGTCTAGGGCTACACACGTGCTACAATGGTGGGGACAAAAAGATGCAATACCGCAAGGTGGAGCAAAACTCAAAACCCTATCCCAGTTCGGATTGTAGGCTGAAACTCGCCTACATGAAGCCGGAGTTGCTAGTAATCGCGAATCAGAATGTCGCGGTGAATACGTTCCCGGGTCTTGTACACACCGCCCGTCACACCATGAGAGTCGGCAACACCCGAAGCCCGTGAGGTAACCTTTTGGAACCAGCGGTCGAAGGTGGGGTTGATAATTGGGGTGAAGTCGTAACAAGGTAGCCGTAGGAGAACCTGCGGCTGGATCACCTCCTTTCTAAGGAGTCGACATGGAAATGTAATTTCCATGAAGGTTCTTTGTTCTCTGTTTAATTTTGAGAGTTTAATTCTCTCTAAATTTGTACTTTGAAAATTGCATAGTAATCAATATAGAGTAATACTCTAAAGCAAGGCAAAGTTAATTCTTTGTTGTTTGAATTTAAATATATTTACTTAAGGTCAAGCTACAAAGGGCGCATGGTGAATGCCTTGGCACTAGGAGCCGATGAAGGACGTGATAAGCTGCGATAAGCTTCGGGTAGGCGCAAATAGCCTGTGAACCGAAGATTTCCGAATGAGGAAACTCTCATGGGTAACCCCATGAACTGTATACTGAATTCATAGGTATATAGAGGTAAACCCGGGGAACTGAAACATCTAAGTACCTGGAGGAAGAGAAAGAAAAATCGATTTCCTTAGTAGCGGCGAGCGAAACGGAAAGAGCCCAAACCGGAAACTTGTTTCCGGGGTTGCGGTCAGATCATTAAGGCTTTATATCTTAACCGAAGATTTCTGGAAAGTTAAACCATAGAAGGTAATAGTCCTGTAGGTAAAAAGAGAAAAAAGCCCGATCTGTACCAGAGTACCACGAGACACGTGAAACCTTGTGGGAAGCTGGGAGGACCACCTCCCAAGGCTAAATACTACCTAGTGACCGATAGTGAAGAAGTACCGTGAGGGAAAGGTGAAAAGAACCCCAGGAGGGGAGTGAAATAGAACCTGAAACCGTGTGTCCACAACCGATCAAAACACGTTAATGTGTGATGATGTGCTTTTTGTAGAACGAGCCAGCGAGTTACGGTATGCAGCAAGGTTAAGCACTTAAGGTGCGCAGCCGAAGGGAAACCAAGTCTGAATAGGGCGTATAGTTGCATGCTGTAGACCCGAAACCGGGTGACCTATCCATGGCCAGGGTGAAGCGGAAGTAAAATTCCGTGGAGGCCCGAACCACAATGGTGTTGAAAAACCATGGGATGAGCTGTGGATAGGGGAGAAATTCCAATCGAACTCGGATATAGCTGGTTCTCCTCGAAATAGCTTTAGGGCTAGCGCCATGAATGAGTACCGGAGGTAGAGCACTGAATGAGGTAGGGGCTGACAACAGTTACCGAACTTTATCAAACTCCGAATGCTGGATACTTGAATCATGGTAGTCAGACTGCGAATGATAAGATCCGTAGTCAAAAGGGAAACAGCCCAGATCACCAGCTAAGGTCCCAAAGTATAGATTAAGTGGTAAAGGATGTGGGATTTCTAAGACAACTAGGATGTTGGCTCAGAAGCAGCCATACATTAAAAGAGTGCGTAATAGCTCACTAGTCAAGAGATCCTGCGCCGAAAATGTCCGGGGCTAAAATCTAACACCGAAGCTGTGAACTTGTACTTCGTACAAGTGGTAGAGGAGCATCCTGTATGGGCTGAAGTCGTACCGAAAGGAGCGGTGGACTGTACAGGAGAGAGTATGCTGGCATAAGTAGCGAGAACTAAGTGAGAATCTTAGTGGTCGAAAACCTAAGGTTTCCTGGGGAAGGTTCGTCCGCCCAGGGTAAGTCGGGACCTAAGCCGAGGCCGAAAGGCGTAGGTGATGGACAATCGGTTGATATTCCGATACCGCAGAGTAACGTTATGAGAAATGGGATGACGCAGGAGGATAGGATATGCGTACGTTATTGGAAGTACGTCTAAGCACTGAGGATGAAAGATAGGAAAATCCGTCTTTCGTTAAGTCTGGGGTGTAATGGTAAGGTAGTTTACTACCGAAATATCTGATTTCATGCTGCCAAGAAAAGTCTCTATCCAGGAGCTCTGTGCCCGTACCGCAAACCGACACAGGTAGGTGAGGAGAGAATCCTAAGACCATCGGAAGAATTGCTGTTAAGGAACTCGGCAAATTGACCCCGTAACTTCGGGAGAAGGGGTGCCTACGAGAGTAGGTCGCAGAGAATAGGCCCAAGCAACTGTTTATCAAAAACACAGGTTTCTGCTAAAGCGAAAGCTGAAGTATAGGAGCTGACGCCTGCCCGGTGCTGGAAGGTTAAGGGGAATGCTTAGCGTAAGCGAAGGCATGAACTTAAGCCCCAGTAAACGGCGGCCGTAACTATAACGGTCCTAAGGTAGCGAAATTCCTTGTCGGGTAAGTTCCGACCCGCACGAATGGCGTAATGATTTGGGCACTGTCTCAACAGCAAATCCGGCGAAATTGTAGTGCAAGTGAAGATGCTTGCTACCCGCGATTGGACGGAAAGACCCCGTAGAGCTTTACTGTATCTTAGCATTGAATCTCGGTATTGTCTGTACAGAATAGGTGGGAGACTTGGAAGCAGTTCCGTCAGGGATTGTGGAGTCGTCTTTGGGATACCACCCTGACAGTACTGGGGTTCTAACCGGAGGCCATGAAACTGGTCACGGGACATAGCTAGGAGGGCAGTTTGACTGGGGCGGTCGCCT
>NC_003030.1:337500-340000 GCF_000008765.1 Clostridium acetobutylicum ATCC 824
GAATCAGAATGTCGCGGTGAATACGTTCCCGGGTCTTGTACACACCGCCCGTCACACCATGAGAGTCGGCAACACCCGAAGCCCGTGAGGTAACCTTTTGGAACCAGCGGTCGAAGGTGGGGTTGATAATTGGGGTGAAGTCGTAACAAGGTAGCCGTAGGAGAACCTGCGGCTGGATCACCTCCTTTCTAAGGAGTCGACATGGAAATGTAATTTCCATGAAGGTTCTTTGTTCTCTGTTTAATTTTGAGAGTTTAATTCTCTCTAAATTTGTACTTTGAAAATTGCATAGTAATCAATATAGAGTAATACTCTAAAGCAAGGCAAAGTTAATTCTTTGTTGTTTGAATTTAAATATATTTACTTAAGGTCAAGCTACAAAGGGCGCATGGTGAATGCCTTGGCACTAGAAGCCGATGAAGGACGTGATAAGCTGCGATAAGCTTCGGGTAGGCGCAGATAGCCTGTGAACCGAAGATTTCCGAATGAGGAAACTCTCATGGGTAACCCCATGAACTGTATACTGAATTCATAGGTATATAGAGGTAAACCCGGGGAACTGAAACATCTAAGTACCTGGAGGAAGAGAAAGAAAAATCGATTTCCTTAGTAGCGGCGAGCGAAACGGAAAGAGCCCAAACCGGAAACTTGTTTCCGGGGTTGCGGTCAGATCATTAAGGCTTTATATCTTAACCGAAGATTTCTGGAAAGTTAAACCATAGAAGGTAATAGTCCTGTAGGTAAAAAGAGAAAAAAGCCCGATCTGTACCAGAGTACCACGAGACACGTGAAACCTTGTGGGAAGCTGGGAGGACCACCTCCCAAGGCTAAATACTACCTAGTGACCGATAGTGAAGAAGTACCGTGAGGGAAAGGTGAAAAGAACCCCAGGAGGGGAGTGAAATAGAACCTGAAACCGTGTGTCCACAACCGATCAAAACACGTTAATGTGTGATGATGTGCTTTTTGTAGAACGAGCCAGCGAGTTACGGTATGCAGCAAGGTTAAGCACTTAAGGTGAGCAGCCGAAGGGAAACCAAGTCTGAATAGGGCGTATAGTTGCATGCTGTAGACCCGAAACCGGGTGACCTATCCATGGCCAGGGTGAAGCGGAAGTAAAATTCCGTGGAGGCCCGAACCACAATGGTGTTGAAAAACCATGGGATGAGCTGTGGATAGGGGAGAAATTCCAATCGAACTCGGATATAGCTGGTTCTCCTCGAAATAGCTTTAGGGCTAGCGCCATGAATGAGTACCGGAGGTAGAGCACTGAATGAGGTAGGGGCTGACAACAGTTACCGAACTTTATCAAACTCCGAATGCTGGATACTTGAATCATGGTAGTCAGACTGCGAATGATAAGATCCGTAGTCAAAAGGGAAACAGCCCAGATCACCAGCTAAGGTCCCAAAGTATAGATTAAGTGGTAAAGGATGTGGGATTTCTAAGACAACTAGGATGTTGGCTCAGAAGCAGCCATACATTAAAAGAGTGCGTGATAGCTCACTAGTCAAGAGATCCTGCGCCGAAAATGTCCGGGGCTAAAATCTAACACCGAAGCTGTGAACTTGTACTTCGTACAAGTGGTAGAGGAGCATCCTGTATGGGCTGAAGTCGTACCCAAAGGAGCGGTGGACTGTACAGGAGAGAGTATGCTGGCATAAGTAGCGAGAACTAAGTGAGAATCTTAGTGGTCGAAAACCTAAGGTTTCCTGGGGAAGGTTCGTCCGCCCAGGGTAAGTCGGGACCTAAGCCGAGGCCGAAAGGCGTAGGTGATGGACAATCGGTTGATATTCCGATACCGCAGAGTAACGTTATGAGAAATGGGATGACGCAGGAGGATAGGATATGCGTACGTTATTGGAAGTACGTCTAAGCACTGAGGATGAAAGATAGGAAAATCCGTCTTTCGTTAAGTCTGGGGTGTAATGGTGAGGTAGTTTACTACCGAAATATCTGATTTCATGCTGCCAAGAAAAGTCTCTATCCAGGAGCTCTGTGCCCGTACCGCAAACCGACACAGGTAGGTGAGGAGAGAATCCTAAGACCATCGGAAGAATTGCTGTTAAGGAACTCGGCAAATTGACCCCGTAACTTCGGGAGAAGGGGTGCCTACGAGAGTAGGTCGCAGAGAATAGGCCCAAGCAACTGTTTATCAAAAACACAGGTTTCTGCTAAAGCGAAAGCTGAAGTATAGGAGCTGACGCCTGCCCGGTGCTGGAAGGTTAAGGGGAATGCTTAGCGCAAGCGAAGGCATGAACTTAAGCCCCAGTAAACGGCGGCCGTAACTATAACGGTCCTAAGGTAGCGAAATTCCTTGTCGGGTAAGTTCCGACCCGCACGAATGGCGTAATGATTTGGGCACTGTCTCAACAGCAAATCCGGCGAAATTGTAGTGCAAGTGAAGATGCTTGCTACCCGCGATTGGACGGAAAGACCCCGTAGAGCTTTACTGTATCTTAGCATTGAATCTCGGTATTGTCTGTACAGAATAGGTGGG